>CAJCCF010000695.1 GCA_903960845.1 uncultured Verrucomicrobiota bacterium | reverse complement strand
TGAAGCTTCAGCCCGAGGATTCGATCAGGGATTTGGAGAAGCTGGGCATGAAGGTGAATCGCAAGAAGAGCGAACCTTACTTCAAGCAGCCGTGTCGTTTTCTCGACGACTGCACCTGCACGATCTACGCGCAGCGTCCGGTGCGCTGCAGGCACTTTGAATGTTCCCAGCTCAAGCAGCTTGCACTGGGTGAAATCACGGAGGCGGAGGCGCAGTTGAAAATCAATGAGGCACGTCAGCAAGTGGACCGGATCAAAGCCAGGCTCACCACGGCGGGCGATGCACAGAACGGTGATTCGCTGACTGAGCGTGTCGAGCGGGTTTTGGCTGAGCAGCCTGATGAAGTTTTAAAAAATGAAATGCGGGTGCTGAAACTTTTTCTGGCGCGGCATTTCAGGACGTTTGGGCATGCGTAGCTTCTTTCAGCTCTGGCACGTCCCCTGCGACATTGTGAAATGACCCGTTGAAACCGGGCCATCCGTCCGCATTCATCCAAACTCTCATGCCCACGATCCAGCCACGCCGAGCCGGCATTCTTGTTCCCGTTTTCGCCATTCGAACGACCGATGACCTTGGCATTGGCGACACCGGGGGCGTGCGTGATCTCATCGACTGGGCGGCTGAGACTGGTCTGGGCTTTCTGCAGTTTCTGCCGATCAATGCGACTGGTGGTGACAGCAGTCCCTACAATGCCATCAGTTCGATTGCGCTGGATTACCTGACGCTGGAGATCACGCCGGAGGTGATCCCGGAACTGAATGAGAAATTCTTCCGTAGCACGCTGCGCTTTCTCGGCGGCAGCGCACTTCGTGAAGGTGCGGTGCAGTATGAAAAGGTGAGGAAGTTGAAGACGAGCCTGCTGCGTCAAGCCTATGGCAGCCTCTCCACCCAGCCGGATCGCGTCGCGGAGTTTGCCGAATTTTGCCGTGCTGAAGCCAGCTGGCTGGAGGATTACAGCCTCTTTCGCGTGCTGATGGACATTCACGGCCATGAAGACTGGCCGAACTGGCCCGAGGAAACCAACAGCGGTGCCAAAGCCCGGGCGTGGCTGGCGGATCAGCGAAGGACCTGCGCGGCGGAGATTGAAGAGAAGCTCAAATTCCATGCCTATGTCCAGTGGCTCTGCTTCAGCCAGTGGCGGACCGTGCGCGCCTATGCGGCGGCGAAAAAGATCAAACTGATGGGTGACGTGCCTTTCGGCATTTCATGGTGCAGTTCTGATGTGTTCTTTGAGCCGGCCCAGTTTAACCTGGAGTGGTGTGGCGGCGCGCCGCCGGAGACCTATTTCAAAGACGATCAATTCGTGCAGCGCTGGGGCCAAAACTGGGGCATCCCGCTGTATCGCTGGGATGTGATGGAAGCAGACGGTTTTGGCTGGTGGCAGCGCCGCGTGAAGAAACTCACGGAGATCTTCGATATTTTCCGCATCGACCATGTGCTTGGTTTTTACCGCATCTACAGCTTCCCATGGCGCCCGCAGCGGAATGAAGAGTTCCTGCATCTCAGTGATGATGAGGCCAGTGAGCGCACGGGTGGCCGTCTGCCGCACTATCAAGAGCACGATGACGACACGGCTGAACACAAGGCCGCAAATCTCGCCGCAGGTGACAAGTATTTGCGCATGATCGTCGCCGCCGCAGCTCCCTATGAAGTGGTGGCTGAGGATCTGGGCAATGTGCCTGACTATGTGCGTTCGCATCTGCTGAGTCTCGACGTGCCGGGCTTCAAGGTGAGCCACTGGGAGGATGGGGCTGACGGCCATGTGCAGCAGGGCAGCGAGTACGACAACTGCGCCTTCACCACCTACGCCACGCACGATCATGAGCCGATGAAGACTCACTGGGAGCACCGGCGTCGTGACTGCCAGAGCCAGGATGAGGGCGAGCGCCATCAGGCTAACAAAGAATTGAGGTTCCTTTCAGAATTTGCCGGACTGCCGGTGCGCGAAGGCGACTGGCCCGCTTACGACGATCACATCCGCCACGCGCTGATCGAGGCGCTGCTCTCCAGCAACGCGCGCTATGCCGCCTTCATGCTGCCGGATCTTTTCGCCTTGGAAGATCGTTTCAATGTCCCCGGCATCGCCAGCGGCCAGAACTGGAGCGCGCGAATGCCCGTGACCCTGACGCAATTGCGTGAGGAAAGCCCATGGATGGAGGAATGCGTCTGGCTTGCCGAAGCAATCAAACGCACGGGTCGGCTGCCCGGGTGAGGCAAGATTTGCCCCGGCCAGCCGTAGGTAACGAATGATCCCCCCCCGATTGATGATTCTTGCCGCCTGCCTATCTCTGGCCGGCCCGCTTCTGTCCGCAGAGGCACCGGTGAGTTTTATCCATGATGTGATGCCTCATTTGATGAAAGCTGGCTGTGCTTCCGGCAATTGCCATGCCAAGCCGGAGGGGCAGAACAACTTCAAGCTCTCCGTCTTCGGTTATGATCCAAAGCATGACTACAATGAGATCGTGCGCGACGATCGCGGCCGGCGCTTGTTCCTCGCCGCGCCGGAAGAAAGTCTGCTGCTGAAGAAGGCGACCGGTGATGTGCCGCATGAAGGCGGGGCGCGCATCGACAGGAAGAGTGAGGCGTATTTGAAACTCCTGACCTGGATCAAACAAGGCGTGCCCTTTGCCATCGAAGGCGAGCCAAAACTCGACACGGTAAGTGTGGAACCGCGCGAGCAGAGCTACAAAAAAGGCGCCGCGCAGAAACTCAAAGTCACCGCCAGGTATTCCAATGGCACAACCAGGGACGTGACGAATCTCACCGACTATCTCTCCCAGGACAAAGAGATGGCCGTGGTGGATGAGCACGGGCAGGTCAAGGTCGGCGCAATCAGTGGCGAAGGCGTCATTGTCGTGCGCTACATGGGGCTGGTTGACGTGGCACGCATCACTGTGCCGGCGGATAAAATCCTGCCACCGGAGTTGTATGCGAAACTTCCGGTGAACAATGAGATCGACCGCCTCGTGCATGAGCGGCATCAGAAGCTGGGCATCCTGCCTTCCGAAACCTGCTCGGAAGAAGAGTTCCTCCGGCGCGCCTCCATTGATCTCATCGGCAAACTGCCCACCGTCGAAATGGCGAAGAAATTTCTCGCCGACACCCGCGCCGATAAGCGTGCCAGGCTGGTGGATGACCTGCTGGAACAGCCCAACTATGCCGACCATTGGGCTGTGAAATGGGGTGATCTCATCCGGCCGAATCCCTCGCGCGTTGGCGTGAAGCCCGTCTATCTGCTCGACACCTGGTTGCGCGACAGCTTCCGCCAGAACAAGCCCTACAACACCATGGTGCGCGAGCTTCTCACCGCTCAGGGCAGCACGCACGACTATGGTCCCGTGGCCGTTTTCCGTGACAAGCGCGAGGCCGTGGATGCCAGCTCGTTTGTCAGTCAGATCTTCCTCGGAGTGCGGCTCGACTGCGCGAAATGTCACCATCACCCGAGTGAAAAGTGGACGCAGGAAGACTACTACCAGCTCGCCGCTTTCTTTGGCCAGATGAAACGCAAAGGGCAGGGGATCTCCGCCCCGATCTCCGGCGAGCCTGAATACTGGTGGTATGGCGGCAAGGGTGAAGTCACGCACCCCATCACCGATGCGGTCATGACCCCCAAACCCCCGGACGGGCCTGAGATGCCTTATGTCGAAGGTCAGGATCCGCGTGTCGCCCTCACCGATTGGATGGCCGGAAGTGAAAATCCTTTCTTTGCCAAGGCCATCGTGAACCGCATCTGGTCTGATTTCCTCGGGCGCGGCATTGTCGATCCGGTGGATGACATCCGTGTCTCCAATCCGCCCACCAATGAAGCGCTGCTCGACTGGCTGGCGCAGGATTTTTCATCGAACGGTTACGACCTGAAGCACCTGATGCGCACCATTGTGAACTCGCGCACCTACCAGCTCAGCTCGCAGCCCAATGAGCACAATCTCGCGGACAACAAAAATTTCTCCCGCAGCCTGAAGCGCCGCATGAGCGCCGAGGTGCTGCTGGATGCCGTGTGTGATGTGACGGGTGTTCGTGAAACTTTCAGCGGTCTGCCACCCAATGCGCGCGCCGTGCAAACTTGGAACCACAAGCTCGACAGCGATTTCCTCGATGCTTTCGGCCGCCCGAATGCCAGCCAGGAATGTCCCTGTGAGCGTGAGCGCAAATCCAGTGTCGTGCAGGCGCTGCACCTGATGAACTCAAACAGCCTGCAAACCAAGCTGAGCAGCAGCAGCGGCAGAATCAGCGCGCTGGCAAAGAGCGATACCCCGGAGCCAAAGCTCATCACCGAGGTCTACCTCGCCGCTTACAACCGCTCACCCAGGGCGGAAGAACTGAAGACGGCGCTGCGTTTCTTCAGCACACCCGGGGCAACCCGGCAGACCGCCATCGAAGATCTGGCTTGGGCGCTGATCAACTCGGCCGAGTTCGTATTTAATCATTGAAGCTGCCCAAGCAAGAGATCGGCCGCAGCCTCCGTAGGTTCACTGTCCCTGACTTCCCCCATGTCTGTGTTTCACTCCAACTGCAACGGCCTCGGCCGTCGTGACTTCCTCCAAGTCGGCTTCGGTGCCATTGGTGGCGTCGCGTTCTCTGACATTCTGGCGCTGCGCGCTCAGGCGGCACAAGCACGCGGGAAGACGAGCCCGGATCAGATCAATTGCATCCTTGTCTGGCTCGATGGCGGCCCTTCGCACTACGAGACGTTTGATCCAAAGCCAACGGCACCGCAGGACATTCGCGGCGAGTTTAAATCCATCCCCACCAGCGTGCCCGGAGTCCACTTTTGTGAGACGATGCCGCTTCTGGCCAAGAGCTTCAAAAAATTCTCAGTCATCCGCTCAATCTGCCACAAAGACCCCAATCACGGCGGCGGCAATCATTACATGATGACCGGTGCGCCCACACCGGTACCGGTGGGTTGCGGTGCCTTTGTGAGTTTCCACCCCTCGTTTGGTTCCATGGTCTCTAACGAGCGCGGCGTGCGCGGCGGACTGCCGGCCTACATGAGCCTGCCCAATGTGTCGCGCTCTGGCGGTCCTAATTTCCTCGGCGCACAGCATGCGCCGTTTGTGATCGGTGGTGACCCAAACAGCAAATCCTTCCGTGTGCGTGACGTCGCCATTCCTCAGGACATCAGCGAAGGTCGTGCGGTGAACCGCAATGTGCTCCGCGCTTCGCTCGATAACATGAAGCGCATCACCGACAAGGTCGCGGAGGACCCGACTGTGGGTTTTGATCAATTTTACCAGCAGGGCATGGAGTTGGTGACATCGACAACCGCTCAGGCGGCGTTTGATTTGAGCAAAGAGTCCGAGGCCACACGGAAGATGTACGGCGAGAACGATTTCGGCCAGCGTTTGCTGCTCGCACGCCGTCTTGCCGAAGTGGGCGTGTCATTCTCCGTCGCCTATTGGGGTGGCTGGGATCATCATCGCGGCATCTTCAAGACTTTCAAAGATGGTTATGCTCAGAAGCTCGATCAGGGCCTGAACGGACTCATCACCGATCTCGACCAGCGCGGCATGCTCGACAGCACGCTGGTCATTTGCCTCGGAGAATTCGGACGGACGCCGAAGGTGAACAAGGACGCCGGTCGTGATCACTGGCCGGGCGCGATGAATGTGCTCATGGCGGGCGCCGGCATTCCTGGAGGACAGATCGTCGGAGCGACTGATCCCAAGGGTTACTACGCGTCCGAAAACATCTATTCTCCGGAGGATTTCGCCGTGTCCCTTTACACGAAACTCGGCATTAATCCGCATCAGGTGCTGCATACAAACACTGGTCGCCCCGTGCAACTCGTGAACGGGGGCAAGCCGATCAAGGAGTTGTTCGCGTGAGACGCTGGTTTTCTGATCACGCTCGTCAGGGCGTGGTTGTTTTCTTCATTGCCCGCCTGCTGGTTCAGGCGGCCGTGGCGGAAGTGCCCAAGCTCGAATCGCTGTTTCCCGCAGGCGGTCAGATCGGGTCCAGCTTCGTGCTGAGCGCGAGTGGCAAGATTGAGGCGGATGCGCATTTGTGGACAGATGCTCCCGGTGTTTATTTTGTGCCCAATGGCAAGAAGCGCGAATGGCAGACGACGATCACATCGGAGGCCAGGCCCGGGCTGTATCTCGTCCATGCCAGCAATGCTGACGGTGCCTCTGAACCGCGCTGGTTCAGCGTGGGTGCGTTTCCGGAGATCACGGAAATCGAGCCTAACGATGAGGTTGGCAAAGGCCAGCCCATGGACAAACTGCCTGTTTGCGTGAATGCCCGTCTCGATAAGGGGGGCGACATGGATGGATACACCGTGAAGCTGACTGCGGGACAAACACTGGTCGGCATGGTGGAGGCGTACAGCATCGGCTCCGGCGTGGATATGATCGCCCATGTGGTGGATGACCAGGGGGTCCGTGTGCATACGGCGAGTGACTCGCGCAATTTCGATCCCATCATTGTTTTCAAGGCTGTCAAAGCCGGAGTCTACACAGTGCAACTTGCCGGTTTCGCCCATCCGCCCCTGGCTGATGTTCGCTTCGCCGGCAGTGCCTCGATGATTTACCGCCTGCACCTCACGAATGGTCCGGCGGTGACGCAAATCTATCCATCAACCATCGCCGCGACCGGTAAAACGGAAGTGGAATTGGTTGGGCATAACCTTGATCCAAAAAAGCTCAAACACACGTTCGATGCCGCGCAAATCCGGCGTGATGGAGATGTCAGCCTGGTCACGCCTCCCGGATTCCTCCTGCCCTTGCAGGCGCTGATCGCCGCCAAGCCGGCATTGATCGAGAAGGAGCCGAACAATGCGAAGGAGCAGGCCACGCCGGTGCAGGCTGGTGCCATCGGCGGGCGCATCAGCGACAAAGCCGATGTGGATCGCTTTGCCATCATGATGAAGAAAGGCGACAAACTTCAGTCGCGCGTGCTTTCCAAGCGTCTTGGCCTGCCGCTGGATGCATTGTTGAAGATTGAAGGCCCTGATGGAAAACTCATCACCAGTGCCGATGATCAAAGCGAGCAGATGCCCGATCCTGTGGCCGTGTGGACCGCTGCAGTGGAGGGTCTGCATCAGGTCATCGTCGAAGATCTGTTTCATCAGGGGGGAGGCGACAAGGCATACGTTCTGGAAATCATGCCGCCGGTCCCGGCCTATGAAGCAACCTTGGTCGATGCCAAACCGGTCACGCTCAGCCTTGGTAAAACGGTGAGTGTGAAAACCACCGTGAAGATGCTCAACGTTTTTAAAGAACCTCTGGTCGTGCGTGTGGCGAACCTGCCTCCTGGCGTTCATGCCGCCGAAGTGCCAGTGCCTGAAAAGGGTGGTGAGGTGGAGATCAAGCTCCAAGCGGCGTCAAATGCCCCTCCGGGTGGTCAGGCTATCCAGATTGGTGTCTGGACCAAGGCTGAGGCCGCAGGCATGCAGACAGCCAAAGGACCGCTTCGCGGTGAGAGTCTGCGGGGAACGTCCCTGCTGGATGGCTCATCCCAGATTTGGCTGACGGTGAAACCGTGATCACGCCAGGATCGATTTCACGATCTCGCCATGCACATCCGTGAGGCGGAAATCGCGTCCCTGATAGCGGAAGGTGAGTCGTTCGTGATCGAGTCCAAGCAGGTGCAGGACGGTGGCATTGAGATCATGAGTATGCACCCCGCCCTCGATCACATTGAAGCCAAACTCATCGGTCTTGCCATGGGTGATGCCGGCTTTCACGCCACCTCCGGCCATCCACATGGTGTAGGCATCCTTGTGATGATCACGGCCTGCAGCGGTCCTGGCGCCGTTGCCATCAGCACCCTGTCGCAGGGGTGTTCGTCCAAATTCGCCGCCCCAGATGATCAGGGTTTCATCAAGCAGACCGCGCTGCTTCAGGTCGCGCACGAGTGCGGCCATGCCCTGATCCACGTCCCTGGTTTTTTCACGCAGGCGCTTGTCGAGAGCGCCGTGATGATCCCAGTCGGAGTCATAGAGTTGCACCATTCGCGTGCCCCGCTCGATGAGGCGGCGCGCTAACAAACAGTTGTTGGCAAAGGACGCCTTGCCTGGAGTGGCGCCATACATTTTCAGTGTGGCCGGGGACTCCTCCTTGATGTCCATCAATTCGGGCACGCTGGCCTGCATTCGAAAAGCCATTTCATACTGGCTGATGCGCGTGGCGATTTCAGGATCTCCGACGATGCCGAGGTTCTGTTCATTGATCGCCCGCACGGCATCGAGCACCCGACGGCGGTCTTCACGGCCCTGGCCGGCGGGATTGCTCAGAAAAAGCACCGGGTCTCCACTGCCGCGGAACTGCACGCCCTGATACACGCTCGGCAGGAATCCGGTGCTCCAGAGAGCCGTGCCGGCACCGCCGGGCGGGCCGGACAAAAGCACCACATAGCTTGGCAGATCACGGTTCTCACTGCCCAGGCCGTATGTCACCCACGAGCCCATGCTCGGCCGTCCGCCCTGACCGAAACCTGTGTGAAGAAACATCTGCGCTGGAGCGTGATTGATCTCGTTGGTGTGCAGGCCTTTCAGGATGCAAATGTCATCGGCCACGGTTGCCAGATGCGGCAGTAGTTCCGACATTTCCGCACCACTGCGACCGTGCCTGGCAAATTTGTAGGCTGAGCCGGCGAGCGTCATTTCGCCACCGATGAAGGCGAATCGCTTGCCTTTCAGCAACTCGTCCGGGCACTTCTGACCGTCATGCTTTTGCAGTGCCGGCTTGTAATCCAGCAGATCCAGGTGCGAAGGGGCACCGATCATGTGCAGGTAGATCACATGTTTGGCCTTCGGTGCAAAATGCGGGCCCGGACGGATGGCAGCTTCCGCACCGATGGCCGGCAGATCACATGCCAGCAACGACCCCAGTGCCGCCGAGCCAAGTCCGAGGCCGCTGCGCCGGAACAATTCGCGGCGGTTGAGGTGAAGGAAATCAGGTGAATACATGCAGCGCATTGAACGCGACAATGCCGGCGATCTCTCACGGGCGTGTTCCGGCATTGCTACTTCGCGAGACGCTTCCGCAATTCAGTGAAGTAGCGGCGGACCTGCTCGCGACGGGCTGGAGGAAGGGCGGCTTCGTCGAGGGCTTCTTCTTCGGCCGCGATGGCTTCACTGGCGATCTGGCTGGCGGTGCGAGCAGCCTGTTCTTTGCGAACACCACCTTCGATGGTGCGAACACTTGACTGGCCTTCGTTGTTTTGCTGTGCGGCGACGACGGCCTGATTGGCGGTGTCCTGCTTTGAGGTGGGGGCGGCATTGAGTTCTGCTTTGCCAACACCAGCCTGCAAACCACCAGGTGTGCTGAGCATCATCATGGGGCCGTCTCCCTGGTTGCCACCGGGCGGGCCGAGCATGAAGGCGTCCGCTTTCTCACCGGGTTTTTGACCCGGCACGGGTGCCATGAGCATGGGCTGCCCCTGATCAGGCTTGCCCTGCTGTCCCGGTTGACCCTGGGCCATCATCATCTGCTGTTGTTTGCCGGTTCCGGGCACCGGGTTTTGTTGAAGCATTTGTTGTTGGCCCTGCTGTCCCATTTGGCCGAGTCCGGGCGGCTGAAGCTGCTGCTGCCCTTGTTGTCCTTGCTGCCCTTGTGGCGGCGGCTGAGCCTGACCCACTTGAGGTGTGGCCTGGGGAGATTGGTTCTGCTGTGAAGCCGCCGCCATCTGCTGCATTCCGCCCGCCTGATTTTGACCCGAGATGTTGCTGCCTGCATCGCGCAGCTGTTGGGCAAGCTTTTCAAGCTCGTCTTTTGCCTGCTCACGCCGCGCTTGGGCGCTCATTTTTTCCGCGAGCTTTTCGAACTCGTCACCAGCCTGTGCCGGTTTGGTTTCCTGAAGCTGGTCTCCAGCCTTTAAGACATGTTGACCGACGGTGCGGAGCTTGTCCTCTTTCTCTGACTGCTGCTTGGCGTCTTTGAGCGTTTCATTGAGCCGCTCCCGGGTGTCATTGGTGAGCTGGGGTGACTTGAGTTGCTGGGCAAGCGCTTCGGCAGCCTTGGCTGTTTGTGCGGCATTCTTTGCAGCCACAGCATCGCCCAGATCGGCGGTGTCGGCATGCTCTCGCAGGGATTGAATGAGTTTGGCTGAAGCCCAGGCATCCTGATCAGCGCCAAGTTTTTCAGCGAGATTTTCGGCCTCGCGGGCACGGCGCTCAAGATCGGACATGACATCGCGCGCATCCTTGCCCCCGGCTTTTTCGAGATTTTCAGCGGTCTGCTTGAGACTTGCCTTGAGCTTTTCCAGTGCGGCCTGCTCTTCGGCATTCAAGCCTTCGAGTTTCTTTTTCTGCCAGTCGGTCTTTGCCAGTTGGAGTCCCTCTTTTTTGGCAGCCTGCTGCATCGCCTCATCCAACGTCAGTGCTTCGGGGGATGGATGCAGACTCTGGGAAATCAGTGATCCCGTGATGGTGACGGCAAGTGGCAGCCAAATCCAGCGGTGTGGCTGCAGTGGCAGGTCTTTGGGAAGTGATTCCAGTGCCTTGGGCAGTGCAGCCATTTGGGCATTCACATGGGCGCGCTGAGATTCCGTGAGCGTGCTTTGCTGCTCAAACCACCAGGCACTGGCAAAGGCTTCACGGCGTCCTGCAGCGCGATCCCACAAGGCCAGTGTGCTGAAGTGCCCGGGCTTGTGCCAAAGCGTCAGACCTATTGGAACAAGCAGCCATGCGGCGAGTGTCATCCAGGCGAGGATGGAGAACAGGCGGTGCCCTGTGGCACTATCGAGAGACACCAGAATAACCAGTGATGCGACTGACGGCCAGAGTGTGCCGCTGAGCCAGGCCAGCCAGCGGCGCAACCACACACGCCGCTCCACCTGCTGCGCTACAGACGCAAAGGCAATGCTGGTTGGAGGGGCATCGGGCATGAAGGCATTTTGATACGCCACCTCCTGCGAAGCTAGGGAATTTTGTGCCTTGAATCGCTTTGCCAGCTGCGCGCGTCCGCAACTAGCGAAGCTGTGTCAGCAACTCGCGCATCCTTAGCTCGATGTTCAGCATGCTCGCCTGCACGTTGCTGAGCCATTGCTGATCACTGCCGGGTGTGGCGTGCTGCATCAGCTTGTCGGTGGCATTGAGGGCTGCACCAAAAAGTGGCAGCGATTGCTCCAGATCGACGATGAGGTAGCGCCAGCCGGCTTTATGGGTATCTGAAAATTGGGTCAGAGCATGGATCAGGTGCGCGGTCAGGTCTGTCACGGTGGACAGCAGGTTGATGACGGCGGGGCGGTTCCTCACTTCATCGGTGAAGGCGAGCAGGCGGTCAAAGCGCCGCAGTTCTTGAGCCAGAGCGGCAGCGCACTTGGTTGGGCCTGACTCAGGCTGCTTTAAATCGCCATTAGCAGTGCTGCGGCGCCTTTTAGGCTCATCCAGGTGAGTGAAGGGATTTCCGGTCACTTCCTGTGGCTCGAAGGGGTCTGCGGTGCCGGGTGCATGGAGTGCTGTGGCCGTATCCTGGGATTGTTTGCGCTTGGTGAGCAGGAAATACTTCCGGCGCGCACGAGCCTGGCGAAGCTGGACTGATTCCTCCTCGGCGCTGAGCTGCCATTGGGGCGCGCTTACCCGGAGTTGCAAATGCCAGGATTGAATCAGAATTCGTTGGGACTGCGGATTGAACCACTCAAAGGACAACAAATTTTTAAGCCCTGAGGAATCAGGCAGCGACTGGTCGCCCGATCGGCGGCGCCTGGGCAGCTTCGCCACGCGGTTGGAGGCAGTCATCACTCCGGTAAACCCGGTTTGTGTCTGACTTAGGCATGTCACATCGGCCAGACATCCGTTTGGTAGTGGGTTATAGAACTCCACCCGGCAACCTGCGATGTCCCGCATGAAGTTTCCCACCACCTCTACTCGTATGGGCTGGTTGATCCCTGCCAAGTGCAGCAGGCCTGTCACAAGACCGGGCACTTCGTTGGAGAGGTAGCCACCAAGGAGAGATGATTCGAGACAAATGATCATTAATTATTAGGAAATCTAGAATCAGTTATAGAGCCGAGCAAGGTCGAACACCATGCTCTTTTTAACTCTCGAGCTTGGGATTTACCCGAGTGCTCCTGTATTGACACCCGAGTGGCTTGGTGCGAGAGGGCACTTTTACGCCGCCTGATGAAGTATCTCACGATCGTCCGCCACGCCAAATCCAGCTGGGATCAGCCTGGATTGGCGGATCACGACCGTCCGCTTAACGATCGAGGGAGTCATGCCGCCTTGGCGGTGGCTACTTTTATCAATAAGACTTACTTGGGAGGCGCTGAGACCCCTCTACTTCTGCCAAAGCCGGACAGGCTGATCAGCAGCACCGCCCTGCGCGCTTTGGGAACTGCGCAAATCATGCGGGAAGTGATGAGTCTGCCCACGGAAGCATTGTTGCTGGAATCACGGCTTTATCTGGCTGAAGCGGCGCAGATTATGGAAGCAGTGCATGGATTGGACGAAAGCTGGCGTCATGTCGTCTTGTTCGGGCACAACCCGGGCATGCATGAGTTTGTCGAGCGCATTCTGGCCAGGGAGCATGTTTCAAAAATGCCAACCTGCACCGCAGTTCTTATGGCCATTCCCACCGCCCACTGGGGACTCGCGGACTGGAGCACGGCACAGCTCATTGGCTATATCACTCCAAAGACCCTGGAGCGCCGGTTCCCTGAGCTTTACAAAGGCATCTCCCGTGCGGACGGGGATGATTAAAGAGCCTCAGGCTTTCTGCAGAAAAGCAAAGACAAGGACTCCAAGAAAGAGGAAAAAAGCGGCGATGAGCATTCCAGTGACCATAGTGCGCGGGCTGTAACCGAAAATGTTAGTGCCTGCCAGTAGAAATTTCTCGTTGCAAAAAGAAACAGATCGGGCACTTTCGCCGCCCCTATGGCAAAAACTTGTTGGCTAGAGCGCGAGAAGCGCAAAACAAAGACTGTTGAAAAATACGCAAAGCTCCGCGCAGAGCTGAAGGCGAAAGGCGATTATGTCGGCCTGACACTTCTGCCCCGTGATGCAAGTCCGACGCGTCTTACGAATCGCTGCCGCGTCACCGGTCGTCGTCGTGCGTTCATTCGCCGTTTCCAGATGTCCCGTCTGACTTTCCGTGAAATGGCTTGCGCCGGATTCCTTCCTGGCGTGACCAAATCCAGCTGGTAAATGCAGTCCATCGTCCGGGGAAAATTTCCCCGGGCATGCTCAGGGTGCGGCATGGACTCCATCACTCTATGCCTACGTATTCTTACATCGCTGAGAACTCCGAGCGGGGCTGTGCCTCTTGCCGGCGCGGGTTTGACCTGCGTCGCCCCATGGATCGACCTGCCCTCACGCATTGCCCGCTTTGCCGGAGGCCTGTGAAGAAGCTCGTCAGCAGCTTCAATATGCCCAAGATCACCAAGCCTCTGTCTGTATCCGATGCAAAGAAGGCCGGGTTCACCATTCTCGAAAAACGCTGTGATGGGAATTACGAGAAGCTGTGACCGAGTGATCCAAACCGCTCCATGACTCTGATCATTGCCAACGCCACCGCTGAACTCGTGCGTGAGTGGAGCTTTACGCCTAACGAACTTTTTTGGCAATCTGTCATCGTGCTGGCAATTGTGCTGCTTAACGCCTTTTTCGTGGCAGCAGAGTTTGCCATTGTCAAAGTTCGCGACAGCCAGCTCCAGGCTGCCATCGAGGATGGAGTCAGCGGTGCCAAATTCGCCCAGCACGTCACACGCAATCTGGATGCTTATTTATCGGCAGGTCAGCTCGGCATCACGCTGACCAGCATCGCTCTCGGCATTTTTGGCGAGCCCTTTGTGGCTGTCGTGGTGCAGCCTATGATGTTTAAACTGGGCGTGGTGAATGAGACCGTCATTCGCTGGGTTTCAATCGGCATCGCGTATGCCGTCGTTACCTACCTGCATGTGGTGCTCGGCGAACAGACACCCAAGGTTCTTGCCATCCGCAAATCACTGTCCACCGCTCTTTTCATCGCCCGGCCTCTGCATCTTTTTTACGTCGTGCTGAAGCCCGCGATTTATGTGCTCAACAGCAGCACGAACTTTGCTCTTCGGTTCTTCTTCCGCATTGATCCTGTATCTGAAAGTGAGCTTGCCCACTCGGAAGAAGAGTTGCGTCACATTGTGGCGGAAAGCCAGAGGTCCAAGGAAGTGACCGAGACGGAGAAGGACATTCTTTTGAATGCCCTGGCGCTCAATGACCGATGCGTGCGGGATGTGATGACGCCGCGCAATCATGTTGTTTCGCTCGATGCCGATGATTCATTTGAAGCCAACCTCAAGGTTGCCATCGACGCCAAGCACACACGCTACCCCCTTGTTGAGGGACACCTCGATCACAGCGTGGGCATGATTCATATCAAGGATCTCATTGCCCTTGTCGGTCAACCAAAGGCGGATCTGCGTACTATCCGACGTGATCTGCCCATGGTGCCAGAGATGCTGCCCATCGACAAGTTGCTGCGCTTCTTTCTGGACAAACACGCGCATATTGCGCTCGCCGTGGATGAGTATGGCGGGGCGGTTGGCGTTGTTACGCTCGACAACGTGCTTGAAGAGATTGTTGGCGACATTCAGGACGAGTTTGATCATGAGACCAGTGAGTTTCGCCGTATCAGCGATGATGAATTTGTCGTGGAAGGCACGCTCAATCTTTATGAGATCGCCGAGCATACGGCCCTGAAGATCGAGAGTGATGAGGTCACCACCATCGGCGGTTACGTCACTCACATGCTAGGCCGTCTGCCCAAGGTGGGTGAGAGCGTCACGATTGAAGATTTTGAAGTCACCACCACCAAGGCAGACCTGCGCCGCGTGCAGCAGCTGCATTTCCGCCGCGTCGGTAAGACTGAGGCAGAGTTGGAAGCCAGTCGTGCTTGAAGAAAAGCCTTTGTTTCCTCACATTTTCCGACCAAATAGGTTGTCCCCAACGTTTCCTACCGAAGTGAATCCTCCACCCAAAAAATCCAATATGACCTGGCTTACTTTCGCCCTTCTCACTGTGCTCTCCTGGGGCGTTTATGGTGTTCTTCTTCACAAAGGACGCGGTTTCATGCCTATGGGGCCGGAAACACCGCATGCAGGTCTGAAAGCCTTCCTTTTTGTTTGCATTGCCTACGCATTGATTGGCGTCATTGCTGCCGTGGTTCTCAAGGTGCGCGGTTCCAATTTTGGATTCACCAGCTCCGGTATTTCCTGGAGCCTTGTTGCCGGTGTCGCCGGTGCCTTGGGTGCCTTGACGCTTGTCCTCGCGCTTGGCGCAGCAGCCCCCATTTATAAAGGTGCCGCGGCAGCTGCGGTGATGCCCATCGTCTTTGCTGGCGCCCCGGTGATCAACACCATCACGGCCATGCTCATTCATCCGCCGGAGGGTGGTTTGAAAAATCTGCCGGTGCCATTCATCCTTGGCTGCCTCCTGGCGGTTGGTGGAGCGTTTCTTGTGGCCAAGTATGCCCCATCCAACACGGGCGGAGCAGCTCCAGCAGTTCAAGGCGCTGCCAAGCATTGAGAGTCATCTCCAGATCGGAGCACCTTAATGCTGTCTCCTGATGAACGATCAGGTTCACCGCGGTTGGTAAGACCACATTTGGTTACGCTAAACTGCTGAATCTGCCTTCTGGGGGGGGCTGAATTAGGTCGTTCAGGCATATGCTGAGCCACTGCTGCAATCGCGACGGTGACTCTTTTGCCTTAGCTCTCTGCCGCATCCTCCACGCTGATGCAGGAGCAGATGAGGTGGCGGTCGCCGTAGACATTGTCCACGCGGGCCACGGGAGGCCAGTACTTCGATTCACGAACCCAGGGCAGGGGATAGGCGGCGGTCTCTCGGGTGTAGCTGTGAGGCCAGTCGGATTTGGTCACAAAAACAGCGGTGTGCGGCGCGCGCTTTAGTGCGTTGTCCGTGGCGTGAGCGGTGCCGTTTTCCACGCTCAGAATCTCGCCATGAATGCAGGTCATGGCCTCGCAAAAACGATCCAACTCGCTCAGGCTCTCACTCTCTGTCGGTTCGATCATGAGTGTGCCACCGACGGGCCAGCTCATCGTCGGTGCATGAAAGCCGAAATCCATGAGTCGTTTTGCCACATCCTCAACCGTGACGTGGTGAAAGTGCCGGAAATCAAGGATGCACTCGTGCGCCACGAATCCATTCCTGCCTTTGTAGAGTGTGGGGAAGCATGGTTCCAGTTTTTTGGCGATGTAGTTTGCACCAAGGATCGCATATTTCGTCGCATCCGTGAGCTGAGATCCCATCATGGCGATGTACATCCAGGAGATCGTGCAAATGCTGGCACTGCCCCATGGGGCTGAACACACGGCACCTTCAGCTCTGTCTGTCCAGACGATGTGACCCGGCAGATGCGCTTTTAGATGAGCGGCGACAGCGATGGGACCAACGCCAGGTCCCCCACCGCCGTGCGGGATGCAGAAGGTTTTGTGCAGATTCAGGTGGCACACATCAGCGCCGATTTTTCCGGGTGAGGTGAGCCCGACCTGCGCATTCATATTTGCGCCATCCATGTACACCTGACCGCCATGCTCATGGGTGAGTTGGCAGATTTCGCTGATGCTTTCTTCAAAGACACCATGGGTGGATGGATAGGTCACCATCAGTGCGGCAACGTTGCCGGCGTTTGCTTCCAGCTTCGTCTTCAAATCATCAAGCGAGATGTTGCCATGATCATCGCAAGTCACCGCGACGACTTTAAAGGCACACATGGCTGCGCTGGCCGGATTGGTGCCATGGGCACTGGTCGGGATCAGGCACACATTCCGGTGCCCTTCACCGCGTGATTCATGAAAACGTTTGATGGCAAGCAGTCCGGCATACTCGCCCTGCGAGCCGGCATTGGGCTGGAGGGACACAGCATCAAAACCCGTGCATTCTGCCAGCCAGGCCTCCAGTTCGGCAAACATGGCACGATAACCTTCAGTTTGATCAGTCGGGGCAAAGGGGTGGATCGCATTCACTTCAGGCCAGCTTACCGGCATCATTTCAGCGACGGCATTTAGCTTCATGGTGCATGAGCCCAGAGGGATCATGCTGCGATTGAGCGCGATGTCTTTGGCCTCGAGCCGATGCAGGTAACGCATCATGTCGGTCTCGGAGTGGTGGCTTTGAAAAACGGGATGTGTCAGGTAAGCGGAAGTGCGCTGAAGAGATGCCGCAAATTGGGGCTGCACGTCGGCGTCCAGATTCGGTTTCTGTCGTATTTCGCTGATGCCGAGCGCCGCGGCGATGTTGAGGAGCTCCTCGTCCGTCACCCGCTCGTCGAGAGCAATGCCTACATGCGTCTCGTCCACGCGGCGTAGATTCATCCCAAAGAGCTGTGCTGATTTTAGCACAGAATCAGCGTTTTGGACACGCACGGTTAGTGTGTCAAAAAAGTCAGAACCCGCGATTTCCAATCCTGCCGACGTGATTTCACATGCCAGCCAGACTGCGGCTCCGTGAGTGCGCAAGGCAATGTTTTTCAGCCCGGCGGGGCCGTGATAGACGGCATACATGCCGGCCATGACGGCCAGCAGCACTTGGGCAGTGCAGATGTTGCTCGTCGCCTTTTCACGACGGATATGTTGTTCCCGCGTTTGGAGTGAAAGCCGATACGCTGGGTTTCCCTCGGCATCCTTTGACACCCCGATCAATCGACCCGGCATCCGGCGCTTCAGTGCGTCCTTCACCGCCATGAAGGCGGCATGGGGGCCGCCAAAGCCAAGTGGGACGCCGAAGCGCTGGCTGTTTCCCACGCAGATATCAGCATCAAACTCGCCCGGCGCCTTCAGCAGCGTCAGGGCCAGTAGATCGGCTGCGACCACGAGCAAAGCCCCTGCCTCGTGCACTTCTTTTGCCAGCATGGAGTGATCCTGGATCACGCCTAGCGTGTCGGGGTACTGCACCAGCACGGCTGCATATCCTGAAGCCCCATCCTGGTTGAGCCAATCAGAGGTGTCACCGACCACCACACTCAGCCCTAGGGCGGCCAGTCGCGTCTTGACCACCGCAATGGTTTGCGGATGACAGTTGCTGGAGACAAACACGCGCGTTGATCCGCTCACCTGTGCAGCCGCCATGGTCAGGGCTTCAGCACAGGCGGTGCCTTCATCCAGAAGGGACGCATTCGCCACATCCAGTCCGGTCAGGTCGCAGATCATGGTCTGAAAATTCAGCAGCGCCTCCAGCCTGCCCTGACTGATTTCCGGTTGGTAGGGCGTGTAGGCAGTGTACCACCCCGGGTTTTCGAAAATATTTCTCTGGATGACAGGCGGCGTGAAGGTGTCGTGGTAGCCCAGGCCGATAAAGGAGCGCATCACCTTGTTTCGCGCCATGGTTTGGTTCAGACGGCGCAGCGCCTGCTGCTCGGTTAGTGGTTTTGGCAGATTTAATTCGCCGTGTTGCCGGATGCCCTCGGGTACAACTTGATCGATTAACTCATCCAAGCTGGAAATGCCTAGCGTCTGCAGCATGGCGGACGTATCTCCAGCGGAAGGGCCGATGTGACGGGGTGCAAAAGAGGGGGCAGCAGGCATGGCAGATCCGATCAAAACGAGCTTTTCAGTCAGAGCAAGTGCGCCGATGGGAATCGTGAAGGCGGGCGATGAAAAATCTTTCCCTAATCGTCATTGGCCTAACCATTGACAAGGTTTTTGCCGCCGCAAAAGAGCGCCACCAAGATCACTCACGCGATCCCGGGCTTTGGG
>CAJCCF010000694.1 GCA_903960845.1 uncultured Verrucomicrobiota bacterium | reverse complement strand
TCCACCCGGACGGGACGGTTGTGTGGGCCAACGTGAGCGGATCTCTCTTGAGAGGAATCAATGGCAATCCGGAGGGAGTGCTGGCGATCGTACAGGACATCAGTGCGCGCAAGAAGGCTGAAGAAAACTACCTGCGGGAACTGCGTTTCAACGAAACCCTTATCAACAACACCTCCGCCATCATTGTGCTGCTCGATCACACGGGGCGCATGATTTACGTGAACAATGCGACGCTGAAAATGCTCGGATACCGGCGCTCAGAACTGATCAACCGCACTCCATGGGATGCCGGGATCATGGATGCCGCTGAGACTATGCGCACCCAGGAAAGATTGGTGCGGGTTTTGAAAGGGCAGGAGAATCCGCCGAGAGAGACCATTCTCAAAGCCAAGGATGGCTCGTTGCGCCACGTCGAACTGACCAGCATCAGCACGCGAACGCCGAACGACATTGCCGACCGGATCATTGTCACCGGAACGGACCTTTCCGAGTGGCGCCAACTACAGCAGGTGATATTGAGAATCTCCGAGGAGGAGCAGGCACACATCGGGCACAATCTGCACGATGGTGTCGGTCAGACGATGACAGGCCTGGCATCACTGGCTGAGATGCTTGAGGGCGAACTCTGCGGGGATCAAAAACTGCAGGCCATGCGTATCCGTGAACTCGTTCAAGCCGGGATTCAGGAGGTGCGTCAGATTTCGCACAGCATGTCGCCCATGGCGGTAAAGAACCGTGGGCTTGGCGGAGCCCTGCAACTGCTGGCCGACACGATCCGGATCAATCACCGCCTCAACTGCAACTTGGAGGTGGATTCAGCCATTCAGCTCAATGACATGGAAAAGGAGACGCACATCTACCGCATCGCGCAGGAAGCGGTGAACAACGCTGTGCGGCACGGAAATCCAAAGAACATCACTCTTTCACTTCAGCGGCATGGAGGCGATCTGTGCGTGTTGAAAATCCAGGACGACGGAATTGGATTCAAGAAAAGTAAAAGTGGTGAAGCACGCGGCATCGGTGTTCGAGTGATGGACTATCGTGCCAACTTTATCGGCGGAACGCTGGAGTTGCTGTCCGGGCGCCGGGGTGGAGTTTCGGTGATTTGCCGCTTTCCAATCAAAAGCTCAACGCGTCAGGAGTTCTCCTCACCAGCCAAGGGTAAAAAATACCCAGGCTGAGAGACTGGCTCACTTTTTCTCCACATGGAGGGGAATGCTGATCACCAGTGCGGCCCAACTCGGCGACTTGTTGGTCGTCGCCAGCATTCCGGCATGGCAGCCGATGCAATTGCTTCCCAGCGGAATCCGGGCGGCCCGGCGGTAAAAATGTTTTCCGACCAGTTCATAGGCTTCCTTGCCGGCGGTAATTTCGGCCGCAGCCGTCTTTTCAAACTCGGTTCTTGGTTTGTGATCGGTGCTCATCGCCGGAGTGTTCACAGAAATCCAGTTTGCCATGCTCCCCGAAAGCCCGGCCATCCCCTCAAAAACAGTTTCCATCGCCCGGGCCGGTATGACGGAGTCATCCCGCCTGAAATAGTGATGATGGATCGCGTCCAGCGTGGTCGAGTAAACATCATGCAGCAGTTTGGCGCGTTCGCGGGCAGCTGTGACCGTTGCCTCAAGTTCAGCGGCTGAGGGCGCTGCGGCGACTGCCGGTTGTTTGGGTTGAACTGCCTTCGTGCTCCCGCCGGCATCCTGCCCGGAGATATTCCCGCTCAGTGATCCAACCGCGAAAAGGCATGCCACCAACCTTGTCCCTGTGAAGATCCGGAAAGATCCGGAGAGGGCTAAAGCCTTGAAGCGTGATGAGTTTTTCACTGGGTAGGTTCCTTCATTCCAACGTTGCTCGACAGGAGATAAAACGCCGATGAACGCTTGAATCTTGAAGCCAAGCGAAAGGAAAAGCGCGGTGCCTCATCAATAGTCACATGGTGCAGGAATTGCCACACAGCGCGAGCCATGACGAGGACAGAAAGAGGCAGGATCGCAATGCGATCCTGCCATGAAGTCTAACTGCGCAGAGCGACAGCAATCGCTCCATTGCAAAAGTTAAAATCAAAGCTCTTCACTTCGCCAGCCTCACCAGCAAATCCTTGCTCTCGACGTTGTCGCCGATCTTGATGCAGATTTCCTGGACGGTGCCGGCGGCGGGGGCGCTGATGGCGGCGAACATTTTCATGGCCTCGAGGGTCACGAGGGTTTCGCCTTCCTTCACCTTTTGACCGACGCTGACCGCGATGCTGGCGACCATACCGGGCATGGGGGCTCCGACCTGGGTTGGGTCGGCGGGATCCGCCTTGGTCTTGGTGACAGCGTTCACGGCGAGCGCCTTGTTGGTCACGGTGGTGTGACGCGGGTAGCCGTTGAGTTCGAAGATGGCGGTCTGCTGGCCGTTCGCATCCGGCTCAGTCATGTTGAGCAGCCGGATGAAGAGGGTTTTGCCTTCCTCGAGGGTGACGTTGATCTCTTCTTTGTCGCGCAGGCCATAATAATAGGCCGGTGTCGGCAGGGCTGCTGCGTCGCCGTAGCTCTTGCGGAAGTCGGCGAACTTCAGGAACACATCAGGATACATGAGGTAGCTCCAGACATCGTCCTCGCTGGGCTTCTTCTTGAGCTTTTGCTCCAGTTCGGCGCGCACGTCGTTG
The DNA here is from genome assembly GCA_903960845.1 of uncultured Verrucomicrobiota bacterium. Classification (GTDB taxonomy): domain Bacteria; phylum Verrucomicrobiota; class Verrucomicrobiia; order Verrucomicrobiales; family Verrucomicrobiaceae; genus Prosthecobacter. The sequence goes on along the minus strand of CAJCCF010000694.1, from coordinate 16,932 downwards.
AGATTGATCTTGGCGGCATGGGTGCCGGGGCGGCCTTTGATGCGCTTGCCGCCTTTGCCGACGATGGCATCGGCGAGGGCGTTCCACTTCTTGCGGCTGTCGGCGGCCTTGGCGGGCTCCATGCCGTAGAAGGGCTCGCCTAACCAACCTTCGAACATGCTGGTCACGTCCTTGCTCCACTTGGTGCCGCTGAGCTGGAAGATGTCGCCCGGCTTCACGCCGCGCGCCACGCATTCGATGGCGAGATCGCCGACGACTTTGGAGGATGGGGTGACTTTGACGATGTCGCCGCAGAGCTGGTTCACCTCGGCATAAGCGTGGGCGATCTCCGGCCAGCGTGGGCCGAGCCCCATGCCGATGGCCTGTTCCTTGAGATTGGTGTACTGACCGCCGGGCATCTCGTGGAGATAGACTTCGGCGGTGCCATAGGGTTCGCTGGTGTCGAAGGGCTTGTAGAAAGCACGCACGGCGGCCCAGTAATCGCTGAACTCCTGCAGCGCCTCGACATCAAGCCCGGTGTCGCGTGGCGTGTTCTGCATGGCGGCAACGATGGAGTTTAAGTTAGGCTGGCTGGTGCCGCCTGACATGGAGGCGATGGCTGCATCGGCGACATCGACACCGGCGATGGCGGCCTCAATGATGCTGGCGGCATTCAGGCCGCTGGTGTCATGCGTGTGGAAGTGGATGGGGATGCCGACTTCATCTTTGAGCGCCTTGACCAGCTTCTTGGCGGCAAAGGGGCGGACAAGGCCGGCCATGTCCTTGATGCAGAGCATGTGAGCTCCCATTTTCTCCAGCTCCTTGGCAAGGCGGACGTAGTATTTGAGGTCATACTTGTCACGTTTTGGATCAAGGATGTCGCCGGTATAACAAAGGGTGCCTTCGCAGATGGACTTTGTGTCCTCGCGCACGGCCTGCATGGCGGCGGTGAGGTTGGGCAGGTAGTTGAGGCTGTCGAAGATGCGGAAAATATCCATGCCGTTCTCGGCGGCATGTTTGATGAAGCCCTTCACCACATTGTCCGGGTAGTTGGTATAACCAACGGCGTTGCTGCCACGGAAGAGCATCTGCAGCAGGATGTTCGGCACCCTGGCGCGGATGTCCCGCAGGCGGGCCCATGGATCCTCGCGGAGGAAGCGCATGGTGACATCGAACGTGGCGCCGCCCCACATCTCCAGGGAGAACAGGTTGGGCGTGCGCCGCGCCACGGCATCCGCCACGGTGACCATGTCGAAGGTGCGCATGCGGGTGGCGAGCAGCGACTGATGCGCGTCACGCATGGTGGTGTCGGTGATGAGCAGGCGCTTCTGCCTGGCGATCCAGTCCTTGCAGAACTTCTCCGGACCCATTTCGGTGAGCAGCTGCTTGGTGCCGCTTTCCGGGGCAGCGCGGTGATCCCATTTTGGAATGGCGGGCGTGATGAACGCCTTGCTGATCTTGTGTCCCTTGGCATGCGGGTTGCCGTTGACGATGGTGTCAGCCAGGTAGTTCAGCAACTTGGTGGCGCGGTCTTTGCGCGCGGCGAATTTAAGCAGGTCAGGATTGTTGTCGATGAAGCGCGTGGTGGCCTGACCGGTCTTGAACTCCTCGTGATGCACCACGTTCATGAGGAACGGGATGTTTGTTTTCACACCGCGAATGCGGAACTCGCGCAGGCCGCGATCCATGCGGTCGAGCGCCTGCTGGTAGGTGCGGGCAAAGACGGTCATCTTCACCAGCATGCTGTCGTAGTAGGGCGTGATGACCGAGTTGGTGGCACCCATCGCCCCGTCGAGGCGCACGCCAAAACCACCCGGGCTGCGGTAGTTGAGGATCTTGCCGAAATCGGGCGTGAAATTGTTCTCGGGATCTTCGGTGGTGATGCGGCACTGGATGGCGAAACCACTTTTATCAATCTTGTTCTGCGGAGGCAGCGCGAGCGGCTCCTCATGCATGTGATAACCCTGCGCGATGAGGATCTGGCTGCGCACGATGTCGATGCCGGTGATCTCTTCCGTCACGGTGTGCTCCACCTGGATGCGCGGATTCATCTCGATGAAGTACCAGTCGCCGGACTCGTGATCGACGAGGAACTCGACGGTGCCGGCGTGGGTGTAGTTCACCTCGCGGGCGAGCTTCACGGCGGCGTCGCAGAGATCATCAATGATGCTCTGCTTCACGCCATAGCTCGGCGCCTGCTCGATGACTTTTTGATGGCGGCGCTGCACGGAGCAATCGCGCTCATGCAGATGCAGCACGGTGCCGCATTTGTCGGCGAGGATCTGCACTTCGATGTGCTTGGCCTTGCCGATGAATTTTTCCAAAAAGACCGCGCCATTGCCAAAGGAGCGCAGTGCTTCCGTCTGGGCTTCATCCAGAAGCTTCTCCAGGTCTTTGGCTTCGCGCACCACGCGCATGCCGCGGCCGCCGCCACCGAAGGCGGCTTTGATGATGAGGGGAAATCCGATCCGTTTGGCTGCGGCGATGGCTTCCTTGCGATCGCTCACAGGTTCATCGGTGCCTTCGAGAATCGACACGTTCAGCTTGCGGGCGATGTTACGTGCGGCGGTTTTGTCACCCATCATGTCCAGGATTTTGGCCTCGGGTCCGATGAAGATGATGCCAGCGTCGGCGCAGGCTTGGGCGAACTGTGGATTCTCACTGAGGAACCCGTAGCCGGGGTGGATGGCATCCACGCCTTTTTCTTTGGCGATGGTGACGATGCCCTCGATGTCGAGATAAGCACCGAGCGGGCCTTTGGCCTTGTTCAGTTCATAGGCTTCATCGGCCTTGAAACGGTGCGGACAAAAGCGGTCTTCCGCCGCATAGATGCCCACGGTTTTCAACCCCAGCTCCGTGGCCGCCCGCATGACGCGGATGGCAATCTCAGAGCGGTTCGCGACCATCAATTTGCGGATGGGGCGAATTTGAGATTTGAGATTTGCGGTCTCAGGCTTGGCGGAGGGTTTTTTGGGCATGGGGGTGGTTGGGAGAAAGGGATGGGTGTCCGGCTGGGCAGCGGGCGATTTTCCACGGTAGGCGTGGGTTTGCAAGGCGGGCGCTGCACCAACCGCAAGATTGTGGCATGAAATCGGAGAATTGAGCCTGGAACCTCCGATGGACGACTACTTCAGACCGCGGCCCTTCGTTTCCGGAGCGAACCAGATGAGCACCATGCCGACTAGGTAGATGCAGGACAGGATGGAGTACGCATTGGCATCGGTGCCGAAGAGTTTGACCAGATTGGCCAGTTGCAGTGAGCCGATGGCGGCGATGAGACGGCCGAAATTGAAGCAGAAGCCCTGGCCGGTGGCGCGCACGCTGGTGGGAAACAGTTCTGGGAAGTAGAGGGGGAAAAAGCCATAGAACGAGGCGGTGAGGCCGCCGAGCAGGAAGGCACTGATAAAGAACCAGTTGGTGATGTTGCCGTCGGCAAAGGGATGATTGGTCTGGAAGAAGGCCACCGCACCGCTGAGGCTGAGAAGGCAGAGCAGCGTGTAGGTGAAACGGCGGCCCAGTTTGTCGGCCACCAGAGGCGTGATGAGTGAGATCAGGATCGCGCCGAGCGCGGTGGCGATGACGGTGTATTCGATGATCGGCAGCGTGCTGCCTTTGGGCAGCAATCCGCTGGCCCATTTGGCCGCCTGCTGCGCGGAACCCCAGGTGCCGAGCAGGGCCACGGAGGCGAGTCCGGCACCAATCAGCAGATGGCGGAGCACCGCCTTGTGCTCGCCGGAGTCCGTTTTTTCTGACGCGGCAAAGCGACTCATGTACTGGCGCACCGGGTGCAGGTAGCCCCACATGGCGATGGCCAAACCGGCGACAGTGATCAGTGCCGCGACAGGTGCGCCCAGGGTCGTCATCGGCGACCAGACATAAATGATGACCAATGCCACCGAGGCGGCAAGCAGCACGCCCATCAGATCCCAGGTGGCCCAGTGTGAGGTCTTGCCCGACTTCTTTTCCTCCTCCCACTTATGGGATTCCGGCACGAAGACGAGGATGAAAAAATTGATCAGTGCCGGCAGCGCGCCGCTGACGGCGATGAAGCGCCAGGCGCGGTTGTGCAGCAGGTAGTCGGCGGTGCTTTGGCTCAGGCCGAGGCTGCCAAGCATCCCGGTCACGGATTCGATGGAGGCGTTCAGTTTCAGGCTGAGGATGCCGGTGAGCAGGAAGCCGATGTTTGAGGCGGCACCGATCAATCCAGCGATCCAGGCTCGGTTGCGGCCTGCCCACAGTTCATTGACCAGAGCCACACCGAGCGACCACTCACCACCCATGCCGAGGGAGGCGATGAAACGTAGTCCGGCGAACTGCCAGGCTTCGGTCACAAAGGCGCAGAGACCGGTGAAGATGGCAAAGGTGAAGATGGCCAGCGTCATGGCTTTCACGCGTCCAAGCTTATCCCCCAGCCAGCCGAAAAGCACACCGCCCGTGGCCGCGCCGACGAGGAAGACGGCGATGATGACCGTGAACCACTGTCCCTGCACCAGCGCTGATTCATTGGGCAGCAAGTCCTGCAGGGCCGGCTTGCCGATCAGTGGAAAGAGCCCCATTTCAAATCCATCAAACAGCCAGCCAAGAAAGGCGGCGACAAGTGCGGCAATGTAACCGCGTTGAGCGGCAGGGGAGGCTGGAGTGGCGGGTGTGGACATGAGCGGGAAGGAACGCGTTGCGCGGCGCGGATTATTCAGAGCGCGGCGAAGAAGGGAAGGGTAATCTTTCCGAAAGCCCGGATCCTGCACAGGCTGGCAGATCTGCCCTGCAACACGCAGTGGACGCCCACAGCTTTTGCCTCTACCACTCACGCCCGTTTCAACCTCTTCCTTTTCCATTCCCATGCTCACCGGACATCATCTCATCGCAGGCCGTGAAGCGGCCGCTGATCACGCCCCGTTTCAGGCTCTGAATCCGACGACGAATCAAAAGCTGACCCCTTTCTTTGGTGAAGCCACGCACGCCATGGCGGATGAGGCGCTGCAGGCGGCCGACGGAGCTTTTGATTCCCTGCGCACAGCCTCGCCGGAGACACGCGCCGCTTTGCTGGATCATCTCGCTGATGAAATCATGGCGCTGGGTGATGTCCTGCTGGAGCGCGCGCATCAGGAAACGGCGCTGCCCATGGCAAGACTCACCGGCGAACGCGGACGCGCCATCGGCCAGTGCAAGATGTTCGCCGCGCTGATCCGTGAAGGTTCCTGGGCCCAGATGAGCATCGACCACGCGATCCCGGATCGTGCCCCTGTGCCAAAGCCGGATGTGCGCCGTGTACTGCAGCCTGTCGGGCCGGTGGTGGTTTTTGGCGCGAGCAATTTTCCTTTCGCCATTGGTGTTGTCGGCACGGACACGGTCTGTGCGCTGGCTGCCGGTTGCCCGGTCGTCGTCAAGGCGCATCCGGCTCATCCCGGCACCTGTGAGATGCTTTCCCGCGCCGTCTTCAATGCACTGCGCAAGTCGGGATTGCCCGACGGTTGTTTCTCCATGCTGCATGGCTGCGGTCATGAAATCGGGGCGGAACTGGTGCGGCATCCGCTCACTCAGGCAGTGGCTTTCACCGGATCACTCAAAGGTGGCCGTGCCATGATGGACATCGCCGCTGCCCGGCCGAACCCGATCCCGTTTTATGGTGAGATGGGGTCCATCAATCCGGTCTTCCTTTTGCCCGGCGCCCTCAAGGAACGCGCCACGAAGATTGCGGAAGCCTACGTTGGCTCGGTGACCATGGGGGTGGGCCAGTTCTGCACAAACCCGGCCGTCGTGCTCGGTCTGAAGAGCACGGGTCTCAGCAACTTTGTGCAAAGCGCGGGCGAACACGCCCAAAAGGTGGTGCCGCAAACGATGCTGCATCGCGGCATCTGCGAGACCTATGAGGCTGGAACTGCGGTTTGGAGCACGGTCGGTGGATTAAAGCTCGCCGGTCAGTCCGAGATCGAACCCAATAACGAAGCCACACAGGCCGCCTGCCGCATCTTCTCGACCACGCTCGATGTGCTGGAGTCGAATGAGGAATTGAGGCGCGAGGTGTTCGGCCCATGCTCGATCATCGCCGCCGCTGATTCGCTGGAGCAGATGCTCACCTTTGCACGGGGCCTGGAGGGTCAGCTCACCGCAGCGATCCATGGCACGCCTGATGACTTGCGCGAGTTCGCCCCGCTGGTGCGCGTGCTGGAGCGCAAGGTCGGTCGCATCATCTTCAATGGTTTCGGCACCGGCATTGAGCCCTGCCCGTCCATGCATCATGGTGGTCCTTATCCGGCAGCCAGCCACAGCTTCTTCACCAGCATCGGCACCGGCAGCATTTACCGCTTCGTTCGTCCCGTCTGCTACCAGGGCTTCCCTGATGACTGCCTGCCTGCTCCGCTGCAAAACGCCAACGCAGCCGGCGCCATGCGCCTTGTGGACGGCACGCTGACTCGGGAAGCGAAGTGATTTGAATCCCCCGCCACTCATGGTTGGAGATCTTCAAGCGGTCTCCAATCCGGTGGCTCCGAGGCCTGTGCCGGCCTGAACTTTGAGTTGCACAAAAGGGTTCGGCTTGTTAAACCATGAACTCCTTTCCAACGCCGCCCATTAACACTGCCATGAAATCCCTCATCACACTCCTCGCTGTCGCTTTCATTTCAACGGTCTGCCCGGCTGCTGAAGCGCTGAACACTGTCTGCCCGATCACGGGAAAGCCCGCCAATCCGGCCATCACCAGCAACTACAGCAAGACAGTGAATGTCTGCTGCGACCGCTGCGTGGGCCAGTTCAAGGCCAATCCCAAGAGCTATCTCAGCTCCATCCTCGTCGCCAGCGTCAGCCAGTGCCCGCTGAGCAAGAAGAAGGTGGATGGCTCAAAAAAGGTCACCTATGAGCGCGTGGTTGCTTTCGCCGATGCCGCCAGCAAGGCCACCTTTGATGCCGCGCCGGACAAGCACATCAAAGAAGTGCGCCAGTAACCGCAGCTCATTCCCTGAATCGATTTCAAAGGCAGTCGTGCAGTCACGGCTGCCTTTGCTGTTTCCGGGTCATGACGTCGCGCGCCCTTGCCCGATGCTAATCGCGGCTTACCATTCACGCGTTACTCATGCCCGAAACCGAATCCAGCCTCAAGCATCTCATGATCAGCGCTTCGGCTGGATCGGGGAAGACCTATCAGCTTGCGCGGCGGTATGCCCATCTGCTCGCGCTCGGCGCTGATGCCGAGGGGATCGCGGCGATGACCTTCACCCGCAAGGCGGCGGGGGAATTCTTCAACCGCATCCTGCGCAAACTTGCGGAACTCGCGGCCAAGCCCGGTGGTGCTGCGGTCTTCTTTGAAAATGCCGAGCCGCCCGTTCCGGCGGATATCGACTACGCCCAGCTGCTGCGCCGCGTGACGCGGCGATTGCATCGTTTGCGGTTAGGCACGCTGGACAGTTTTTTTGCCGGGATGACGCGCTGTTTTCCCCTTGAGCTCGGCCTGCCTGCGGGCGCCCGGGTGATGCAGGAGGATGAGGCCAGGCAGGCTCTGAACGAAGCGCTTGAGGCGCTGCTGGATCATCTTTACGCGGGCGATGACCGGACATCGCTGAAGCTGCTGACGGAGGCTTACAAGCAGGCGACGTTTGGTGCGGGCGAAAAGACGGTGGATGCGACCATGCAGAAATGGGCCGCAGATGGCGTGATGCGCTGGGAGGATTCGGCGGCCGTGCTGGCGAATGAACAGGGGCTCCGGGGCTGGGGCGAGATTCCCGCGATCTGGCCGGACGGATTGCCTGAGTTCAAACCCGTGGCTGACATGGTGGATGAGGTCAGGCGGCAGTTCATCCCGCCGCATGAGGCGGGCCTGAAGTTGCTTGATGAAACATTGCAGGCGGTGCTGGTGACGTATCCCGGCATGGCGATGCCCAAACGCGTGAAGGAGTTGCTTGAAAAATTGGCTGCGCAGTGGCCTGAGCTACAAAGAGAGCGTGGTGAACTGATGTGGATGCGCAGGACGCTGTCGCTCGATGGTGCGCCGGCTCGTGCCCTGCGTGGACTGGCCGAGTCATTGATGCTGCGGGAGTTTCTGGTGCGCGCCGAGCGCACGCGCGGCCTGGCTGCCGTGACGGCGATGTTGGCAGATCATTACGCCCGGAGAGTGCGCGCACGCGGACGCTTATCCTTTGCTGATGTGCAGCGCCTGCTCGCCACGGCGGTGCGTGAGGATTCGCCCTGGCTCGGTGGCGGTGGCGATCTCTGGTATCGCATGGACGGGCGGCACGAGCACTGGCTGCTGGATGAATTTCAGGACACCAGCCGCACGCAGTGGCAGGTGATCGGTGGTTTGGTGGATGAGGTCATTCAGGATGACGGGGGCCGTCGCAGCTTCTTCGCCGTGGGTGATCCGAAGCAGTCGATCTATCTCTGGCGTCAGGCGGAACCGGATTTGTTTGATGACATCCTGCGTGCCTATCCGGCTGCCGGACCCCATGGCCTGCATCAGCAGCCGCTGAGTGTTTCCTATCGCAGCGCGCCGGCGGTACTGGACGCCGTGAATGCGGTGTTTGAAAAACAGACGGTGATCGAATCTCTGCTCCCTGAAGGCAGTCTCAAGGGTTTCTCCTTCCAGAAGCATGAGGCTAACCAAAAGAATCTCAGCGGTTATGCCGCCCTGCTTTCACCCGTGAAATCTGAAGGGGATGATCAGGATGGCGCGGTCCAGGTGACAGCGGCGCTGCTGCGTGAGTTGGAGCCGCTGAAACGCGACCTTTCCTGCGCGGTGCTGGTGCGGCAAAACAACAAAGCCACGGAGATGACCGAAGAACTCCGGCGTCTGACCGGCATGGAGGTGGTCTGCGAATCGAGGCAGCACCCATGCACGGACAATGCGGTGAGCCTGGCTCTGCTTTCCGTGCTGCAACTCGCGGCGCATCCATCGGACAGGCAGGCGCTGGAGCATTTAAAAATGACGCCGCTGTGGCCCAGCCTGACCGAAGAGGGCAGATCATGGCGCTACCGGATCGCGCAGGTGCTGAGGCTTGTGCAGGATCAGGGGTTCGCTGCTTTCATCAAGGAATGGGCGGACATCGTTCATGCCACCCTGCCGGAAATGGATGCCTTTCACTCGCGCCGGCTCATGCAGATGGCTGACATCGCTGCCGAGTTTGATCTGACCGGCAGTCGTGATTTGGATGCCTTCATCCTCTGTGCCCGGGATTATCCGCTTCGTGTGCGCGGTTCACCTGATGCGATCCAGGTGATGACCGTTCATGCCTCGAAGGGACTGGAATTTGATGTCGTCATCCTGCCTGATCTGGATGGCGATTCGATGGATAAACTGCGTCGTGATGACCTCATGATCAGTCGTGACCGCGAGGGCGTGCGCTGGGTGTTGCAGACGCCGCTGCGCGTCTATGCCGAACTGGATGCCACGCTGAGTGCGGAGATGAAAGAGGCGAAGCGGCGCGGGGCATTCGAATCCCTCTGCCGGCTCTACGTGGCCATGACACGCGCCAAGCGCGGCCTCTATCTGATCACGGAGCGCGCGGCCATCAATTCATCCGCCGTCAAGGAGTCCGTACTGCTTCGGGCCACGCTTGGTGCCGCGCCCGGCGCGGCGGATGAGTCGCCATGGTGCACTGGGTGGCAGACAGGTGACCAGGATTGGTATCGGTCCGCGCAGCAAAAGGCCGGGCCATTGCCGGAAGTGATCAAGTCACAAGCGCTGCTCGGCCCGCTGTTGCAGGAAACGCAGCCCATGCCGCGGCGGCGCACGCCTTCGGGTGAGGAGACGTTTAAAGTCAAAGGCAGCGTGCTCTTCAGTGCTGGACGCGAGCCCGGCAGGCGTCTGGGAACCCGGGTGCATGAACTCTTTGCCGAAGTCGCCTGGGACGAACCACTGGAGACTCTCTCACAACGCTGGCTAACCAAAGGTATGATCAATCAGGATGACCTGAGCGCAGATTCAGTCACAGCGGAGAGCCGCGCCTTTCACATGGTCAGCGCGGTGCTCAAGTCAGCGGCCGGAGCCGAGGTGTTCCAGTCGGCATCACCAGACACACAGCTCTGGCGCGAACGCCCCTTTGATCTTGTCATGGCTGGCGAGTGGGTCTCCGGCATCTTTGATCGCGTCCACCTGGAGCGTGATTCCGGCGGCCGCTACATCAGTGCCTGGGTCATTGATTTCAAAACAGATGAGGTGGGCTCTGATGCTGCCCTGCAGGAGAAACTCGACGGCTATGCCCCGCAAATCGCGCTCTATCGCACCGCCATCATGAAACTGACCGGCCTCGCTGCTGAAAAGGTCAAATGCTCGCTGCTCTTCACTCGCTTGGAGAAACTGATCGGGATGTAATGCCCAGGGCATGTTCACAGGCCATGGCTGTCAGGCCACGCACCCTTTCGCCTCGCTGTTTCATGGCAGATTTTCCCGGTCCGGCGCATCAATGAACACGTCCATTTGCTGGCCGACATAGATGGGCAGGCTGCCGCGATCAAAACTGTAGATCACTTGCAGCACTCGCGTGTCCACGCGCTCGGTGCTGTCGCCGGTCAGTGATTTCTTCGGCACGACATAAGGCTCGAAGCGGACAAAACGCATCGCTGTCTTGAGGTTCTTGTTGCCGCGCAGAAAGCCCGTTGCGGCAGCCCCCGACTTAATGCGCCAGGCATCGTTTTCATCCACATCCACGCGCACATGCACCGGTTCGGTGGCACCCAGCAGGATAAGCGGGGTGGCCAGAACGCCCGTCGGGGCAAATTCGCCGGGATGCACTTTGAGTTGCAGGACCTGGCCGCCCACGGGTGCGCGGACAGTCAGGCGCTCCATTTCGGTGGAGGCCACTTTCAACTGGGCGCGTGCCAGTTCGAGTTGAGCCTCCGCGATGAGTCTGGTGTTGCGGCGTTTGGTCACGTCCTCGGCGGTGACGGAATCCTTGTCGATCTTCTCATAAAACTCGAGATTGTCGGCGGCGTCTTTGAGCTGTGCTTCAGCCACCTTGACAGCAGCCTGGCGCAGAGCCAGTTCCGCAGCCGCCGCACGGTCATCAATAAGGAACAAGGGATCACCAGCTTTCACCTGGCTGCCGACAGCGACATAGAGTTGCGAGACGATGCCCGGAAAATTGGTGCCGATGGAGATGTTTTCCGTGCTGGCTTCAACGATGGCCGCGCCAGCGACGAATTCGGGATAGGGCGAATGCGGTGCTTCAGAGACTGGCGCGGCAGGTGTCACGGTTTTGGATCCGGACATGGCGACATAGATGCCAACGGTAAGACCCGCCAGAGCAAGGAAAGGAAGCAGTATTTTTTGAATCATTGGCTTTAGCGTTCAGGGTTGGGGCCGCGCTGAAGCGGGCACTTCGATACGGGTGATGCGTCCGTCCTCCATGTGGGCGATACGGTCGGCGAAATCAAATATCCTGGCATCGTGCGTGACCACCACCAGAGCCCGGTCACTGGCCACGGCGAGTTCGCGCATGAGCCCCATCACCATTTGCCCGGTTTCACTGTCGAGCGCGCTGGTTGGTTCATCGCAGACGATCAGGCCCGGGTTGTGAACCACTGAGCGGGCGATGGCGACACGCTGCTGCTGGCCGCCGGAGAGGTCGGCTGGAAGGGACTCCATCATGCGCGCATCGAAGCCCACCCGGCCGAGGATGTCGCGTGCCTGTTGCATGGCCTGCGCACGCTTCATGCCATTGATCATGAGCGGCGCTGAAACATTCTCGGCGGCGGTCAGTGTGGGGATGAGATTGAGCGCCTGAAACACGAATCCGATGCGCTCACCGCGAAAGCGAGTCGTCTCCTGCTCGCGCATTTTTCGGTAGTCGTGACCAAAGACACGGCACTCGCCGCCGTCACGCTGAAGGACACCGGCGATGGTTGAAATCAGCGTGGTCTTGCCGCATCCGGACGGGCCGACCAGCATCAGCATCTCACCCGTGCGCACTTCAAGATCCACGCCGCGCAGCGCCTGCACGGCCGCGCTTCCCTTGCCAAAGGTTTTCGTTAGACCTTTGCAATGAATCGCTGTTTTGGCTTCGGACTCCGGATTGGATGGGATCATGTCGGGTTAGCTGCGGAACACCACGGCCGGCTCAAGTTTCATCACTTTGCGGATGCTCAGCGCCGCCGCTGAAAGGCAGATGAACAACACGGCCGCCGCCGTGATCAGCAGGAGTTGCCACGGCAGTCTGAAAGCGATTTGAGTGTGCGCGCCAAGAATGGCACCCCAGGATGAGGCGAGCCCGACTCCGAGACCGTAGCCGATGGCACCGACGATCAGCGCCTGAAACAAAATCATGCGCAGCAGCATGCGATTCGTCGTGCCCATGGCTTTGAGCGTTCCGAAGTAGCGCAGGTTATCGAGGGTGAAATTGTAAAACGTCTGCCCCGAAATCGTGATGCCCACGATGAAACCCAGCGCAACGGCGGTGAGAAAGTTCACCGGCATGCCCGTGTACTTTAGAAAATACATGAAGGTCCGCTCCTTGAACTGGCCGGGCGTGTAGGCAGCCAGGCCTGTGACTCTGCGGATATTTGCACAGACCCGGTTCACGTCCTCTCCCTGCCTGGCCTTGGCGACCACGAAGGACAGCAGCTTGCGTTCATGCGGGGCAAAGGTCGTCGCGCGTGAAAAGGTGGTGTAGATCACCGGATTGGCTTGAAAAGTCTGGGTGATTTTACATATGCCGACGACGAACGCGCGGTGATCATTCAGCTCCAAAGTGTCACCCACCCGCAATGGCACGCGCCGGCCGTCAGCCATGACTCGGGCGAGTTTCCCCCTGGCACCTGTTTCATCGACGATAATGCCGTCACTGCGGCGCAGATCCGAAAGCCTTCCCTGGATCATGACCGGCGGCCCGCCAATCATGGTTTCATCATCCAGGCCGATGGCGGTGCAGGATTGGAATATCCCGTTGGGCAGTCTTGCGCGCACCTGGCCTTTGTACAACGGCACCGCCCACTGCACACCTTCCACACCGCGCACTCGCAGCACTTCAGTGTCCTGCAGGGGCTTGATGTCCTCAATAAACTGAACCTGTGGGTCCACGATCCAAATGTCAGGCAGGCCCACGTCCGTGAGGAAACTAAAGGTGCGTGACATGATGCCGGCAAAGATCGCCGACTGCTGCGTGATCAGCATGGAGGCAAAGGTCAGCCCGATGATCATGCCGAAGTATTTGGCCCGGTCTCCAATGAGCATCTTGAGGGCGTAGTAGAACATGAATCGCGTTCGTTAGCCGAGTTCCTGTTCTTTCTGCAGCACTGCCAGGCTGGTCTTGAGTACGGTGTCCGGATTGAGCGAGATACTGTCGATACCCTGCTCGACCAGGAACTGGGCAAACTCGGGGTAGTCGCTTGGAGCCTGGCCGCAGATGCCGATCTTGCGCCCCTTGGCCCGGCAGGTGGCGATGACCTGGGCGATCATGCTTTTCACGGCGGCATTCCGTTCGTTGAAGATGGGCGCCACGATTTCACTGTCGCGATCCACGCCCAGAATGAGTTGGGTGAGATCGTTGGAGCCGATGCTGAAACCGTCAAAAATCTCGGCAAACTCGGCTGCCAGGATCACATTGCTCGGGATCTCGCACATGACGTAGATTTCCAATCCATTGACGCCGCGTTTCAGACCGTGCTTTTCCATCTCGGCCTGCACGCGCTGTCCTTCTTCAACCGTGCGGCAGAAAGGAATCATCACCTTCAAATTCGTTAGGCCCATGTCCTCGCGCACCCGGCGCACGGCCTGGCATTCGAGGGCAAACCCGGCCTGGTAACGCGGGTGATAATAGCGCGAGGCACCGCGAAATCCGATCATGGGATTTTCCTCCACGGGTTCGTACGCTCGGCCTCCGATGAGGTTGGCGTACTCGTTGGATTTGAAGTCGCTGAGACGCAGGATGACATCCTTCGGGTAAAACGCCGCCGCGAGCATGGCGACACCTTGCGAAAGGCGATCCACGAAGAACTGCGATTTCTCAGTGTAGCCGATGGTGAGTTTTTCGATCTCGGCCCTGGCCGCGGCATCGGCGAGATGGTCAAAGTCCAGCAGCGCCAGGGGATGCACTTTGATGTAGGTGTTGATGATGAACTCCATGCGCGCGAGGCCGACGCCGTCATTGGGCAGGAATGAGAGCGCGAAAGCCTCCTCGGGATTGGCAAGATTGAGCATCACTTTCGTGCGCGGACGCTGCAGTTCCTTGATGCTGGTCGTCTGCACATCGAAACCGAGGCGGCCATCATAAACAAAACCGGTGTCACCCTCGGCGCAGGAGATGGTGACGATCTGGCCTTCCTTGAGAGCTTCCGTGCCGTGTTCGGTGCCGACGATGGCGGGCACGCCGAGTTCGCGGCTGACGATGGCAGCATGGCAGGTGCGGCCACCGCGGTTGGTCACGATGGCGGCGGCTTTCTTCATCACGGGTTCCCAATCCGGATCGGTCTTGTCGGCTGCGAGGATGTCCCCATCGCGGAACTCGCGCAGAAACTCCACGCTGCGCACAATCCTGACAGGGCCGGTGGCGATCTTTTCGCCGACGCTGCGGCCGGTGATCAGCACCTTGCTGCGCTCCTTGAGTTTGAAGCTCTGGATGATGTCGAGGTTCTTCTGCGCCTGCACCGTTTCAGGCCGTGCCTGAACGATGAACAACTCGCCAGTGCGGCCATCTTTGGCCCACTCGATGTCCATGGGCGTGGCTTGACCGCGCTTGGCACTGTAGTGATCCTCAATGATGCAGGCCCAGCGCGCGAGTTGCAGGATGTCTTCGTCACTCAGGGCAAAGCGCGCCCGATCGCCTGGCGCAACCGGCACGTTTTTCACCATGCGGCTGCCGCCGGTGTCATAGATGAGTTTGAATTCCTTTGAGCCGACACGTTTTTGCAGCACGGGCTTGAAGCCCAGTTTCAGGGTCGGCTTGAACACATAATATTCGTCCGGATTCACCGAGCCGAGCACGACATTCTCGCCAAGACCATAGGCTGCATTGATCAGCACGGCATCGCGGAAACCGGTTTCCGTGTCGATGGTGAACATGACACCGGCGGAACCGAGATCCGAGCGCACCATGCGCTGCACACCGATGGACAGTGCGATGAGCGAGTGATCGAAGCCTTTGTCCACGCGGTATGAAATCGCACGATCTGTGAACAGTGACGCAAAGGAGCGGCGGCAATGCTCAAGCAGCGAGGCATTGCCCTGAACATTCAGATAGGTCTCCTGCTGGCCTGCGAAACTCGCATCCGGCAAGTCCTCCGCGGTGGCGCTGCTGCGCACAGCCACGTCGAGCGGCAGGGGCTGAGCGCCGCTGAGTTTGGCATAGGCATCCAGCATCTCCTGCTCCAAATCATGCGGCATGGGTGTTGCCAGAATGGCATGGCGCACCTCGCTGCCGCGCTGCTGGAGATTGTCCATGTCAGCCGTGTTCAGGCCGGTGAGGATCTGCCTGATGCGTTCATCCAGGCCGGTCGAGCCCATGAAGTGGCGGTAGCCTTCCGCCGTGACGGCGAACCCGTCAGGAACCTTGACGCCCTGGGAGATCAATTCATGAAACATCTCGCCCAGCGAGGCATTTTTGCCGCCGACAATTGGGATGTCATCGATGGAGATATCGGCAAACCATCTGATGAATCGTGGCGGGGTGTTGGGGGTCATACAAGTGGCGGGGTGACGACAAAGACGGGTTTGTGTGATTTGGCTAATAACGACTGAACCGTGGAGCCAAGCAGGGCGGCACCTGTCCGTGAATGCCCCTTGGTGCCCATGCAGATGACATCGGCGCCAAATCGCTCCGCAGCTTCGCAGAGTGCGGTGGCGATGTCGTCATGAATTAGAATTTCCGTGCTGATGGAAACATTGGTTCGGGCAAGGAGTCCGGCGGGCAGTTCCTTCATTTTCTCAGTGGCCTCGCTCTTTGCTTTTGCCGTGGCGATGCTGTGATCAAAGTAAACTTCGGAGGCAATGACGGGATTGATTCCGCTGGAAGGCTCGGGGCAGACATGCACCAGGCGGATGGCTCCGCCGCCTGGCAGCAGGCTGTGGGCATGCCTGAATGCCTCGGCGCAGACATCCGTAAAGTTGGTTGCCAGTAAGATCCGGCGAATCTGAGGGATGCTGGTGTCGGGCACACCTCTGGGTGATGGTGCGCAAAGCACATTGGTCGTGGCATGGGCCAGCGTGCTGCGTGAGAAAGAGGGCGATTTGAGCCGCTGCCAGCCATGCTTCTGATGCGTTCCAATCACGAGCAGTCCGGACTTTTGTTCATCCGCCGTGTGAAGAAAGTCATCCGCCGGCTGGCCCGTGACCTTTCGCACATGCACCTTGACCGGCATGTCGCCGAGCACGGCATGAACGCGCTCCCAAACATCGGTCTGGCGGATGATTTCCTGCTCTTTGGAACCAAGGGAATCTTCAACCGGCCGGACGTAGGCCGCCTCGATTTCGACACCGCCGATGCTGACAAAGGTTTTCATGGTGGCGATGGCGGCGTCTGCGGACTTGGTGAAGTCCACGGCGCAAAGAAGGCGCAAGGGCGATTCACCATTCAACCAGGCCCGGAGCAATTCAGGCTGCCGAACAACAAGCGTCGGAACCGAAGCGCCCTCCGCCACGCGTTCCGCCACGCTGCCGATCAGCCAGCGGCTGGCCAGACCTTTGCCGGTGGATCCGAGAACAATGCAGCTGGTGGGTTGTTCGCTGGCAGCATCGACAATCGCGAAACTGGGACTGCCATGGCGCAGGTCCTCGGACACCTCCACGCCTGAAGAGCGCAACCGGTCTGCCTCGCGCTTGAGTTGATCGCGGAACAACTGAACATCCGGCATAACGAGGGGAAGGTCACCCGTGACGACCCAGTCTTGGGCACAATGAACGAGCCGCAGCGGCAGGCTTAATTTTTTCGCAAGGGCCGCCGCGACGTCGGCGGCTTCCATGGCGGGTTTCGAAAAGTCGGTGGCGCAGAGGATGGACATGGTGGTTGGAGTGGCTGGTGGGTTGTGGTGAAAGGG
>CAJCCF010000693.1 GCA_903960845.1 uncultured Verrucomicrobiota bacterium | reverse complement strand
CTGGCCGTGGTGCCAGTGACACGACCTGAGCCAGGCGATCCTTGTGGAATGAACCACTTACGACCGCCGCCAAGAAGGACGCGGAGGTTATGCTTGGCGACAGCTTCATCCAAATACATGTCACAGATGCCAGTGCCAGCACCGCGGTCCTGGGTATGGGCAGAAAATGCTGCTGGTGTCGCATCTTCCACGTCAGCCGTGGTCACGATTCCCAGAACTTTGCCTTGGGTTCGGGCAAGGTAACTGCCCATATGCTCCACCCGTGGATTGTCCCACTTATCAGTCGTGTCATCTGGAAACACAGCGACCTGACCATTGAAGGATTTGTTCCCCGTGGAGTAGCAGGCAGCGCCTGGAGCTGAGTCGGTGACGATCGAGTTAAGAGACGGAGTCATCAGGATTCCGGTCGTTGGCAGGGTATCCATCGCGAGAGGGTCAATGGCTTTGCCAAGAGCAACGCCTTTTGAAACGATGCGCGCTGCCGTGCGGTGAGCCATGCTCATGCCATCACCGATGAGGTAGATGATGTTCTTGGCTTTGCGCACACCCGTGAGGCGTGGACGTACGATTGGGACGATTTCGAAGTTGCCAGTCGCGGTGGCAACGGGGCCACCCGATTGTGTGGCTTCGATCACAAGTGTCTTCGCGCCAGCAGTCGTGGCCGAGTAAGCGCGCAGGGCGACGCTGAATCTGTCACTGCCGATGGAAGTCACGGTGACGGTTCCAGGGACCACAACGCCATTAACTTTGAATACGGCACTTGTGATGGTCTGACCAGCATCCGCCTGGATAGTGGACTGAAGATCAAAACGCTGGCCTGGCAATAAGCGCGAAATGTAGGGAGGCGTGGCGTCGCCATAGCTGAAGAGAGCGCTTGCGGGATTCAGTCGCGTCACAGTCGGCGCGGCAATGCTGTAGTCAGCCAAGGCGGCGGAAGCTAGCGTGATGGCAATAAGCAGATTGGGTTTCATCGAGTTTGTGGGTGTCTTGGTTCGTTGGATGTGTTCTCTGGATGCGCCCCAGAGAGGCGGGAATTGTTGGCTGTCTGATAGGCCTTGTAGGCCATGCGATCTTTCTGTAGTGCCAGCGGTTTGCGCAGCTCTAACAGCGTGCCAGTGCGCCTATCGACCACGTGCTCGCAGCGCAGACGAATATGTGAAACACGGCCATCTACCTCTTGGTGTGCCCCCGTCTCGAGTGTGCCCATCACCGTGATACGCTGTGGCTTCCAAACAGGCGCATCACCAGCCCGCACGTCCATGATGACATGCATCAGGCTGGTAGGCAGACTATCCGCCAGCATGTACTCAACTTGGTTGTGCACTGTCGGGACTGCCGTGAAGAGGAAGATCGCTGGATCGTCGTGGTAGTGCTTCACCATGAAGCCTTCCATCCTGACTTTCTTGCCATTCAAGCCTTGAGTCTTGCTGGTGAAAACCAATCCCTTCGGACCTGCGGGCATGACATAAACTTCATCAAATGAGAATTCCGAATACAAGTTCAGCGTCTCTGCATCCAACGTGTCTGCATTTGGCTTCACCGAAGCCGCCGCAGACGTTTGGGAGGCCGTTGGTTCTGGCAAAGTCAACTTCGCCGGGCTTGAGAGCACCATCATACCGACACCGCCGAGAGCGATGAGTGACAAAAGGACAGGCAATGGATTGAGTGACATCTTTCAATGCAACCACTCTCATGATTCTCTGCCAAACGGCGCTATGAAACGATTTCGGCAGTGTCTAAAATGACACACGCATTCTCTTGTCGCTGCTTCGATACGAATACCGCAACCAACGATGCATACGATCAATCGCGGACTGGCCCAATAGATTCAGCCGCAACCTCAGCCATGGTACCGACCATTTTGTCTTTTAACTCACCTTCACTTTGCAACAGTTCTGGGAACTTGACGGCAAGCTGCTGATAGTAGGTTCTGGCTGCTTTGGCGTTGCCTCGGCTTTCATAATACTTGGCTAGACTCACCAACTCACGCTGTTCAGCCACGCGCACTTCGACGAGGCATGACCGAGCTTGCGCGGCCTTATCACTCTGCGGGTACCGAGTGATAAACCAAGTGAGTGAAAGTGCCGCAACTTCGCGCTGATGCGGACTCTCACTGCGCATGGACTTCCAGTCCTTGTAAGAGATGTAAGCCACCTGATAGCTGGCGTCGTCCGCCAGTTCATGCTTCGGATAATTTTCAGCGAAGTCCTCATGCGTGGCGATGGCTTCCTTTTTTTCACCCGCTCGCTCCTGAGCCAGACCGAGATAATAATGCGCCTGAATGCCCTCCTCAGTCTGGGGTCCATTCTTGATCACCGTCTGCAGCATCGCGACCAGAACCTCTGGAGAAGTCGCGCTGGAGGGCCGCTGCAGCTCCAAAGTGCGCCTGGCGTTTTTCCCGGAGCCTAACAAACGTTTCACCAATTTAAACTGGGCGGCGTATGCTTTTTCAAAATGCCCGGGTTGCTCGATGACAAGGCGGTTTAACGCCTCAAAGGCACCTTCATCATTCCCCAGATGTTCCTGAATGCGGTAAATCTCCCAGAGTGACATGGCGCATGTTTCACTCCTGCGATACTTCACGGCGATCGTGTTGAAACGCTCCAGCGCCTCTTCCAAATCGCTCTCCGCAATCAACCTCATGCCGCGCTGATAAAGTCGCGCCACGGCCTCATCCTCAGTTGCCAGCAAGGGCGCGCAGAGGCAAAATAGAAACAGCCCCAGAAATCCGGGGCTGCAAAAACGCAGGAATGATTGCGTGGATTCCATGACTGCCTTTAAGGAGCCGCGACGGGCTCCAGCAACGGCAGGGCCAGGGCACCCGCGCCGACAGGACTGCTGTTAACAGCCAGTGAGCTTGGCTTGTACTGTTTGGCCAGTTGTTCGCTCGTCTGCTTGCCGTAGGTCACCTTGCCCAGCACGATGAAGAGTTTCTTTCTGCTCTTGGTCGGATTTTTCACGCTCGCTTCCACGCCGGGATAAAGGTTTTCGACCAGTCCTGAATTCGGCCCTTCCGCATCCGTGTGCGGCACGTCAGGCGCATCGGCAATGGTGTAGTCGAAACTGATGATCTTATTTCCCATGTTACGGAACTTCACCGTGTGCTCGATGGTCTCCTCATCGATCATGTCACTGACAGCCTGGTAGCTGACCGGCGCGTTTGGAAATGTGGCAAGACCGGAGGTGATCGTCTTGCAATTGGCAAGTGCGAGCACTGCGAGAGCGCTGAAAAGGAGTCGGGTATGGGTGGGCATGAGGGTTGGATGGAACAAGGATCAATAGCGATAGCGGAAACCGACGAGGTAGCCGTCTGTGGCGTAACTTTTAATGTCTTTGAGATCGCCAAAATGCGTGTCCCGATACTCGGCAAACACGGAGTACTGATCTTTCCAGGTCCATTCGACACCGGCGAACCATTTCCAGGAATTGATGAACTCATCAATCGTAAACGGGGAGGCCGTGGCGAGAGTTGTTGTGGCATTCCGATACCAGACCTGACCGCCACCCAGACCACCGCCAATGTAAGGACGGAAGCCCGCAGCAAATTTACCGATGCGCGCGCGGTAACGATAGAGATCAACCGCGAGGGTGCCGTTGAGATTGAAGAACAGCGTGTTCATGTCCGCCTGATAACTGGCGGCAGGACCTGT
>CAJCCF010000692.1 GCA_903960845.1 uncultured Verrucomicrobiota bacterium | reverse complement strand
TGCACAAGGGCGCTGGTGCCGCCGCAAAGAACGGTCTGCTCCCCGAAGAGATCGGTTTCGGTTTCTTCCTTGAAGGTGGTTTCAAGAACGCCACCGCGTGTGCCGCCGATGCCGTGTGCCCAGGCGAGAGCGATCTTCTTGGCCTGCTTGTCGGCATCCTGATAGATGGCGATGAGAGCCGGCACGCCTTTGCCTTCGGTGTATTGGCGGCGCACGATGTGACCCGGGCCTTTCGGGGCCACCATGATCACGTTCACTTCCTTCGGCGGCACCACCGTCTTGTAGTGAATGGCGAAGCCGTGGGAGAAGAGGAGGGTCTTACCTTTGGTCAGGTTTGGAGCGATGTCTGCCTTGTACACGCCACCGATCTTGGTGTCCGGCACGGCGATGAAGATGACGTCAGCGAGCTTCACGGCTTCAGCGGTGTCATAGACTTTGAAGCCTTTTTCTTTGGCGACTTCACGGCTTTTGCTTTTGGCATACAGACCGATGATGACATTGACGCCGCTTTCCTTGAGGTTCAGAGCGTGTGCATGGCCCTGCGAGCCGAAGCCGATCACGGCACAGGTTTTGCCTTTCAGCGGCGCCAGGCTGGCGTCCTTTTCAGTGTAGATTTTAGCGGGCATTTGTTAGGTAGGGTCTGGTTTGAGGGCGCGCAGAGTGGTTCAACTGGCTGGAATGGTCAAGGAGGAGTTGCCTCTGTGAAACTGGAACAGGAGGCCGCGCCTCCTACGGGGAAGCTCCAGCGAGCTCCCTCAGCGTTTGCTTGTCAGCGGTCGAAAAGCGTTCCACTGGCACGGTGAAAAGACTGCCATCGCTTCGTTTAAACTCTCCAGTCAGCGGCTCACCGGGCAGGAAGCGCTGCAATGAAGCGCGCAGCGGACGACCATCCGAGGAGGTCCAATCTCTTTCGGGGATTGGCAAAAGTGATGCTTTGGGTGTTTTGGGTGAAGGGTCCGGTTTCTCGGTCGGTGGGGCAGATGGTGTGGCGGCAGAGGATGTAGCATCTGGCTGCTGAGAAGATGTGGTGGATGCTTCTTTCGGCTGATCTGCTTTCACTGAATTTGGTTGGGCCTGCGGCTCATCAATTTGGGTGTAGAAGGGGTAGAGCCGTTCGTCATCTGTCCCCGGATAGGTCTGTGTTGCCTGACCTTCGCCAGTCTCAATGACAATGATCCGGTCATAAAGGACTGCGCCCCGAATGCCGACAGCTATCCGGGTGGGCGGTGGAGTCATGGCTTGAACTGCTCCCACAGCCAAGCCGCCGGCAACTTCTGCCAGCGCATCTTTGGCATCTTTGCTGAATTTTCGCAGCGAAGGGACATGCACCAAAAAAGCGATGCTTCGGGGCGTTGCATGGCAGTGTGTCAGAAACTCTCCGTCTGATAGCGAAAAGGCACTTTGCTTGGTCTTGCCAATAGCCACTTCGCGAAAAGTTTGCAGAGCCTTACCAAACTTGGTTGCTGCTTCCAACGCCTGAGGAGTGTTGCCATGATTGATGCCGTTGCTCCTGCTGCTGATGGCCGTTTCAGCTTCCTTCAGGGCAGCGGGTTTACCTGAGGACGAAGTCGCTGATTCAGCATCAGAAAAAGCTCCCACAGAGACAAACGCAGCAATGATGCCACTGAGATAAACCCAGCCTTTGGCGGGAATGAAAAACAGTGTGTGCCGCTTCGCAAGCACCACCTCCTGTCCGGTTTTTGGATCGAGTAAAACTTCACGCTTGGTCTTCCCGATCGTCCTTGCATAAAGGTAAACACCCAAGACGCCAAACCAGGACGAAACGATGGTGCTGGCAGCCGGGGTGGCGTTTTGCAGGCCCAGTGCGCTCATAAGGGCCATGGTAAGCGTCCCTCCAATAAGTGAGGCAAAAATGGCAAAAAGGGGGATTAAAATTCCGTGGCCTGACCAGATGAGCATAGGGATAAAAAATGGATTCCGGATGCCCCCATCAGAGTGGGAGTCAGCTTGTTCAATCAGCCTTTTTTACATGATTGATTTTGGATGGGGCCTAATCCCGCTGTTCCAAACCAGCATCCACAGGCCTCCGATCAGTCCCCAGATGCCAATGGCGGCAAAGCCGAGCAGCGAGGCGGCGAGCGCGCGCACTGGACCGCAGTCGGGCTGACTGCCGAGCCATTCGACGATCAGGTTTTCCCGCACGCCAAGTCCGCTGACGCTTACCGGCAGGGATGCCACGAGATCCACGGCGGGCATGAGGCCGAGCATTCGTGGCAGGCTCACCGGGACACCAATCGATCGGGCTGCCGCCCAAAAGGCCGCGAAGGCGCAGGCCGTGCTGAGCACGGAAACCACGAATCCTGAAGCGGCCCAGGGCTGCCGGAAGGCACCTGCAAACATGGGTGACATCCATGCCGAGATCCGGCGCAGGCCCGGGAGGCGTGCGATCATTCGCTGCAGGACCGGTTCCAGGATGACGCCGAGTCCGAGAAAGCACACCGTCGCCACCATCACCACCGCCTTGTCCGCCACCGCGACGATGCCTGATGGCAGCGCACCACTGCGCGAGAAAACCCAATACAGCGCCACACCACCAAACAGGCCGCCCAGATGATCCAGCAGCAGTGAGCCGACGATGGTTCCACGCCGCTCAGGAAAATGGCGCGTCAATCCCAGTAGGCGAACGCCGTCCGCACCAAGCGGGCCGAGGAAGTAGAGATTGAAAAAGTCTGCAAAAAGAGTGAGCCGCAGCAGGTCGCCAAACCCCGCGCGCACATCGTAGACTCGCAGAAACCACCACCAGCGCCCCGCCCAGCCAAGGAGCGAAAGTCCACCCAAAGCAAAGGCCAGCAGCAGCCAGCGCAGATCCACCGACGACCACGGAAAAGCCACGATCTCCTCCAGTCGCAACCGATGCATGACCCACCACAGCAAACCTGCAGCGCAGAGAATGCGCAGGAGATGCAAGAAATGGCGGAGGGACATTGGACGTGGAAGGTGGGAGTGAACGCTGAACGCTGAACGCTGAACGCTGAACGTCCAATCCGGAAATCTGAAGGTTTCAAGGTTCATGTTCGATGTTCCCCTCATCGTACTTAGCCTTTGAACTTTAGCCGGGGTGCTGCATCTCTAGCGGCCCTTTCCCTTCCTTTTGAAATCCATGTCCGCCCCCATCACCCCTCGCACCATTCATGTCGGCCTTGCTGGTCTTGGCAATGTGGGAGCGGGCGTCTTTAAAAACCTCGATGCCAACCGCGACCTCATCGTGCAGCGCACGGGGGCGGATATCCGGGTGAAGCGTGTGGTGGTGCGCGATCCGGCGCGACCTCGCGATGTCGCAGTGCCGGCGGAGATGATCAGCACGGACTGGCATGATCTGATCAATGACGCAGAGATCCAGGTGATCGTGGAACTCATCGGCGGCACGACGACGGCTTATGAGCTCGTCTGTGCGGCGCTGCGCGCCAAAAAGATCGTCGTCACCGGCAACAAGGCCCTGCTGGCGGAGCGCGGGCAGGAGTTGTTCGCGCTGGCGGAGCAGTGTGGTGTGCCGATCTACTTTGAGGCCGCCGTGGCCGGAGGCATCCCGATCATCCAGGTGTTGCAGGAGGGGCTGGTGGGGAATCGCATCCTGTCCATTCACGGCATCATCAATGGCACCTGCAATTACATCCTCACCCGCATGAGTCAGGCCGGGCTGAGCTATGCAGACGCGCTGGTCGAGGCTCAGGAAAAAGGCTATGCCGAGGCCGATCCGACCCTGGATATCAGCGGCTGGGATGCCGCGCACAAGGCCATCATCCTCGCCTCATTGAGCTACGGTTTCTGGATCCCGACGAGCTGTGTGCATGTTGAGGGCGTGGACAAAATCGACATCGCCGATTTCAAATTTGCCAAGCGACTCGGCTACACCATCAAGCTGCTTTCCGTCATCCGTGCCGATGAACAGGGTCTGGTGGAAGTGCGCACGCAACCGACGCTGGTCCCGCTGAGTCATGTGCTTGCCAGCGTCAGCGGCAGCTACAACGCCGTGCTGGTGAATGGCGACATCGTCGGCGAAACCCTGTTTTATGGACGCGGCGCCGGTCAGGACCCGACGAGCAGCAGTGTGATCAGCGATCTCTGTGAGGCCGCCGCCGTCATCATTCATGGCGCGCGCCACAGTGGCTTCGTGCCTCACGGCCTCTATGGCAAAAGCAAGCCGATGGAGGACACGATCTCCCATTACTACCTGCGACTGACCGTGGATGACGTGCCCGGCGTGCTTGCCCAGGTCGCTGCCGTGCTCGGCCAGCGCCATATCGGCATCTCCTCCATGATCCAGCCTGAAGATCTTGAGGACACCAGCGGCAGCACCAGCCTCGTCCTCATGATCCACGACGCCAGACTCGGTGACATGCTCAGCGCCCTCGATGCCATCCGCGCCCTCGACTGCGTGCGCTGCGAGCCGAGCTGGATGCGCGTCGAGACCTTGCAGGGGTAGGGGGAGGTTAGTGGTTAAGGGCTGGTGGTTAAGGGTGATGGGCTTCGGAGCATCTACCTCTTGAAACCTGAAGCGGCCGCGACCATTCTGAAAATCTAGTTGGGGAAATGGAATCGCTCGTCTAATCTGACGACGGGTCGGCTGGAGTGGTCGCTCGTCGGTTTGGCTTCGGCCGGGTGCGGACGAGAGGAAAGTCCGGACACCGCAAGGCAGCGTGCCGCGCGCAAGCGTTGGAGGTTTTGGGGCAACCCAAAGCAATGGAAAGTGTCACAGAAAAGAAACCGCCTTCTGAAGCTTCGGCCGACGAGGGTAAGGGTGAAATGGCGGGGTAAGAGCCCACCGCTCCGACAGCAATGAAGGAGGCAAGATAAACCCCACGCGGTGCAAGACAGAACAGGAGAAAGGCCCGCCTGGCCGCAAGTCCCCGCAAGGGGATGGATAACTCCGGGTAATAGTCGCATCCTGCGCAAGCAGGAGTCGGCTCCGCAAGGAGTCGTCAGATAAATGACCACGCCGGAAGTCGAAAGACGGAAGGAACAAAATCCGGCTTATGAAGGCCGACCCACTCTTCTCTTTTCAGTTCCTGAGGTGAAACGCACCCAAGCCGCCAAACCACCAGCCAAACCCGGTGACGATCCGCTCGCGGCATCGTTCATCGAGTTCATGGAGGTCGAGCGGCGCTCGTCACCACGCACGCTGGACCTCTATGATCATGCCCTGTCCGAGTTCCGGCAGCGGCACGCGGGTTTCACCAACTGGCAGGCGCTGACGGCGGATGATTTCCGCAAGTACTTGTTCGAGATGATGAAACGTGATCTGGAGCGGGCCACGATCCGGCTGCATTTCGCCGCGCTGCGCTCGTTTTTCAAATGGCTCACGCGCCGCCAGGGCTGGACGCTGAACCCGCTGCTGGATGTGCAATTGCCGAAGCAGGAAAAGAAGCTGCCTGTCGTGCTCACGCTCACGCAAGTGGTGGACATGCTGGGGCTGCCCTTGTCACTGCCGAAGAGTCCGCGCTCGCCTGAATGGGGGCCGGAGCGTGATGCTGCCATTCTGGAGCTGTTTTACTCCACCGGCATGCGCCTGGCGGAACTCGCCTCGATCAATGTCGAGGATGTCGATGCCTACAGCGATACGGTGCGCGTGATCGGCAAGGGGCGCAAAGAGCGCCTGCTGCCAGTGGGGGAGCCGGCCATGCGTGCCATCCAGTGCTACCGGCAAAAGGCGGGAGTTCATCATGGCCCGCTGTTTCTCAGCAAGCTCAGGAAGCGCATCACCGGCCAGGCTCTTGCCGACGTGGTGGACAAGTATTGGAAAGCCAGCGGCATGCCCGTCCATGTCACGCCGCACAAGCTTCGCCACAGCTTTGCCACGCATCTGCTGAACAACGGCGCCGACCTGCGCAGCGTGCAGGAACTGCTCGGCCACGCGAGCCTGAGCACCACGCAGATCTACACGCACGTCTCCACCCAGCGGATGAAAGAGGTTTATCAAGCCGCGCATCCGCGGGCTTGAACTTTATTTCAGCACCTTCCTCAGTACGGGCTCGAAGATGTCAGCCTGGCGCATGAAGCCGAGGTCGCTGGCGTGGGAGGCATCGGTGGCGCCTTCGGTGTCGTCGCCATAGAGGCTGTCACCGGGGATGTAGGACAGGTGCTTCACGCCGTCTTTGATCAGCGTTTCATACGCGGCTTTGAGCGCGGCGTGGTTGTCGGTGTGGAACTGCTTTTTGGCGGGCGTGATCCAATCATTGGTGAAGCGGCGGTCTTCGACCAGCACGATCGGTGTGTTTGGCTTGGCGGCACGAAGTTGTTTGACGAGCGGCACGCACTTTGCGGTGACATCGGCAGGCTGCATGTTGGGCAGGCAGTCGATGACATAAGCGGCGGCGTCGACCTGCACGAGATAGTCACCCACGGCCTTGTCCATGCGGCCATTGCCGGAGAAACCGAGATTCACCACGGGCCTGTCGAGCCGGCGACCGAGGATGCCGGTATGAACCATGCCGGGGCGGCTGGCGCAGGCTCCATGGGTGATGCTGGTGCCGTAGAAAACGACGGGTTTTGCACGCGGTGCCAGCCCTTCAAATTTGCTGCCTTTGGCCACGCCGATGCTCATGAACTCGACGCCGTTGTAGAGTGGCAGGTAGGCCGCGTATTCGCGCTCGCCGGGAGCCAGGCTCTTGATGATTTCGGCCTTCACTTCCTGCGTTGCCGGCTTGGTCACCTGCACCCATTTCCATTTACCGTCGGTATCGCGGGCATAAAGATCCACACCGCTGACGCCGGTGGCCGGCATGTGCGGCATGCCGAGATTGGCTTTCATCACCTTGTAATGCACATGGATCGCTGTGGCATCGGTCTTGAAGCGCACCATCATGCCGGAACTGTCGCGGCTCAGGCTCCACACACTCGGCGTGACCTTGCCCTCAGCGCTCGCGGGCAGGCGGTCAAACCAGCGTTTCCTTTCCTGATCCGGCAGGATGCGGCCTTCGACACCCCACTTGGTCACATCATGCCACTCGAGGTTGTCGGCGGCGGCCTTGTTGACGCCCATGGCCGGATCGAGCTTGGAGACGTCCGGTGCTTTTTGAGCTGAAACGATGCCTGCGAGGGCGAGGAAGAGGAGGAGTTTGCCGGGGTTGATCATGGATGTTGAAAGTTTACAGAGGCATCAGAGACGCAGCGTTGCAGGCAACTATTGCAGATCATCGCCAACCACCGCCGCATAAGCTGCGCAAAGGCTTCCAGGCAGGAGAACATGCACGGCACTCCGATTCTCCCTGGCGATGCTGGCAGCGAGCACGAGTTGCAAGGCTCCGCCAGCGCCCATGCTTTCTCCAAGCACCGAACGCGGATGCAGCGTGTTCGGAGCCCCGGTTTCAGCTGCTTCCTTTTCTTCCTCGTCGATCGCTCTAACCTCAGACTCATCCAGAATGGCGATGCCTGATTCTCCGGTGACGCGGACAGCGGACCGCTTGAAATCCGGGCTTCGAACGATTTCACGCAACCTTTGCGCACGCTCCTTTTCATGATGGAAAGCCTGCGCTGCGCTGTGGCTGAATTTCAGGCCTTCACCTTTCAACGAGAGCAGCAGTGCACCGGCGCCTTCGGAGGCTTTGAGCTCGGGATGATAGTAAGTCGTGGCCTCTGCTGCGATCCAGTCACACTCCTCAGCGCCGATGACGAGCACGTGATCGACAAGCCCCTGCACGAGCCAAGTGTGGGCCATGGAAACGGCTTCCATGATGGCGCTGGATTCGCCGATCAGAGTGGTCGCCGGTCCGTCGATGCCAAGATAGGCGGCGATGTGTGAAGCAGGGGCATTGTAAACCGTTTCGGGGAAGATGAGCGGGCTGGCGAATGCGGGCGTCTCGATGACTTCCTGATAAAATTTACCGCTGAACTGCACGCAGCCGTTGAACATGCACTGGATTAAGCCGAGACGGCCTGCGCCTTGTCCTTTGGGGAATCCAGCCTGGTTCAGCGCCTCCAGCGTGGCGGCCATGGCAAACTTGGTGATCGGGCTGGCACGCCGCAGACGCGGAAACTTTGGCAACGTGTCGGCTGGTGCCGGCGGAACCAGATACGTCGGGCATGACCAGTCGCGCTCGCCCATGCTGCGGGCACATTCGGCTGGTGGCAGGCTGCGCTTTGAGGCGACGGCCTCCACCAATGCCTGTGTTCCCCAACCGGCCGGGGAGACGGCGCCGGCGCCAAGGATGTGCAGGGCGGCGGGCTGCGTTCTCACTTTTTGTTGGGCAGGCCGGCCCGGGTGTCCGCATTCAGTGAGGATCAGCGTCGCATTGGTTCCACCGAATCCGAAGCTGTTGGTGAGTGCCACCTGCACCCGTGATTCACGAAACTCGCGCACCAGGTCGAAACACACCGCCGGGTCAGTTTCGCGAACATTGAGGCTCGCGGGCAGCCACTGGCCGCGCAGGCTCATGGCGCAGATGACGGCCTCGACCGCGCCGGCTCCGCCGAGCAGGTGACCCATGGCGGACTTGGTGGAACTCACGGCGATGCGTGCCGCGTCTTCCCCGGCCCAGGCACGGATGGCGCTGGCTTCCGCCACATCATTGTAGGGAGTGCCGGTGCCATGGGAATTGATGTAGTCCACCCCGGCGGGCGAAATGCCAGCCATCTGACAGGCGCCGGTCATGGTGCGCAGGGCCGCCTTGCCCTCCGGATCCGGCTGGGTGAGATGGTGCAGGTCGGTGGCGGTGGCATAACCAGAAGCCTGGCAAATGGCCGTGGCACCGCGCTCAGCCGCTGCGTCCTCACTTTCCAGGAGCATCACACCAGCGCCTTCGCCGAGTGCCAGCCCATCCCGCACCGCATCAAAAGGGCGGGGGATGCCTTCCGGAGCAAGGGCGCGCAGGGTGTCGAAACCGGAGAAGACCAGCTCGGCCATCGCGTCATAACCGCCGGCGAGCACGCGCCGGGCTTTGCCGGTCCGGATCATCGCCATGGCATCGCCGATGGCATTGGCTCCGCTGGCGCAGGCATTGGAAACGATGATGATCGGCCCGTGCCAGTCATACTCGATGGCGATGGCGCTGATTTGTTTCTGCGGCTGATAGTACTCCAC
>CAJCCF010000691.1 GCA_903960845.1 uncultured Verrucomicrobiota bacterium | reverse complement strand
TACGGAGACCTCACCTTTGGCAGTGCCACGGTCTCAAACGTCACCAATTTCCCGAGCCTGAAAAACTTGCAAGGCATCGCGAGTCTTGTTGGTGGTAAGGCACTAAATACCGTGCCCGGTTATTTGGGATCTGGGATGACGATCAGCAGTTATACTTCAGCGACAAACACGCTGACACTCTCGGGTCCGGCACTTGCCAGCTCAACAGGGGTGCCGCTGCTTACTTTCACGGGCAAAGTGACGGATGGTTCGAATGTCATCACTGAAGTCTCTGATTTCTCGGGTCTGGCGGTAAACATGAACCTGTTTGTGACCGGGACGACCTTTGGTCCTTCCACCTATTTTAGTTTCAACATTGATGCCATGGATGTTGTTGGGCGCACCTTGACCCTCTCAGCTGTGCCAAATGTGAATATTGAGACCAACGGAATCACGGTGCCTCTGGGTATCTTTTTGGGCACCACCACAGCATCCAGCAATGCGGTGACTAGCCTAACCAACCGTTTAGGTCAGTTGGCTCCCAGCATTGCTTTGCCTGAACTGCAGGATGTCGTTTGGACAGGGTCGCAGTTTGTGGCTGTCGGCGGCTATGGGACAGTTCTTACATCGCCCACAGGCAGCGTCTGGACTCCCAAAAATGCCGGAACGGGTCGTGACCTGCAGAGTGTGGCGCTTTCGGGTGCCGTGATTCTGGCGGCTGGTGAGAATGGCATCATTCTAAAATCGGCAGATGGTTCGGCTTGGTCGGCCGTTCGCGCGCCTGACAGCCCCGCGCTCAATGACATTCGCAGTGTCGATCAGATCCAGGCGGTTATCACCTCCAACGGCAAGACTATCGCTCTGGGCAATGGTGGCTTGGCAACTTCGAATGTGGACACCTGGTCGAGTTCATTGAATGACACCTTCAGCGGTTCCCGGCTCACGTTTGCGATTGGCGGAAGAATTCAGGGGTCGGGTGGCCTGCAAATCACCAACAACGTCACCACCAGTAGCACCACCAATCCACAAAATGGCACCGTGGAAAATCGCAACAACTCCAACCGCATTGATGATGCAGCCACGCTGCTCTCGCGCGGCGGGGAGTTCCTTTTCGCCAACAACGCCGCGAATGCGAACTTTTCAGAGACGATCGGGAAGTTACTGCTTAGCCAGGGGCAGTTTCAAATCTCGACGTTCCGTGCTGGCACGACCGGAACCAGTACGCTCACCTTTGGTTCTCTGGAGCAGAAACCGGGTGCCACCGTGGATTTTCTTGCCCGGGAGAATGTCACCGGTGTTGTCAATCTGCCCGGCACGCTCGGTTTGGATACCCGGAATCAGGTTCTTTTCTCACAGGCTCCAGTGCTGGATGACGGCATCATTGGTGGCTGGGCCACGATTGATGGTGAGTGGGTAAAATACGGTGCCAATGGGGTTAGGGCGTTGGATCCTTCCGCAGATTATGATTCAGGTGACCAAACCGGTTGGGCCCCCACGGACAACGTAAGGATGACCGTCGGCCGGACCCTCACCGCGCGGCGTGCCGTTAACTCGATGAATATTCAGGGGCAGACGCTGACCATGAACGGCATCCAGTTAAGCGTCGAAACTGGAGGTATTCTGGCAACCTCCGCCACCATTGGAACAGGGACTTTGGGTGAACTGACGGTCGGCACGGCGATCAATGCGCCGAAGACGCTCAATATCATCGGCAGCAGCACCGTCACCATCAACGCCTTCATCAATGACTACGTTTCCACGCAGGTGCTTCCGGCTACGGGCCAGGGGGCCATCGTCCTGACTTTGCCAAGCGTGGTGGGCCTGCTCCCGGGCATGGCGGTTTCGGCTGAAAATAGTGCGCAGGTTCCCATCGCGGGCATCCCTGCAGGAACTCGCATTGAGTCGGTTGATACGGCCGGTAGCAAAATCACCCTGACCGCCCTAACCTCGGCACCTCTGCCAGCAGGCACGATTTTGCGCTTCACTGGCGGTTCGGTGGGATTAAGCAAGTCGGGTGCCGGTTTGCTGGCGCTGACGCAGTCTAACAAATACACGGGTAAGACTTACGTGAACAATGGCACGCTTCGCGTCACCGCCACTTCCGCATTGGGGACGGCTCCCACTTCCTTTGTGCAGGATCAAATTCAGATCAATGGGGGCATCCTCCAGATCGGACACGTCGTGCTTGGTGCATCGACACCTTTGCCCTCACACGTCGTTTCATTCTCTGACGGATTCCGTGGCCTGACCATCGGGCTTGCTGGTGGCCGCATTGAAGTGGGGCAGGCTAATCCGGACAATAACAACGCCACCTTCGCCAATGCGGTGCCGATCGTGAACTTGACCATCGATAATCCCATCAATGCCCTTGGCGTTCTGGAGCTGGCGGTGCGCTCAAATACCGGTGCGCAGCAGGTGAACACGCTGACTCTTGGGACAGCACTCAGCACCAACAATTATGCGGCGGGCATCAGGACAGAGGCATTGTTTGAAGGAACGACCACCATCCGGGGTAACAACACCATCGGCGGACTTTCACAGGAAGGCGGCAACATTTTCATCGAGGGGAACAATAACTTCACCGCACCGATCCGCTCTCTTCTCGGAGACATCACCATCTCAGGAACCAATACCTGGTTAGGTGGCAATGTGTTTGAGCAACCGGTCGAAATGCAGGGCGGCACCCTGACCTTGAAGACACAGACAGCCCTTGGCACTGGTGGTATCAACCTGATTTTGGGAGCCGCTGGCAGGCTGAATTTGGGCGGGCTGTCCCAGACCATCCGTCAGATTAGCAGCCAGACCCTTACTGAGATTACGAACAATCAGGCACCCAACAACATCTCGGCTCCCACAGAGCTGATTTTTAATCTGACCACCAACCAGGCCTACAACGGCAAAATCGTGGATGGTGTCACGATCAACAATAACACAATTGCCGGGATTAAACTCATCAAAACCGGCCCTGCCATGCTGACGTTGAACAATCCCAAAAGTAACTTTTCCGGAGGCATCGAAATTTTGGAGGGCGCACTGAATGTGACTGACCTCGGCACCTTGTTTGAAAACTCTCCCCTCGGCACGGTGCAGGACTACAATCCTGCGAATCTGGTGATTGATAAAGCGGTTCTGTCCTTCACTCCGACAGATCTGCAGACCATGGATCGCTCCTTCACCATGGGAGCGGGCCCAAATGGGGCCACGCTCGTTGCGAATGGCTTGACTCAAACTGACCGGGTCATCATCGGTAAGGAATTTCGCGACATCTTCGGCGCATTTCCTGATATTAGTGATCCCATTGGCTTTAAAAATAACGGGTCACGCACGCTGACGCTGACCGGGTTAGGCAGGGGTGATAACGTCCTGCTTTTGGAACTGCGTGACAAATCCATCACGGAAATCAGCGGCATCATGAAGGCTGGCCAGGGAACCTGGGTTCTGGACAAGGCGGCAACTTACAGCGGCCTTACGACGCTAAATGATGGAATTCTGGCAGTCACAAGAAATGATGCCCTGGGCACGGCCGGATTGAGCACCACGGTGAACGCTGCCAATGACACCCTGACCGGCAATTTGCCGAATGGCATTCCGCTGACGCTCCCTCTGTTTTATGACACGACACTGCCGACCGGCCTGGTTGCCGACAAAGCCTATTACGTGGTGAATTCCAACGGCACCACTTTCCAGGTCGCACTCACGCCGGGTGGCGCCGCTCTTCCCATCGAAAGCGATGGTCTCAATGTGAAGATCGTGCCCAAGATCGACTCCTTCCGGTCCACAACCTTTGATGAAATCACCGATACTTTTACCGGCATTCTGCCGAACGGCTCCCAGGTCAGTTTCAACACACAACTCGTGGCCGGGGTGACCAATCCACAACCGCCCAGCGGACTTCTGACGAACACGGCGTATTATGTGATTAGCTCGACTGGAACGACCTTTCAGGTTGCGCTGACTGCGAACGGCGCCCCTCTGGATTTTGGCGTTGGAACTCCGGGTTCGCTTTTTTACACCACGACTGCTTCAGGAAATAAATCCGGAGGTGTTAATCTCGCCAGCGGCACGCTGGAGCTTAGAAATGTGAACTACCTGACGCCGGAGACGATCACCTTCGAAGGTGGCGCGCTGGCCGTGCCGGCAGATTCTCAATCGATCTGGTCGGGCAATTTCGAAATCAATGCCTCCTCGACAATCAGAGTGGGGCAGGGCGGACGGTTGGTCATGAATGGCAATCTTCTCGGCACTGGTTTCCTGACTCAAGAAGGCGAGGGCATCATGGTGATGCGCGGAGAAATGCTGACGCCGACCACCAACCTATTAAATTCCACTCGTGAGTATGCCCTGCGCGCGGGCACGCTCCTGCTTGATTATTCGCTGAACAACGGTTCAAAACTCTCCGACAATGCCAATCTTCGCCTTGGAGGCAGCCGGCGTGGTGGTGAAATCATTCTTTCCGGCGGGGCGCATGAGGAGGTCGTCGGCCAGACGGTCCTGGAGGCAGGAGCTAACAAAATTTTCCGCGAAAGTGGCGCCGGCACGATCAGCCTCAACAACATCATCCGCTCCACCGGCAGTTCTCTCTACACAGACCTCGGGCGCATTGCCAGGACAGACATGCTCAACTCCAACGGGATTCTCGGAGCCTGGGCGATCATTCGTGATGCGGTCACAAATGCCTTCTGGGTGATTCCCGGCACAAACAACTCCAATTTTCAGGTCACGGTTAATGTTGAGAAAGACATGGTAAGCGGTGATCAGGCAGTGCTCGGTCTGGCTACGGGTTCATTGGTCCGCTTTTCCACCACTGGTATCATGCCTGGAGGGTTGAGCGAAAATACCAACTACTACATCAAGACCTTTTTGAAGGACCAGGGATCCCCTCCGGTCATCATTGGCTTCACCCTTGCGCTAACTCCAAGTGTGCTTGCTGACACGGTGGATATATCGAGCGCCGGAACGGGCGTTTTGAGCATGACGGCGCAGACCTCGTTTACAGTCAATACGATATCCGACACTTTCAGCACCCCTGGTGATCATCGGCTCGCTGAAGGTAGTGTGGTTCACATCAGTTCTTTTGGCGCTCTGCCCACGGGGCTGAGTGCAGGGACAGACTACTACGTCATCGACAGGGCCAATCGAACCTTCCGCCTAAGCACCGCCATTGACGGCCCTGCGATTGATATCACCTCCGTCGGCACGGGTGTTCACATTATTGAAACCCAGGGTGCCGAAAAACGCGTTGGAAGTGCGGCTCTTGTCTTTTCGATCAACGGTACCACCTACCCGGGCTCTGACGGCAACAACAGGATCAAAGTGGCTATCCGTCCGCAGCTTGCCGCTGGAGCTATCACTTCCGAGATTACAGGAGCCGGGACGGTTCCTGATCCTTACATTTACACAATCAAGACGACCACGGACAACAGCAGCAACACGGCCGTTCTCGATTTCGTCCTGAGTGATCCGAAAAATCCAGCTGTTGGCAGTTCAAAGCTGATTCTGGCAGAATCCACAGGTGGCAGCACAGAGGCGGATGCCGTGGCAGACAACGGAACTTATGGTGCGCCGACCTTCCTCAGCAACGGCAGCAATGACAACGGCAGTGGTGAACTGGATTGGGCCAGAAACGAAGGCACTGCAGATGGTTTCATCATGCCGAATGGCTCCTACCTCAATGTTTGGGGCGGTGCCGGTCTAAACCATACGGCGGTGACCTCCAACCTTTCGGTTGCCAACAGGGAGACCTACTCAGTTCGTTTTGCCACCCAGAATCCTTCGACGGTCACGCTCTCCTCAGGGGTGAATGGCATCCGCAGCGGGGGCATTCTGATCTCCCCAACCGTGGGCGCAAATGACTCAAGCATCATTGGCAATGGCCAACTCACGATGGGCGGGCAGGGCAATCTGCAAAATTTCCTCGTCCATCAGTACAATGAATTGGGATCTCTGATTATCGGTGCCAGGATCACCAATCGCGCCGTTGTCACCCGAACGGGCAGGCTTGCCAGTGCTGCTGGTAACATGGTAACGGGTCTTTCCGTTACGAGTGACCTTCTGGTGGGTATGACAGTGACCGGTTCCGGCATCAACGTTGGAACAACCATTGCCAGCATTGACCCTGACGGGCACACCATCTTCCTGAGCCAAAACCACAATGTCAGTGCCGCCCGGCCGACTCTCAGTTTCACCAATGGCGGCCCCGTCATTGAACGGGCTGGAACACTCGCAAATGGCGATCGTCGCCGCATCTTCGGCGTCACAGTCCCTGGTTCCGGAGCTAATCCCGGTCTGGGTACGGTTTCGACCACCGATCTATACGTCGGCATGCCCATTGCCGGGCCTGGCATTCCCGTCGGGTCTACCATCACGTTCATTTTTGACGACAATGACATCCAGGTCAGCACCAATCATTTCTTCACGGGAGAGACCTCCACCATGACTCTCACTCCCTCCACAGGCGTTGAGAAGCTCGGACCCGGCATGTTGGCTCTCGGCGGTGCCAATGATTTCACGGGCAGCACTTATATCGGAGAAGGTGTCCTGCGTGCCCAGACCCTGACGGATGGTGGCGTCGTTGGCAGTCTTGGTGCCTCAAATGCGGCCAGTGCCAACCTTTTCTTCAATGGGGGAACTCTGCAGTATGTGGGTGAAAACTCACGGACCAATCGCGGCTTCCAACTTTCGGAGTTTGCCTCCATCAACATTGGACATGAGCGCACCTCCAGTGTCTTCACCGGAGCAGTCGCGGGCACGGACCGACTGCAGAAGGACGGCCCCGGAACCCTGATCTTCAATGGGAATGCAGGACTGGAATCCATTCGTGTCGAACAAGGCCGGCTTTTGCTGCAGGCGATCGATACCAATTTTACCCCGGCCGGCTTCTCCTCCACCAATTTCTCCACGACCAATCTCACCAGCCTCAGGGTGGCTGGCGGCACTCTAGAGTTGCGTGGCACTTCTGAAGGAAATGTGGTGCAAAATTTTGGCAGTCAGTTTGTTGTCGAGGAGGGGGCTTCAGAAATCATAGCCACCAGCGTGGCCTCCAAAGATCCGAATAACCTCGTGGCGATTCCGGCCTATCGCAGCACCAGTTTGAATCTGATGGGGCAGGAAGAGCAGACGGATGTCTTGCGCATGGCGGGCGGCACGGCGCGCTTCATCGAGAATCCCGAGTTGAATGCCGGGCCTGCCAATATCTTCCTCTTCACGCCTGTCAGGCAGCGCATTCTGCCCTGGGCAACGTACCGGAATCTTGCCGACTTGACGCAGGGCGGGATCAATGATTTCGCAACCACTTCAGCCACGACCGGCGGGGTGATCTCGGCAGACTTCCTCTACACCAATGGATCCTCAATCGTGGATCTCACGGATTGGGCCACGACCCGCCTGACCGCTTTGGGTCTGAATGTGTCCGAAGGCGGGCTTGATCCCAACAACAATGTCAGAACCTTCAACGGCACCTTCGATTCGTCACTGTTTGTGAACACGCTACGTTACGAAAGCAATCTGGACAGCGTCATCACCATTGGCTCAGGGCTGACTTTGGAATTGGTTTCCGGGGCCATCCTTGCCGCGTTTGATGTGCATGGCGGCAACAAGCAGATTCTGGGCTCAGGCAACATCACAGGTAGTGCTGCGAATGCGGTCAATGGTGATTTTATCATGCATAACTACAATCAGGCGGCGACATTCACCATTGGGGTCAATGTGGTGGATCGCAGTGTGAAGACGGCTTCCAGTGACGGTGTCCTTGGCAAGGGCTCACTCAAGGCAGGGGAGATCGTCATGAAGGTTGCATTCGGGACTCCCTTTGATTTCTTCAATAGTATCCGCACCGGAATGAGCATCACTGGGCCTGGCCTGGCGGATGGCACCACCCTGCTGGAAGTGGATGGGGACAATCGCCTGCTTAAATTGAGCTTGGCGGCACTCTCAACTCAGACTGATCAAATTTACACGCTCAAAGAAGTCGTGAATTTCGTTCAGACGGGGACTGGCACCACACTCCTTTCCGGCTCCAACACCTACTCGGGCAACACATATGTCCATGGCGGCGTGCTGAGACTGAATTCTCCCAATGCACTGCCCGGCGGCATTGGCAACACGGGCGGCACCAGCGCGCTCATTGTCGAGGGTGGCGTGGTCGGTCTGGGTCTGGGGGACTTCACCCGCAGTCTCGGCAGCAGCCCGACTCAGGTGCAGTTCAAGGGCAATGGCGGTTTTGCCGCTTATGGCGATGACCGCAAAGTGAATCTCGGCGGTGATGCCGTCCCTGAGCTTCTGCGTTATGGCAATCTTGGTTTCGTGCCGGATGGCTCGTCACTCATTCTCGGCAGTCATGATGCGACCCATAAGCTCATCTTCCAGAATCCGATCGACCTCAGCGCATTCAGTCAGGCGGTGCGGGTGGAGGACG
Organism: uncultured Verrucomicrobiota bacterium; assembly: GCA_903960845.1. Taxonomy (GTDB): domain Bacteria; phylum Verrucomicrobiota; class Verrucomicrobiia; order Verrucomicrobiales; family Verrucomicrobiaceae; genus Prosthecobacter. Next base: position 11,362 of record CAJCCF010000691.1, on the reverse strand, counting down.
GACCTGCCGCCATCGAGGGCGAACTCACAGGCGGACTGTCAGGACTCGGGCGCATGATCAAGTTTGGTATGGGCACTCTGCGCCTCAATGCAACGAGCACGAATACAGGTGGTGTCGAGATTGCTGAAGGCCGCCTCATTGCGGCCAACGTGCCGAACGTCTTTGGAAGCACGGCACCAAGCTCAGCCCCCGTCCGCCTTGGAACCAGCTACACGAACACGAACTCGCGGGCTGCGATCAATCTTGAAGTCGAGGGTGGCACGGTGGCCAAGAAGCTCGAAATCGGCCCCGTCAATGCCAGCAGTTCCACCTGGATCGGAACCGGTCTGGTGGATAGCGGCAATGCATCTGCCGATGTCGGACGGCATGTCTCCATGCTGGTCGTGGAAGGCTATCCTGCAATGGCCTACTACGATGAGACGAATCAGGATCTCAAGTATGTCCGGGCTTTGGATGCCCGCGGCACGAATTGGGGAATCCCCGTCACCGTGGCCAGCCGCAACAATGTGGGCAAGTACCCATCCCTGTGCCTGATCAATGGCAACCCGGCGATCAGCTACTATGACGAAACCAATGGTGGTCTCATGTATGTGCGCGCCAATGATGCGCCTGGCGTGTTTTGGGGCACTCCCGTGCCGGTTGTCGCTCAAGCCGACGGGGTTCTTTGTGTGACGGTGCAGCCGGATGGCAAGGTCCTGGTCGGAGGCTCATTCACCCAAATTGACGGCCTGCTGAAAAACCGGGTCATTCGTTTGAATACCAACGGTTCACTGGACACCAGCTTCGAGGCTTTCATCATGAATGGAGAGGTTCGTGACATCGTCGTTCAGACGGACGGGAAAATCGTTGTCGGCGGCACTTTCACGACTGTTCGTGTCAATGCGGCTGCCGTGAACAGCCTGACACGGAACCGTATTGCCCGCCTCAATGCGGACGGCAGCCTGGACAGCAGTTATGATCCGAATTTGAATGGTGACGTCCGCAAGCTGCTGGCTCAACCCGGTGATGGCATTATGGTCGGCGGCAGCTTCACGGCCGTCGGCAGTGTCGCGCGCACACGCATGGCCAGACTGATTGCAAGTGGCTCTCTGGATGCCACGTTTGCCTCCCCGGACATTCGTAACGGAGAAGTTCGCGCCATCGTGCAGGAGCCTGCCGGCACTTATGTGATCGGTGGAAACTTCACCAGCGTCCGTGGAGATGGCAACCGCAACCGTCTTGCCCGAATCAGCAATGATGGCCGCTCAATCGATGCCTTCAATCCAGACGCCAATGGAGACGTCAACGACATCGCGCTCCTTCCTGATAACAAGCTGATCGTGGGTGGTGGCTTTGGAGCGTTTGTGGGCGGTGTGATCAGCCGCACGCGTTTGGCCCGTCTCAATCCCAACGGTACGGTGGATCTGACCTTTGCCCAGGAAGTCAATGGCACGGTGAACAGGTTGCAGACTGAAAGCAGCGGGGACGTGCTTGTGGCGGGGTTGTTCACGCAGTTGGGAGATTACACGCGCAATTTCCTGGGCAGGATCAAAGCTGACGGCACAGTCATGGTGAAGGATCTTGTCCCCGGCTCTTCAGGTTCAACGCCAACCAGCATGGCGGATGTTGGCGGCACGTTATTCTTTGCCGCGAGTGCTTCCGGTTTGGGAAGTGAGTTGTGGAAAAGTGACGGCACGGCGGGCGGCACACTGTTGGTTAAGGACATCATCACGGGGTCCTCTGGTTCCACGCCTTCCAACCTGACCAATGTTGGCGGCACTTTGTTCTTCACATCGAGTGATGGTGTCAATGGTGTTGAATTGTGGAAGAGTGATGGCACGGCTCTTGGAACGGTTTTGGTGAAGGACATCGTTGCCGGCGCTTCAAGCTCCTCGCCCGCCAACCTGACGGCTGTTGGCAGCACCCTGTTCTTCACCGTGGATAATGGTGTCAACGGAAGTGAACTTTGGAAGAGCGATGGTTCGGCTCCTGGAACGGTAATGGTGAAAGACATCATCCCCGGCGCGGTTGGTTCAACGCCATCGAGCCTGACAGTCATGGGCGGCACGCTGTTCTTTGCAGCGGATGATGGGATTAATGGCAGGGAGTTGTGGAAGAGCGATGGAACTTCAGACGGTACCATCCTGGCGGTGGACGTCGTTGCTGGCGCGGTTGGTTCCTCGCCTGCCAGCCTGGCCGCGGTTGGCGGCATGTTGTTCTTTGCCGCAGATGACACCGTGAATGGCAGCGAACTTTGGAAGAGTGACGGCACACCGGGAGGAACCGTCCTGGTGAAGGACATTTCCATTGGTGCGGCCGGTTCTTCGCCAACCAATCTGGTGGCCGTGGGTGGCATCTTATTCTTCGCAGCGGATGATGGCATCAGGGGCGGCGAATTGTGGCGGAGTGATGGCTCGGATTCCGGCACCTACCTGGTGAAGGACATTTTCGCGGGAGCGACGGGCTCTGCCCCAGCCAGCCTGACGGCATTGGGCAGCACCCTGCTCTTTAGCGCCAACAATGCCGCCAATGGCATTGAACTATGGAGAAGTGACGGCACGCCTGAGACGACGGTGCTGCTGAGAGAGCTTGCGGCAGGCACAGTAGGTGCCCTGCCTGCCAGTTCTTCGCCCACCAGTCTGACCGTGGTGGGAGGCACTCTGTTCTTTGCTGCAAATGATGTCATCAATGGCAACGAGTTGTGGAAGACTGATGGCACGGCTTATGGCACGATTGATTCGCTCTTTGATCCAAATCCGGATCAGGAAGTGCGTGACCTCTTCCTCATGAGCGATGGCCACATCGTCCTGGGCGGCCTGCTTACCAGAGTCACGGGTCTGACGCAGCAGGTTGTCGCGCGGATTTCCACGTCCGGCGTTGGTGATGTCGGATTCGGACGAAAAATCATCAACGTGGGGCAATACACGTCACTACTGTTTGTTAACGGCGCGCCTGCCATCGCCTTCCACGACGTCCTCAATGGCGATCTCGAATATGTGAGGGCAAACGACGTGAACGGTGCCAGCTGGGGCGCATCGCAGCTGCTGGACGCCTCTCTGGGCGATGTCGGCATCGGCATCTCCATGATCATCGCCAATATTGGCGGAGACATCCTAACCAAAGATGACCGGGGAACGCTCGCGACTGCTGATGATGAGGTCACCATTTCGGGCACTGCCGCCAATATTGGCACGCCTGTCATCGCCTACGGGGACGCGACGAACAACCAAATCAAGTACGTGGTGGCCATCAACACCAACGGTGCCGGCCTGGCTGATCCGCTAACCAATTGGAGTGATCCTGTCGTCATTCCGGGAACAGGACATGTCGGCCCGCACTTCAGCCTGAATTTGGTGGATGGATTCCCGGCCATTGCCTATCAGGATGCAGACCTGCTGGATCTCAAATTTATCCGTGCCAGCAACGCGGCAGGGCTCACCAACAACCTCCGTGATCCCGACACTCAGGTGGTGCTCAAAAAGCTCGTTAGCGCGCTGACATTCAGCACCGCCACCTCGTGGACAGCACCCGTCACACTGGACTCCCCTGGTGACGTGGGTCAGTATCCAAGCCTTGCCATGGTCAATGGCCAGCCCACCACGGCCAAAGACAGGCCAGCCGTCAGCTACTACGATGCCACGAACGGCGACCTCAAATATGTCGTGGCACCCACCTCGACAGGCTCTTCATGGGGGACTCCAGCCGCCCTGGTCACAACGAATGATGTCGGCATGTTCACTTCGTTGGCGATGGTGAATGGACTTCCAGCCGTGAGTTATTACAACAACACGTTAGGCGATCTCAATTTCCTCATTCTCAATGACGCCAGCGGCTACTCGCGCATCAGCTTTGGCGGCGATGCCACATGGTCGGGTGCCGTGGCGCTGAACGGCTCTCTCATGATTGCTCCTGCCTCCGGTATGACCACATCAGTCACCGGCACGCTGACTGGCCCGGCCGGTTTCAGGCTCGTTTCTGACGGCATTCTCAGTCTCACCAACGCGGCAAATAATTTTGGAACCTCGCTGGCCTCCCCCGGTGTGACGAATGGTCCCGGCAGCGCCATCAATGGGGCTGCAATCATTCGTTCGGGCTCGCTGCATCTTGGCAGCAGCACGGCGCTTGGCGGAGCCACCGTCGAGCTCGGAGATGCGGTGCCTCAGCTCATCAGCGTGGATCGCGCCACCAGCTTTGGCACTCTGCTGGCGCAGGGGGGAACATTCATCGCCCTGCATGACGGCCGCAACCGCAACGTCGACGGCCCCGGTGCCTTTGTGAAGGTGGGGGCCACGGTTGATGGCCACTATTATGGCCTGGTTCCCACGGTCGCGGATAACAACACGGACCGGTTGACGGGAAATCTGCCTGCAGGCACGGAGATTCAGTTGATCGGCCAGCAGGTGCCTCCGGGGACGGCGGCTGACACTTCGTATTTTGTCGTCAACCCAAGCGGCACGGACTTCCAGATCTCCCTCACCCCGGGCGGAACGCGCGTTAACATGACCGGCATCGGCAGTGCGGTTTTCTTTATCGAGAAGGCTAATCTGAATGCCCAAATTCTAGTGAAGGACGAAAACCAAAATCCTGAGCGCAATGGTATTTACCGCTTCTTTATTGATCCTGACAACACCTCCCTTTCCGCAAATGTCATGAATCTTGGGCGCGTTGCCGACTTTGATTCGCCGGCAGAGATGCGTTATGGCGTGCGCGTCAGCGTGCAAAACGGCACTTCAGCCGGCAAGTCCTACTTCATGGCGGGAAATGTCACCGACCTGAACTATTCCGCCGTGCATTGGGTGGAGGATCGCCTGAACAGCCCGGTGGCTCTTCTGGCTTCGACCACGGGCCTGACGATTGCCAATCCGATCGATGTGAATGCATTCGGTGGCACGGGAGCCTCCATTTTGGGTGCCGCCAGTAACGTGACCACCGGTCGGGTGAACTTCAACGGTGCCGTGACGCTGCAGAATCAGCAGTCCGGCATTCGTGAAGACGATACGCTTACCCTCACTTCTTCCATCACGGAGGGACTGGGCGTGGTGATTGGGGGTGTCATTTCAGAGGCGGATGGCGGAGCAGGGGCGACGAGTGACCGCCTCTCGCTGATCAAGACGGGTGCTGGCATTAGCACACTTTTCGGTAACAACACGTTCAGCGGCGGCATCACCGTCAATGAGGGCGGCCTGCTCGTGATGAATACGCCGGTGGGCATGACCGACAGCGCCACAGGCACTGGATCGGTGACCGTTTACGCTGGAGCAGTCCTGGGCGGCAATGGCACCATCAACGGCCCGGTCACTCTGGCTGGTGCCACAGGCAATACCGCAGTGCTCAGGCCCGGAGATCCGACGACGTCCTCCAGCCCTGTCGAGACATTGACCATCAATCAGCCGCTCACGGTGAGTGCGGACTCCGTTGTCGAGTTTACCCTTGGCGCCGCGAACTACACCAAACTTGTCGGCACCTCGATTTTCCTCACCACCTCGAGCTCTCAGCTGCTGGTCCAGCTTGAGCCCGGTTACAAACCTACCATTGGCACAGAGTTTGATCTGTTGGATTTCACCTCACTGACTCTCAATGGCGGCGCGGCAAACTTGTTGAATCTCCTCAAACTACCGGTGGTGACCGTGTGGGATACCTCCTCGTTCATGACCACTGGTAAAATCGTTGCTCAGGGTGACGCGCAGCCTGCGGCACTCACCGCGGATCCTGCGTCGCAAACGGTTCAGCAGGGCGCTAATGTCACCTTCAGCATCGTAGGCGGCTACACGGGCACGGCCCCCATCAGCATCCAGTGGACCAAGGATGGCCAGGACATTCTAGGGGCCACAAGCGAAACGCTCGTCATCACGGGTGCTACCCAGGCCTCGGAGGGTGCGTATCGTGTGCGCGTCTCCAACCCGGTCAATCCAACCGGTGCGCTCAGCAATCCGGCCACATTGACTGTGGATTGGCCGCTCTCCTTCGCTGTCAATCTTCCGGCCACCAGGCGTGGTTCAGTCGGTGATCCGATCACCTTCCAGGTCGTCATGAATGGCGAGAGCTCCCTCGCAACTCCAATCACCTATCAGTGGCGCAAGGGGGCTGACGATATCCCCGGGCAGACCTCTTCCAGCTACAACATTGCGAATGTTTCCCTGACTGATCAGGCCACTTACAGCGTCGTGGTGAAGGGGCCGTTCAATCCGGCCGGCATCACCAGCACTCCGTGTGTCTTCACCGCCTCATCCGGACCGGCGGTGGTGCTTGAATCACCCGGTTCACAAACCTTGCTGGTGGGTGGCACTCTCAATCTCATGGCTGCCCCCGGCGGTGACAACAATGCCCGTATGGTCCAGTGGCGCAGGAATGCTGTCGCCATCCCTGGCGCCAATGCCAATACCCTCTCCATTCCCAACATCACTCTGGCCCAGGCCGGTGACTACACCTTCAAGGTGGACAACAAGGTGATAACGACTGGCAAGGCGAGCAGCGCGATCAGTGACTCAGCCCGCATCGTCGTGGTGGAAAATCCGAACAGCATCGTTCCCGGTCAATTGACCAAGACGGTCACCCTGACCGTGAATGTGACGGGACCAACGACGGTGAAGCCAGTCTTTGAATGGCTCAAGAACGGCGGTGCGCTGCCTGCCGACGGACGTTTCACAGGTGGCAATACAAAGACCCTCACCATCAAAAATCTCGTCCATACCGACACGGATGTTTACACCTGCCGGGTGACAGGTTTTTCCGGGACAGCGCCAGTGATTGGCGGCACGCAGTTCGTCCGGGTTTATGATGCTGCGCCACAAATTGTGGAAGCCACGGCACCTCCGGTGGGCATCGTCGGCGGGGCTTATAGCTGGAAGATTCCAGTGCGCAGTGATGCTGCTGACACCGATCCTGATCGTCTGGTGAAGTGGAAGACCACTCCGACCACCTATGCGGTGACTGGTCTGCCGCTGGGGCTTAAAGTGGACCCAAAGACAGGTGTCATCAGCGGTCGTCCGACGACGAAAACCGACATCGCAAAGAACCCCAATGGCAACCCGATCACAGTCACGGTTTCCAATCTGGTCAATAAAGATACTTGGAACACCTTCATCCTCGTCAATGCGCTGCCTGATGGCATCGCAGGCACTTATGCCGGGCCTATCGCGCGTCATGCAGCTTTGAATGGCAATCTCGGCGGGCGTTTTGAAATGACCGTGACAACCGGCGGTGTCGCAAGCGGCAAGGTCACGTTGGGCAGTGCCGCCTTCCGGAGCTTCACCTTCATCAATGGCAATCTTGAAATTGACGTCAATGGTGTCAATCCGCCAGAGGCCACGCTGGTCCTTCCGGCCACGATCACGCTGCCTGCCCTGACCATTCGTTTCAAACTTGGCATCACGCCCGGCACTCTGCCTGCGCCTCCCGTCACCGTCCTCACCGACGCCACGATCAGCGATGGCACCAACACCGCCACCTTCAAAGGCTGGCGCAATAACTGGGCTGCCACAGCGGTCAGTGGTGTGTCCGCCAAAGCAGATGCCTATGCCGGCGACTACACCTTTGGCATGATGCTCCCTGACGGCTCACCGCTCATTGGAGATACGCAGGTGCCACAGGGTGCCGGTTTCGGCATCTTCAAGGTCATCAGCGCCGGCACCTTCACCCTCACAGGCCGCACGGCCGATGGCGAAACACTGACTGGCTCCTACTGGATCGGGCCTAACGGTGAGTTCTTCATCTTCCAGACTTTCTATACCACCACGATCAAGGGATCGATCCTCGGTGAACTGCAGATCGAGGCTGCCGCCTTGAACGAGAACAATGACATCTTTGGTGACCTCACGCAAGTGCGTCCACCAAACGGTGCGGCTCCGACCGCGGCCCGCACTTACCGCTCCGGATTCGGCACTACGCTCACTGTTTCCGGAGTCGCGCCGACCACGGTGACGCAGCCGGTGCCGTTCGTCGCCGTCGGTGGCCGCTACATCGCGCCACCAGTCACCGGCACGGTGTTCATGGGCCTGACTGCCGCGACTGATCCGAACAGAAACGCTGAACTGATCTTCAGCGAGGATGGCGTGCCGCCTGTTCGCGGTGCTGCTTTCCCGGCTCCTTACACGCAGGATGTCGTTGCTTCACGCAATCCAAACATCCCGGTGACGATTGCGGCGAAGAGCCTCGTTATCGTTCCGAAGATCAACACCGTCGACAACCCAGCCAGCACGACACTGACACCAGCGCTCACCAGCGGGGCATTCTCCGGTAAGTTCACTCTGAGTGACAGCATCCCGCGCCCTCTTCAGGCCGCACTGGTGATCCCTCGCATTGTCACTTATCAGGGTGCCGTCATCCGTGTGCGCACCAGTGCCATCGGTGATCCACGTGTAGTTCAGAGGTTTGGCATCGGTTACTTCCTCATCGACCAGTTGCCGCCGAACGCCACGACACTCCCCACCACCACACCAAGGCTCTCCGGCAGCGTCATCCTGAAGGATCCGGCCGTGAATCCCTGATCTTTGAGCTGCGGCTTCCGGTTTTATCCTTTCAGATAAAACCGGGTCGCATTTCCTGACCAGAGTTTTCGCTGTTCGCTCGCAGGGCGTGATGAAACGATCTGCCTCAAGGCATCCACCCAGCCACGCACGGGGCTGCCAAGCAGGCAGACAGGCCAGTCGCCGCCAAAGAAGACTCGATCAGGACCAAAGGCATCGAGGCAGTGATTCACCACGGGCGCGAGGTCTTCGGCCTGCCATTTGCCCGGCGGCACAAAGGCGACGATCCCGCTGATCTTGCACATCACGCCGGGTTGCGCGGCGACAGTGTCGATGCCGCGTTTCCATTCATCGGCGGTGCAACTGCGCTTCAAACCCGGGCCGAGTTTTGGATTGAAAGCCTTTGGATCGCCGTTGCCGCAGTGGTCGAGAACGAAATGGGTGTCCGGGCACTGGCGGATGAGTTTCACGCCGTCTTTCAGTTCGGTGGGGCGCATGGTCAGTTCAAAATTGAGCCTGTGTTTGCCGAGCGTCTGAACGCCACGCACGAAATCTTTGCCCAGGCAGAAGCCGGGAGGGGTGGAGTCACCGTGCAGCACCTGACGCAGGCCCTTGACGATGCCGTTGCCGGCGTAGCGCTTCACATAGGTTTCAAAGTCTGCTGAAGCAGGCCGGCCACCGATCGTGGCTGCAATCGTGGGCGTGTTTTTAGCGCGGCATTGGGCCACGATGGCGTCCGCCTCCCGAACGTGATCGCGCGGAGCCACATCGACCTCCATGTAAATGGCTTTCACGTTCAGGCCCTCGGTGGCCTTCAGGTATTCTGCAGTGCGGTAATCATGACGCAGCACCTCAGGAGCTCCCGCAAGCCAGGGAGGGCTGATGACATGGCGGTCCCACAGATGCTGATGCGTGTCGATGATCAGGGCATCAGGGGCACTGGTCAGCGAGGAGCAGGACGGGGTGGCGAGCGCTGCTCCGGCGGTGGATTGAAGAAAGTGGCGGCGGTTCATGATGGAACAAGGCAGTACGCCGCGCGGACATGCACCTTGTCACTTCGTTTCCGATCCTTGTCAGCGTGAAGCGCCCGAACTGATGCGTTTGGTCTTTGATGTCCATCTTCCGAATCGCCCTCGCCCTGCTTCCTGTCGCTTCTTTTGCCGCCGATCAGCCTCAGTGGGGGCAGGCGTGGACAAGGAATCTGGTCTCGCAGGAACAGCATCTGCCGGATGGATTTGATCCTGAAACGAAGAAGAATGTGAAGTGGGTCGTGGATCTCGGAACACAGACGCATTCGACACCGATGGTGGCTGACGGGCGCATCTTCATCGGCACCAACAACACGAATCCGCGGGATCCGAAGCATGCCGGCGACCGCGGGGTTTTCATGTGCCTGGATGAAAAGGACGGACATCTGCTATGGCAGCTCGTGGTGCCGAAGCTGGAGGATGACAAATACTTCGACTGGCCTGAGACAGGCATGTCGTCGGAAGCCACCATCGAAGGTGACCGCGCATATCTGGTCACCAATCGCGGCGAGGTTGTGTGTCTGGATGTGCATGGCATGGCGAATGGCAATGACGGACCCTATCAGGATGAGGGGAAGCATCTGGCGTTGCGTGATCAGCCTGCGGTGACGCCCGGACCTCTGGATGCGGACATCGTGTGGCTGCTCGACATGCAGGAAGCCTGCGGCATCTGGTGTCACGACAATGCGCACAGCTCGATCCTCATTCATGGCGGGCATTTGTACTTGAACACCGGCACCGGTGTGGACAACACCCACCGCTTCATTCGCCGGCCGGAGGCTCCGAGCCTGATCGTCTTGGACAAGGGTTCCGGCAAGTTTCTCGCCCGTGACGACGAGCATATCGCGCCAGACATTTTTCACGCGACCTGGTCATCGCCGAGTTTCACCGAGGTGGATGGCAAGCCGACCATCCTCTTCTGCGGCGGCAATGGAATAACCTATTCTTTTGAGCCCTTGGAATCCGCCACGCCAACCGGTGAGGTGGTGAAACTGACGAAGCGCTGGCAATACGACCTTGATCCAACGGCACCCAAATCGAATGTGCATTTCTACACGCAGAACAAGCAGGAAGGGCCCAGCAACATCTATGGCATGCCGGTGATTGCGGACGGGAAACTCTTCATCGCGGGTGGTGGGGATGTGTTTTGGGGCAAGAACGAATCCTGGCTCAAGTGTGTCGACCCGCGGGATGGCAGGGAAGTGTGGAGCTGCGCGTTAGGCAAACACACACTCAGCAGCGCTGCGGTGCATGATGGTCTTGTCTATGCGACGGATGCCGATGGCACCGTGCATTGCATTGACGCTAAGACCGGCACAACCGTGTGGACTCATCCCATGAATGGCACGTTCTGGGCCTCGCCGATGGTTGCTGACGGCAAGATCTACCTCGGCACGCGCAAAGGAAACTTCAGCGTTCTCGCGGCAGGCCGTGAAAAGAAACTCCTCTCCAATCTGGAACTCAAAACTCCCATCAGTGCCACCGTGACTGCCGCGAACGGCGTCGTTTATCTGGCAACGATGAAACAGCTCTGGGCACTGAAAGCAGAATGAATGCCGATCACGCAATCAGATCCTTCACCACATGCCCATGGATGTCGGTGAGGCGGTAGTTGCGGCCCTGGAAGCGGTAGGTGAGCCGCTCATGATCGAATCCAAGAAGCTGCATGATGGTGGCCTGAAAATCGTGCACGTGGACTTTGTTTTCAGCGATGTGGAAACCAAGCTCATCGGTGCTGCCGTAGTCGAACCCTGCCTTCACACCTCCGCCGGCCATGAAGAGGGTGTAGCAGTCGGGGTAGTGATCGCGACCGAGCACCTTGCTGGCGGCTGTGCGGCCTTCGCGGAAGGGCGTGCGGCCGAATTCACCGCCCCAGATGACGAGGGTGTC
>CAJCCF010000690.1 GCA_903960845.1 uncultured Verrucomicrobiota bacterium | reverse complement strand
GCGCTGACCGTAAGCACAACTGGATCGGCATTCAGGCGCACCAGGGGAGTGAAATCGTTCTCGGGAGAGAACTTGGCAATCCCCATGTGGGGGATGATGGCCATTTCGACCGTCAGCATGGCTATTTTGTAGCCGTCCGGTTTGGCCGCAGCGACTTCGGATAAGCCTATACCACCTGTGGCACCTGGCTTGTTCAACACAGTGATAGGCTGGCTGGAATGTTTTTTGGCCGCCTCAGCGACCACACGGGCCAGGACGTCGGTGCCGCCCCCAGCGCCAAAGGGCACGATCAACTCGATCGGCTTGTTGGGGTAGTCAGCCGCGCCTTGCGCGACGGCACACAGCGGCAGGGCCGCGATCACGGTGGAGCCGACGGCGAGTGCCAGCAATTTGCGGGTGGAGATCAGCAAGTTCATGGTAGTTGTCCTCAGGTTGCGTTGAAAAAAAGTGGGCAAGGGCGATTCCTTTGGCTGTCAAGGGGTGGCTCCAAGGAAAAGGTTGGGCAAGGCCATAACGACCCCCGGCAAGAAAGTACAAATCATCAGCACTACGATGAGAGCGATCACCAAGGGCCAGGTCTCCCGGGCCAGGTCCGCAAAGGGGATGTTGCCCACCTTGGCCACCACGAAAAGCGCCATGCCAAAGGGTGGCGAGATCAGGCCGATCATGAGGTTCATCACCACGATCACGCCAAAGTGCACCGGGTCCACGCCGAGTTGAACTACAAGCGGCAGCAGCACAGGCACCGTCAGCAGCATGATGGCCAGACCCTCCATGAAGCAACCCAGCACGAGAAGCAGGATATTGATGAGCAGCAGTATGACCCAGCGCTCATCGGATATGCTGAGCAGCGTTTCAGACAGCATTTGCGGGACGCGTTCACGCGTGAGTACGTAACTCACTAGATTGGCGGTCGCAATAATGAAGCCGACCACAGCCGTTGTCTTGGCTGACCTGCGGAACACGCTGGGGAGTTCGCGCCAGTGCATGTCACGGTAGAAGAACAGGCTCACGAACAATGCGTAAACGACTGTGGCTGCGGCCGCTTCGGTGGGCGTGAACACGCCGCCTACGATGCCCCAGATGATGATGAATGGCGTCATCAGTGCGGGAAAGGCGCTGAGCGTGGCCTGCCAGATCTGGCCCAGCGATGCGCGCTCGCTCACGGGGTAGCCGCGCTTTTTTGACACAAAGTATGAGTAAATCATCAGTGCGATAGCCACCAGAATGCCTGGGGCAAAGCCAGCCAGCAACATCTTGCCAGCCGACTGGCTTGCCATCACTGCGTAGATCACGAAGGGAATACTCGGTGGTATCAGCGGTCCGATCGTCGACGCCGCAGCGTTGAGCGAACCGGCGAATGCGGCGTGAAATCCCTGTTTTTTCATGGCTTCAATCATCACGCTCCCAACACCGGCCGCCTCGGCAAGCGCCGACCCCGAGATACCCGAAACTATTACATTGGCGAGCACTGTCACGTGGCCTAGGCCCCCCGCGATGTGGCCGACAAGCAAGCGCGAGAACTCAACGATTCGCTTTGTCAGCCCACCTGAATTCATCACCTCGCCTGCGAGGATAAATGCCGGTACCGCCAGCAGCGGGAACGAGTCCAGTGCAGCGAACATGCGCTGCGGCATGCTGGTCATCGAACCACCGTCGATCCAAAAAAATGCAAAGCAGATGGCGCCCAGGCTGAAAGCGATGGGCATGCCCAAGATCATGAGTACGCACCAGCATAGGAGGTACAGGCTTTTCATCAGATGCCGCCCAAAGACTTACGTTCGACATGATCGACCGATTGAGCATCCTCGTACATCTGCGTGATCGTGCGGAAAATCATCAGCGTTGCGGTGATCGGAAACACGGTGTAAACCAGACCAAACGGGATTTCAAGCGTCGCCGTGGACAGACTCCACATGCGGCTCACGGCGAGCGAACCCCAATAGAGCAGATTGATCAGGAAGAACAAAACGAGCAGGTTACTGCCAAGCATGATGATGAGTCGCATGCGCGATGAAAGATGCGCACTGATAACGTCGACTGCGATGTGCGAGCGGTCGCGTATCGCGCCACTGGCGCCGAAGAAAACCAGCCACACAAACAGGTGGCGAGAAACCTCCTCGGTCCAGGACAGCGGGTCACCCAGAAAGTAACGGGTGCAAATCTGCAGTATCAGGATGACCGTGATAGCCATCATCAGGAGGCTGGCCACCTCGTCCTCGAAGTTGTCCAGTAGGTAGCGGACTTTTGGGTG
>CAJCCF010000689.1 GCA_903960845.1 uncultured Verrucomicrobiota bacterium | reverse complement strand
TCCGATTCACATACTCCAGCCGGACTTCTTGGGGCGCAGTGCCAAGAATACTGGAGATGCCGAGATTGATTGTGGAGGCTGTCCCCAAACCGCTGGCAGAATCCAGATCAGAAACACGCACCGTGGTGATCTGGGTCGTGCTGCCGATAAGTGGACTGGCTGTCAGGGTGCTTGGGCCAAACAGGCCATACCAGGCGGCACCACCGACCGCATTGAAGTGCACCGTTCCCTCACCTGAAAAACCGCCGTTAATCACATGCGCGGCGTTGTCATCAATCACCAGTTTCACCCCGCCAGGCACCTGAATGTCGGAACCTTTTTGAGTGGCGAAAAAGCCTGTCGTTTCGTTCTGGTTAAACCGCATGGCGGCACCTCTCAGGAGATAAATATCGGCATCATCATTGATCCCGTCCGGGACTTGGGTGGCATTGGCCGTGTCTGGATCCGAAGCATAGTCATGATCCACCTGGAGTGTGCCGCGCTGGATGTATACGTTGTTAAGGCGGTTCGTTCCCCCTGTGTTGGCAAAGTTGTTGTAGCCCTTCAGGGTGGTTGTTCCCGTGGTGTTGAAGTTGTAGACGGCGGTTGTGTTGTCCGTGTTGTTGCCGAGAAGGCGACCCCACAGCGCGTTGCTGGTGCTGCCGGCAAATTCGATGATCGAGTTATTAACGGGTTGGAAATTCAAGCGATGGTCCGCACCGTTGTCGATGGTGCCGCTGACAGTCAGCTTGCCACCAAAGTCCGTTTGCAGGAAGGCACGCTGCGTCTTGGGATCACGACCCGAACCGTCATGATCACCAGCGATGATGGTTCCAGCAAGATTGAGAGATCCAAGACCATGACGAACCAGGACTGTATTTCTGACGGTGCCCGGGGCACTATTCCAGGGATTGATCCTGATGGTGTTGTTCACCGTCACGTTCCTGAGGGTTTGAAAACGCACATTCGTCTGTCCGGCCGTCGAAGACTGAATGGTCACGGGGCCTGTGCCGAATCTGCCCGTGTAGGTATCATTGCCGACGCGTAATTCAGCAGAAGCATCCACCGTAGTTCCAACGATGCCAGTCACCGGGAGACCGTTCCCGCCGATAAGGGTTGGGCCGGAATAGGTGTTGTCAGCGGTCAGATAGATGGTGCTCCGGTTCACGGTAAGACCACCGGTCCCGCTGATCAGGGAACCGAGGATAAAGTGCGCATCGTTGACGTTAACAACAACCTTGCCCCTGGTGGCACTTGCATCGTTGACGCTGACCGTTTTGATCAGAGCGCGGCCGACTGAGCCCGCAGCCCCAGCCGCAGCGGGATCACCACCGATTTGAATGGTCAGATTAGAGCCTGCCTCAGCGGTCAGGGAACCGAACTGATTGTTCACGTTATTGAAAACCAGAGTTCCCGACCCGCCAAGAGTCAATGCTGCACCCGCGCCCACGAGAACAGGCCCGGTCAAACGGGTCACGTTGCCAAAAATCGCAGAATTGATGGCGCTGTCCGAGCCCAGTGTGATTGACCCGTTCAAAATAGCTCCGGTATCAATCCCGGATAGAATACCGCCACGCAGATAGATGGCTTCAGAACTGGTCAAACCACCGCCACCAATCTCAAGCGTGGCCTGCGGCGCAACGGAAGTCAGACCGTCCGTGGAACCAAGGGATTTCGACTGGGTTGCCCGCAGCTTGCCACCGAGAACATAAGTGGTGCCAGTGTAGCTGCTGTTAGATCCTCCGAGCGTTTCAGTGGCATTACCGTCAACCTGCACTGAGCCGGTGCCGACAAGATCATTGATCGCTTTTTGAGTCCCGGAACCGTGCACGAGCGCCAGATAGCCGTTGTTGGTGATCGTGGTGAGTCCATTGTCAGGATTGCCGAGACCGCCAAGGCTCCCGCCGTCACCCAATTGCAGCACCCCGGCGAAAATATTCGTGAGACCGGTGTAGGTGTTCGTCTGGGTCAGAATGACACGCCCCTGCCCCGTCTTGGTGAAACTCAAGTTGGGGTTTGTGACCACATCCAGATCATCGGAAATAGGCGCATCCAAGATCAGCCTGCCGCGCGTGTTATGCTGATGAATGATCAGTTCGTTGGCCACCACCTCCCCGGTTCCGCCGGCAAGGCCGATGCCGCCATCCTCATCGGTGATTCTGATGTCATTGGCTCCGACATTTTTTGTCACCAGAAGGCCGCCCGAATTGATGCGGATGATATCCCCGGGCCCACCGCTGAGCAGCACGGTGATCACCCCTCCAGAGACTGGAGCCGTGTTGAAGCGCAATGAACCAACATCGACCGGCAGTCTGAAACTCTTGCTCGCATTAAAATTAACCAGACTGCTGATATCATCCGGTATTTCCGCATCATTCACATGCGTTTGCTGCAGGTAGCTTGTGGGTGGCAAACCCGTGATGGCATTATTGATGCCATTAGGCACGGCCCAAGTGGTGATGCTATTGCCTTCTGCTGAGGAATCGAGAGACGTGCCGAAGGTGGCGTAACCACCAAGGATGCCAAGGTCCACAAGTTCAACAGGGTTCGCGGTCGTGACCCCGGCACCACGAATTTCGAGGACACCACCCGCCTGCCGGGTCATTGAACCCAGACCAAGTTTGGTTCCCGTAGGCTGCCCGGAAATGATCATATTACCTGAAGCAAGCGTGCTGGAGGAGACGGAGTCCGTGAGGCTTGAAGAGCCTCCCTTAAGAAGGATATTTCCCCCGGCCATGCGCAGGGCACCGGGGATGATGTTGGTCACTCCTACGCCTGAATAATCCAATGTTAGACTGGCGGCATCCTGCACCGTGGTGAAACCTGTGTAGCCCTGGTTGGAAGTGATGATCATCCGGGCGCGCTCGGCAAGAGTCACGTTCCCAGCTCCTGAGGAGGTGCCGGACCAGACGCTCGTGGCAAGTGAACCCTGCGGAGCTGAAGTGAGTGTGAGCGTGGGTGTGGTGATGCCTGTGAGTTGGAGACTACCCGACCCCTTGAGTGAGCCGATTTTATCCGATGTCTTGAGACTCAAGGTGCCGCCGGGGCCGACATTGGTGTGAACAGCGTTGCCCAAACTTCCGTCATTACTGACACCAGCCAAAACAACAAGACCTCCACTAATATTAAGACTGCCGGTGTGGCTGGTGTTGCTATTGAGCGTGGAACTGACGGTGCTGTTTTGGATCTCCCAGCCTGCGGCATCGGTGGCGATCACATTGATTGTCCCACGACCCACAAAAAGACCGTCAAACATCTCGTTCACCCCCGAGAGTCTGTTGATGTTGATGGTGCCTCCGCCCATGTTGATGATCTTAGACCCGTTGAAATTGCGGGAGAAAAGCGAGTTGACCGTCTGTGTGGAGCCATTGAGATCCACCACCACGTTTCCATTCGCTCCGTTATCGGCGAAAGCAACAAGGCCAAGAGAGGAATTGGGCGAAAGCTGACCAAAACCGCCGACACCTGGTGCGCCCAGTCCGGCACTGCCGCTGTAAACGCCGATTCGCAGTGTGCTCGTCGTGTTGACCGCCACACTCTTCACCTGGGTGTCTCCCAGATTAGAGTTCACCCCCAGCAACTCCAGGGTGCTGTTTCCCGTCTTGATCAATCTTCCGGGGCCGGTGATGTTGCCACCAAATGAAAAGACCGCACCCGCCGTGTTGTTGGTGAGGGTGAGACCATTGATGCCGATCTGAATTTCGGAAGCGCCTCCGTTGATGAAATTCCCCAAAAGCGCTCCTCTTAAACCGTTCGGAAACACGCGTGAGGCACCATGTCCACCGCCGGTGATGAACGGCATCAATTCACCCGCAATATCGGAAGTGTTCAAGGTGAGCTTGGCTCCGGCCTGATTGCTCAGCACGGCATCCACATTGGGATTCAATCCGACGCTGCCCGCGACCACCATTTCCCCCTGATCCACACGCAGGGTGCCGCCAAAGGTCAGGGCATCCTTATTGTTCCAGGTGAATGTGCCGGTGCCTTCCTTGATCAGCCAGCTGCCAACGGCACCACGTATTCTGCCGTCGTAGGTTGTGCTGCGATTGTTTCCCCCCAGGGCAAGCACGCCGGTGCTGGAAGTGCCGGAAATATTGACCGTGGGTGCAGGGAGGTCATCTGTGACCAGCGTGCTCCCCCCAGCCAGGCTGCCGATCCTTTCGTATGCCAAAAGGTTGGTGGCGTTGGATGCCAAATTCAAATTGGGAGCACCTGTCGTGCCGAGCACCACCGCCGTTAAATTCCCGATGGTGTCCTGGATGAAATTGCGTCCGCCGAATGCATACCCCCCGGCAATGGCTGTGCCGTCATTGATCGTCATGGTGCCGCCCAAGGTGCTGTTCCCTGCCAGTAAAACTGCCCCGGCACCATTCTTGACCCAGTCACCGGCACCCGTGAAGGCCCCCACCTTGTCCACCGAAGCAAAGACCAAATTGCTTTGCTCAGCGCGGATGGGGTTGGTGTTCAGCAGCACCTGATTATTGCTCAAAATCTGGACGATGTAAGTGCCTCCGACGAGGACGGGGTTACCCGTGTCTGCACCGGAAACACCCATGCCCACGACCAGCCCCTGAGTGCCGCCCGGAACAGCCACCACACGTGTCAGATTGCTTATCTTGGCGTTGCGCAGATCAGTCGCCGAAACCGCGTGATTGCTTGTCAACGTGGCGCCGGAAGCAAGGCTGATCACGGCATTCTGCACCGAGGTGAGACGGTTGATTGTCTGAGAAGTATTGACCCCAAGAGAGCCGCCCGCCAAAGCCACATCCAAGCCGCTGGCCAGGGTGCTGCCGCCCACCTTATTCAGCACGACGCTGCCACCAATCAGCTTGAGTTGCCCGCTGAATGTGTTGCCGCCAGACAGGGTCAGAGTGCCGTTACCGATCTTCGTCACAGAACCCGTGCCACTGATCACCCCGCCATAGGTTGTGCTGGTTCCATCCCGGCCTGTGGTCAGCATTCCTGCCCCTAAAGCAACATTGCCACCCAATGCACCACCACCGGCAAGAGAGCCGATTGTTTCAGCCTTGCCATTCAGATCAAGCGCAACCCCTGCAGCATTTGCCAGGGTCAAGGCGGTCCGGTCAGGCAAGACCTGAACGATGGCACCTGAAGAAATCTGCACAGAGCCGCCATTGATCGTCGTGGAACCGTTGTATCCATTACCTCCTCCGAGCACCCAATTGGCAGAACCGTTCTTCACCACGTTTCCAATCCCTGTGGCGTTTCCCGCCATGTTGATGACGCCATTCAACGTCGGAGAGCCTGAGTCGGTGAAAGTCATTGTTGCATTGGCAGAGCCAGGTCCAAAAGAGAGAGCCCCTCCCGTGAGGCTTAAGGATGTCGCGTTCAATTCACCGGCCTGAAGTGTGCCGGCGCTGACGTTAATGCTGCCATTGAAGGCGCTGTTGTTGCCTGTGAGCAGGAGAGACGAGGTGGCGCTGCTCTGCACGACTCCGGTCACATTCGCCCCGAGATTGCCACTGATGGTTGTGGCCCCGGAACCTGTGCCGGAATTGGTGATCAGCCCGGTTGGATTGACCAGAGGGGCGGAAACCGTGAACGCATTTGCGTTGTTTGCATTGAAAGTCACATTGCCGGCATTCAAGACGTTGCCGCTCACCGTGAAGGCTCCTGTGCCATTATTCGTAAAGGAGAGGCTGCCGGTGTTTGTGTAAGTGCCGCTCATCGAAGCAGCGGTGCCGGTCAGTGTGAAGTTACCGGACAAAATACCAGCCAAGTGGCCAGTGCTGGTGGCGGCAATGTTCGTCGCTGTGAGTGTGGACGGCGTCCCGCTGGTGTTCGTGATGGTAGCCGGGCCGGTCAGTGTGAAGGTTCCATCCACGGTCTGATTCCGGCTATTCAGATCAAAAGTAGCACCACTGGAAACCGTCAATCCAGAAGCTTGGGGTAGATTTCCACCTGCACCGAGCTTCACGGTACCGGGACCGTTGAATGTCGTCAGTCCGCCATAGGTGGCGAGGCCAGCGATGGTGAGCATTCCAGAGCCACTGTAGGTGAAGGGAGTCGCTGCCGCCGTGGCTTTGAGCAGAGTGGTGATATTGACGATCCCGTTGCCACTGATGCTTGTAGCTCCGCCGGCGGTGCCAGTGTTCAGGTCCAGGGTTCCGATGTTCAAAACGGCACCCGATCCCTGGGCTCGGCTGACGGTGAGTGCCACGCCAGCAACAGTCACATTGAAGTTGGGAAGGGTCAGTGAGTTCGTGTTTGTCGCGTCACCGAGCAGAGTCAAGGTTCGTGCAGCTCCCATCGTTGTGATGCTGCCCGCGCCCAAGGCCAGACTCCGCGTGGCGCCGAAGGTCAGGTTACCATTGAGTACGACGGCATTATTCCCCAATGTCACCCCCCCCGCGCTGGTGTTGTCAATGGCTCCGCCGGTAACGGTCAAAGTCCCGGTGCCAATCGCGGAAGCGCTATTGATGTTCAAGACACCGCCGGAAAGAGTTGTGCCACCCGCGTAGGTGTTGGCACCACTCAATGTCAGAATGCCCGCAGTGACGGTCATTGCCAGATTGTTTTGATTCGTCCCGCCACCACCGATGGTGCCGGAGAAGTTGGTCGGGATGCCCACCGTTCCCGTGTAGGTCAGCGTGGAGTTGCTGGCAAAACCACCGCC
>CAJCCF010000688.1 GCA_903960845.1 uncultured Verrucomicrobiota bacterium | reverse complement strand
TCTAGCAGGGCCGCTACCTCGCCGCCGCCATCAATGACCCCGCGCGCCAGGAACAGATCAAGAAAGTCATCTCCGATGTGACCGAAGTCACCATGGTCGTCAAACTCGCCGAAGAGCAGTCCCGCACCGGCAACAGCTTCGGTGCCTGGGAGGCGGTTGAAAAAGTTTATGTCCGGTTCCCCGAAGATCCGGAGGTCACCAAGATGCGTTCTGAACTCAGCGTGAAGGCCAGCGAGTACGTCAGCGCCATCGAGAAAGCCAAGCAGCACGAGCAGCGCAAGCAGTCCGGGTCCGCGCTCGGCTGGTATCTCAAGGCACGCCACATGTACCCTGCCAGCGACTTCGCCAAGACCGGCATCGACCGCGTCGTCACCGAACTGAAATCAGAGCCTGCGGCCACTGGCACGACAGCTCCCTGATCAGCGTATAGCAATCATCGTTTCCCCCGTTGCCTCAAACGGGGCCGGTTTCGCGGGAGTAAGACGGCGACTGTGTCATTCGCTGCTCCGCCCCCTCGAATCTCCACAGCATTCTTCATTCGGGTTCCGATCAATCCAGAGCACGCTTTGGCGCGGCAATACGGACAGCAGGGACACCTGTAGGTGCAGGAGGAGCGACAGCGGTGACCGCAAAGCGCTGCACTTCGTAGGTGGTGACATTGACGAGCAGGTCAAGCCTTGGCAAAAACTCCCAGGTGGCGGCAACGCCAATCTGATCGGCGATGCGGCGGGCTTCATGGTAGGTGGCAAAGGCGTCTGACATCACCTGGAAAATGGCCACGCCTTTTTCGTCGGCTTTGACGCCACGCATCAGCCTCTGGTAATTGGAGCCTTCTCCGCGAATTTGATCGAGTGTTTCACCGCCGCCGGCCTTCGGAGTGAGGGCAAGCTGCACATAGGGGATGCCGGGCTTGACGCTGGGTTTGAAGGTGTACGAAGAGCTGTTCATCATGGGACTGCCCGCAGCACGCTCAAGGATGGCCTGGAGTTTGAAGGCGTCGTAAATGACTTTGGCGCGACTGACGTCTTTAAACCCGGGCATGTTTGCCAGATCCTTCACAAAGTAATCGACGATATCTTTGGCGGTGGCCTTCACCTCAATCGTCTTGGCACCCCAGGTGAAGCTGATCTTGGAACCTGCCGAGGTGGCCTTGATGCTGGGCTTCAAGGGGTCAGCTGAAGGGTCGAGAGCCGTCCATTTGGAGAGGTTTCCCTGCACGGCGGCGGCGATGGCCTCAGCCACCGCGGGCATGGTGCGGCGGAGACCGATGGAGATGTCGCCAATGGAAGAAATGACCTGCTTGTTGGCGGGAAGTTTGGCGGCAGCAAGGGCTTTGTATGCGAGCGCGACCTGATCCATCTGAAAGGTGTTCACAAAGGGCGCAATCTCCGGCCAGGCCTGCTGTGCGGGCGGGGCGCTGCCGAAAACTTGCGTGAGCATTTTCAGGAAAGGATCAATCTTGGCCTCTTTGTATTCGAGCTGGCTCTTCACTTTGTCGAGCCCGTCCAGAATGGGCTGGATGAAGGTCTTCTCATTCAGGAAGAGCACCCCCTGCTTGGCAACGAGCACGCGCGTTTCATTCGGTTTTTCTGGAAACGGACGCGGATTCGGCAGCCGAATGTAGGTCGGCGGGGCGGGTTTAAAAACGGGCGTCTCATCCAGCAGAGCCTTCATCCGCTCGACTTCGGCAATGAGCTTGTCCACGGCTGCCTTCTGCGCCGTGCGCAACTTGCGGGCATCATCGAGCTTTTTGTTAAAGCTCGCCAGGTCCATGAATTTCATCTGCGACTCGACAGAGGTGGTGTCGATGGTCTTGAGATCCTCGATCGCCTTTTTGAGTTTTTGTTCGGCGATCTTTTTATCCTCCTCAAGCTTCTTCGGATCAGCTGGCGGCGGCGGCAGATTCTTCATCACCTCGACCATCTTTTGATGCTCATCCGGCTCCACCGGTGGCAGGTCGGAGAGCACCTTGCGCACGGCACTGGCGATGCTGAGACCGACCATGACGAGCACGATGATGAGGACGCCCACAACGTTGGTCATGGTGTCCATCAGAGCGACAAATGGCAGCTCCTGTTCTTCGTGTTTGCGCTTTTTAGACATGGGTCTGGTGGCGTGAATTAGACCTTGGGTTTGACCGGGGCGGCGGCTGGCGTGGCTGGTGTGACCGGCGGTGGACTGATCTTGCCGCGATACTTCTGGAAGAGGGCTAGATCGAGCTGACCGCGCCCGGGGATGGGCAGCTTGCCAACGCGCACCTTGTAATCGTTCTCGGCGCGACCCGCGCCATTGTTGAAGGCTGCCTGCCCGTCATCACGAATGAGGTAGAGGATGATGGAGTTCTTGTCCTTGGCCACCTCGGTGAGGAAGTGATTGTAGGCCGGGTCTGCGACCACGACTTCCGCCGTGGCACTGAGGCGGTAGTCCTCACCCCAGGCCCCCAAAATCTTGAGCGCACCCGTGGCGCATTCGACAAAGTACACCTTGGTCGTCTCAGGCATCCCGGTGCCGGAAGGCTGCACGACCACGGGCGGAACTTTCTTGTCAGGTGGCACCTGACGTTTTTTGATTTCCGCCATCAGGTCGGCAATGATTTTTTTACTGTCCTCCTGCTGCTGCTTCAGGCCGTCGATCTCGGTGAGCAGGTCATCGAGTTCCTTTTGCAACTTGGTGGCAATCTGTTTGTTTTTGTCCTGCAGTTCTTTGGAGGAACTCAGCAGTCTGCGGAACTTCAAGTAACGCTGTTCTTTGTCATCGATCTCCACCTGAAGCTTTTGGAGTTCGGCGATTTTCTCCTTGAGAACCACATCCAGTTTCTCGCGCTCCTCGAGCTCTTTCTTCATGCGCTTGTGATCCTGGGCCATCTGCACTTGCTCGGGTGAGCGACCATTCGTCTGCTGCGACTGGGAGACGCACAGCACGACGATGATCAGGATGAGCACCCCGATGAGGGAGCACAAAATGTCCAGAAACGGGACCAGCAGAATCTCGTCTTTGGCACTATGACGGCGCTTTGCCATGAAGGGTCAGAATTGAGGAATGCGGAACTGCGAAGGGTTACTCGTGACGGCTGAACCAGCCTTTTTTCTTCACCTGATGGATAATGATCTGCTGGGAGCCGAGTTCTTTGAGCACGTTGTTCAGACCCTGGATGCCACTGGCAAGCGCGCGGTTGTACTCGCTGCTCTGCTTCACGGCATCAGTGACGGAGGCGGTGAAGTCCTCACGCATCCGGCTCACGGCGCGGGCAAATTCGGCGTCGACCCGCTCCTGATGGGCGGCAGCTCGTTTGTCGAGGTTGTCGGCCTGATCTTTGATCTTGGCGGAGAGACTGTTGAGATCGACGAGGAATTCCTTCTGGGCATTGGCCACCGCTTTGACAAGGATTTCCATGACCCCCTTCGTGTCACCGCCGGCAAGGCTGCCACCGTCATTGAGGCGGGGCAGAAGGACTTCATTGCAGAAGGAGTCGATGTCGTTGAGGCAGTCGTCCTCCGCTTTCATCATGGAGTTCAGCGGGAAATTCAGCGTCATGGCCAGAACAAGGCCGAGCAGGGTGGCGTCAAAAGCGGTCCCCAGGCCGCTGGTGACATTGTTGATGGAGGCCATGATGGCTTTCACGTCTTCGACATTGGAGAAGTTCATGCCGCCGATGGCGTGGGAAAGACCAAGAACGGTGCCGATGAACCCGAGAATCGGGATGGCCCATAGGAAGGCTTTCAAAAGCGTGTAGCTGCCGCCGATGCGCATGCTGTCGATGTCTGACTGGCTGGAGAGCATGTTCGTCACATCACCGACATTTTGCTTCACCTCAAAAAGCTCCAGCGCCTTGCGGATGCGGTTGACCATCATGCTGTCACGAAGCCGAACGGGCAGTCTGTAGAGTTGATCGATGAATGAGCCGACGTTGTCAGCATTGATTTCAGAACCCATCTCCCAGGGCAGCACGTCGAGCATCAGCGCTTCTTTTTGATGGCGCAGTTTCCTGAACTTCAGATACAAAATGGACATGGCCCAGGTGAAGAACAGAGTGTTCGTGAAGCTGACAAGCATGTGCTTGTAAAACAGCGACGCGACAAACTGCATGCCTGTGTACTCGGCAACCGGCACGCTCGGTTTTGGATTGAAGGGGAACAACAGGCCGACCCAGGCAACAAAGAGGACAAAGCCGATGCCGAAGCTGAGCAGTGAGTTCGGGTTGGTGGGGTCTTTTTCCGCCCAACCGCCGCGGGAGGAGGTGGAGTCTGGAGCGGATGATGGGGTAAACGCGGGCTGCATGGGCTGATCAGGAACCTCTGCATCACTGCCCCAGACATCGCCCGCTGGCGGTGGCGTGAAACCGCTCGGAAGAGGCAAGCCCGTGGGTGCTGGCAATTCCACAGGATTCTCCGGAACGGGGATCTTGGTATTGCAACCTGGGCAGCGAACGACTTTACCGAACATTTCCGGCTCAGCCTTAAGCTGCATGTCACATGATGGGCACTTGAATTTCACGGTGGGGTTTGCTGTTGGGTTGATTGAGACGCTTACAGAACGCGAACTGTCTAAATTCCGATTCAAGCGGAGTGCGCTCCCATCAACAAGTCCTTTTCATGCTTTGAATACGCGCTTTTGCGATCTTTGTCGGAAATGGGCGGTCGATTTCACCAATCACCCCGCCACGACGAACGCTTCAGGCGTGAGATAAATGGGTTCTTGCTTCGGGTAGACCCCTTTCTTATGCTCACTTCAGCGTTTCATGAAATTTTCCCTCCTTGCCCTCGCCTGCGCCTTCACCAGCAATTCTCTGCTGCACGCCAATCCTGAAATCCCCCGGGCTGTGGCACAGAGTTTTGGGGAGACGGTGGCGGGAAATATTCTTCTCATCAAGGGCACCGGCACCACCTCTGAACCCGTGGAGTGGGTTGTTTATTCGCGTGATGCCTTCCGCAACGATGAAATTCTGCGCATCACCGTGAAATTGGATGGCACCCAATGGAAGGCAGCACCCGCAGGCGCAGGCACAAAAATCCTCTCCCCCGCCCCGCCGCGGATCCTGGACTTTGCCAAACTGCGCGAACGCAGCGCCGATGCTCGCGTGGTCGCGGCCAAGGCGGCCGCGCTGGCCCAGAGCACATTCGCCAGCGTGGATTACCAACTCGCGGCCAATCCGGAAACCGGTTCACTCGAGTGGGGATTGGCTCTGAAAGATGATACCGGCTATGAGGTGGGTTTCTGCGTGGTCTCCGCCGAGACCGGTGCACTTAACTTTCAAGATTGGACTCCGCGCTTCAACACGGGTCCCGCCCCTGCCGCCACCAGCAGTGAGGGTGAGCGTGCGGCCAAGGCCGTGAAACGCGCCGCTCGCAAGGCCTGGAACTGGACTGATAAAGCGCGAATCGAGACCAAGAGCTTCTTTCGCGAATTATTCCGCTGACCTCCAAAAACTCAGGCTTCCACCTATGAAAGTCCGAATTTGACTCAATCAACGCCGGATTTTCCGGGACTCAGTCGCAGTGACTAAAGACGTTTTTACACCTTGACGCATCAGTGCTAGACCAGCATTACTAAACGCCCTGTCCGCCCAAGACCGGAACCAATTTCAGACATCATCTCTCATTTCTATGAACAGAGTCTCATTCCCGACACAAATCGTTCTCGGTCCAATCCTGGCCCTCGCGCTCCTTGGCAGCCCCGCCAGCCATTTAAATGCTCAGGTTTCCCTCAAATCGCCTGCCGCAGCCAATCTCAAAATCGTCCGCCAAGTGGATGTCGTTTTCAAAGGGATGGCCACGATGGATGCCAACCGGGTGCGTTCCCAGATGTCCACCCGCGTTGGTGAGCCCTACACCAATGAATCTGTCGAGCGGGATATCCGCACTCTGTATGGAACAGGAGCTGCTGAAAATGTGGACATTCAAGCCGTGGACGTCGCGGGCGGCGTGCGTGTCGTGGTGACCATTTCTGGTCGTGGCGGCATCGGTGAAATCAGCTTCCTGGGAAATGCAGCCTTTGATAACGAGAAACTGCGCAAAGAAATCGAGATCAAAGTCGGTGATCCGGTCAATGACGCCAAGCTGACCGCAGCTCAGCAGAAAATCCGCGTTCTTTATGAAAAGAAAGGTTTCTCTGATGTTAGTGTCACTTATGACGTGACCGACTCGGCGAAAGAGGGATTCACCAGCGTGGTCTTCAAAATCGAAGAAGGCGGACGCGGCATGATCGGAGACATCCGCTTCGAGGGCAACAACGCCATCACGGCCCGCAAGTTGATGGATAAAATCAAGAGCAGGGAAAAAACCTTCTACCGCCTCTGGGGCAAGGCCGGCAAGCTCGACAACCAGACCGTGCTCGACGACGTGAAGGCCATTGAAGAAGCCTTTCAGGACGAAGGCTATGTTTACGTGAAAGTGGGCTACCGGCGCGAACCGATCGATGACAAGAGCGTCGCCCTCATTTTTGAAATCAACGAAGGTGGCAAATACGATGTGGGAACCGTGGAGATTCAGGGCAACACCATCTTCTCCAAAGAGGAACTCACCCCAGCCATCCTTACTGAGACTGGTTCAGTTTATTCCGGCACCGAAGTGCGCAAGGATGAGAAAATGATTCTCGATTACTATGGCTCGCGCGGCTACGCGGATGCCCGGGTGGATACTCAGCTTTCCGACGCCGGACCAGGCAGGCTCAATGTCGCTTTCATTATTTTTGAAGGCGGCAAATCCTTCATCCGCAAGGTCAACATCAGCGGAAATTCGAAGACGAAAGATGAAGTGATTCGTCGTGAATTGACCTTCGCTCCCGGAGAAGAACTCAACACGGTGAAGCTCGAAACAGCCAAGACGGTGCTTGAAAACATGAATTACTTTGAGGGCAAAGGTGAGGCCAATCCTCTGACCGTTCGTCCGATCGCCACTGAGGTGGATGGTTTCAAGGATGTCGAGGTCAACGTGACCGAAAAATCGACCGGTTCCGTGAACTTCGGAGCAGGGTTCAGTTCGATCGACAGTCTTGTGGGATTTGTCACAGTCACCCAAACGAATTTTGACATCTCCGACTGGAAAGACTTCCGCGGGGCAGGCCAGCGCTTCAACATGAACCTCCGCTACGGAACGCGCACTTCCACGTTCGACATGAACTGGACGGAACCGTGGTTCATGGGTCAGAGACTGGCTCTCACCACCCATCTGTTTTATCAGAATCTCAACTATCTTTCCACGCGCTTCAGCCAAGTTAACATCGGAACCTCGATCGGCCTGAGAAAGCAACTCAACCAGTCCTCCTACATTGAGGGCACCTACACCCTTCAGCAGGTGACGATGGACGTGGATAAAGGTCTCAACACCACCCCGTTCCTGAAAAATGAAGATGGCGTGTTCCTCGAGAGCAAGTTTGATCTGAATTATGTTCACGACACCCGCGACAGCGTCTTCATCACCCGCAAAGGTCATAAGCTGGAAGCCGGAATGATGGCTGCCGGACTCGGTGGCGATGTGAAGGCTTGGGGGGCCAATATCGGAGGCCAGCAATTCTTCACCGTCCCGGGCCCGGGTGATGGGATTCTAAGCTTTGAAGGAATGGCACGCTGGATTCAAGGAGACAATGTGCCGATCTTCGAACGTCTGTTCCTCGGCGGTGCCAACAATCTGCGCGGCTACGATTACCGCGATGCGGGTCCAAAGGATGTCAAGGGCGAGCCCATCGGTGGCAACATGTCGATCTATGGTTCCACTGAATACAGCTTCCGAATCATCGAGAAGTTCCGCGGTGCATTTTTCTGGGATGTCGGCATGGTTTCCGGCGGCTACAATAGCACTGATGCCGCAAGGGCGGGCTACCCGGCTGGCCTGAACGTCATTGGCGAAGGCGAAATCTATTCCAACGTCGGCATCGGCGTGCGCATGTTCCTGCCGATCGGTCCAATTCGTATCGACCTCGGCGTGCCGATGGTTAAGGACAAGTATGTTGGTCAGAGCCCCCGGTTCAATTTCAACATGGGCTACAAATTCTAAATTCCTGCCAATCGAACACTTCGACTTCTGCCGTTTACTCACCCTGCCCCTATGATCCGTACCATCATTTTCGCTCTATCGCTCACAGCCCTTGCCTCCAGCCATGCGGCTGACCTCAAATTTGGAGTCGTTGACATGTCCAAGGCCTTCTCGGAATTCTTCAAAACCAAGGAGGCTGCTGAAAAATTCAAGGGCAACCTCGACAAGGCGCAGAAGGAAATGAATGACCGCTGGTCCGTTTACAAAAACTTGATGACGGACATGCAGAAGCTCAAGAAGGAGGCCAGTGACCCCATCATGACTCAGGACGCCCGCCAGAAGAAGGCCGTGGAGTTCGAAGAAAAGGCCAAGGACCTGCGCGCGCTCGAGCAGGAGATCAGCGAGGCCCAAAATCGCCGCAGCAGCCAACTCAAGCAGGAAGACATGAGCATCCGCAAAGGCATCTATGACGAGATCCTCGTGGTGGTCAGGGAGAAATCCAAAAGTGAGGCTTACGACTTCGTCTTCGACAAATCCGGCATGAGCCTCTCCACCGTGCCAATGCTGGTTTATTACAAGGATGCCGTGGACATCACCGACCAGATCATCGCCGAACTCAACAAGAACGCGGCGGCCGGCGCAGCCACCCCCGCTGCCGCCAAAGAAGAGAAGAAACCCTGATCCTATTTTTTGAAATTGCCTGAGGCACGCCGACCAACCCCGGCGTGCCTCTTTCTTTTGATCAGCCATGAGCAACAGCATCAGCCACCAGCGTCTCGCCGAACTTGTCGGAGGGGAACTCATTCAGGGAGACCCAGCAGGATTGGTCACCGGATTAAACTCGATCACTGAAGCCTCAGCCGGGGAGGTGACCTTTCTTGGCAACCCACGCTATCTGGCCGCCCTGAAGACCACGAAAGCAACCTCCATCCTGGTGGATCCAAACTTCAGCGAACCCATGGCTGGAGTCGCTCTCATCCGAGTGGCCAATCCTACATTTGCCTTCTCCAGCGTGATCCGCCATTTCGGGCCACCGCCGAGGGCCTTCGTTCCAGGCGTTCATCCTTCCGCCGTGGTTTCTGCATCCGCTGTGTTTGATCTGCAAAAAGTCAGCATTGGCCCGTGCGCGGTGATCGAGGATGACGTGGTCATCGGTGATGGGACCATCGTCAATGCAGGCGTGTTTATTGGCCAGGGCACGCGAATCGGGGCAGATTGCGTGCTGCACACTCATTGCACGATCAAGGAGCGCTGCGTGCTCGGCAATCGCGTCATCATCCACTCAGGCAGCGCCATCGGGACCGATGGATTTGGTTATGAATTCTCCAAGGGCAGGCACCTCAAAATTGATCAAGTCGGCATGGTGCAAATTGATGACGATGTGGAGATCGGCTCCTGCACCACCATCGATCGCGCACGGTTTGGCCGCACATGGATTGGCGAGGGCTGTAAGATCGACAACCTCGTGCAAATCGGCCACAACGTGACGCTTGGGAAGCATTGCGTCATTGTCTCACTGGTCGCACTTGCCGGCAGCACACGCTTTGGAGACTACGTCACCATCGCCGGCCAGGTCGGTGTCAGCGGCCATCTGGAAATTGCCAGCAAAGTCACCCTGCTCGCCCGGGCTGGTGTCACGAAAAACATCACTGAACCCGGAGCCTACTCAGGTTTCCCCGCGAAACCGCTCATGGAGGGTCATCGGATCCAAGCCGCAACGCGCAAGATTCCGGACATGCTTGGGCGCATCAAAGAACTCGAAAAGCGTCTCGCCGCCCTGGAAAATCAGGGGAAGTAGCCCTGCACGCCGGCTGGAGCGACGTAGCGGACGTAGCGAATTTGACCCAAAGTTTGCGCTCCATCCGCACGCGCTGAATCCGGTCTGAACCAGCACGGGCAGCGGGCTGTGCATTGACATTTCATGAGGTGGACCGCACCCTCAGCGTTATGTCAGCCTGGATCATGCGCGCCCTTATTCTTTGCAGTTTATTTGGCGGATTGACATGGTTCCATCAGGTCCGCTCGCAACGACCGGCGCGGATTGATCTGGCTCGCGAAAAAGGCATTTTGATCATCGGCAACGGAGCGGAACCCGCCACGCTGGACCCGCACCTCGCAACTGGCGTGCCTGAACATCACCTCTTTGATGCACTCTTTGAAGGACTCGTGGCGGCAACGGTGGAAAATTCCGATGCCAACGGCCCGGGAGTCGCCACGCACTGGGACACGAGCGACTTCACGACCTGGACGTTTCATCTGCGCAAGGATGCCCGTTGGAGTGATGGCGTGCCGCTCACTGCTCATGATTTTGTGTGGTCTTTCCAGCGCATCCTCTCGCCTCTTCTGGGCGCCGAATATGCGGAGATGCTTTACCCGATGGTCAAAGCGCGTGAGTTCAATCAAGGCACGCTCTCCGACTTCAGCCAGGTCGGGGCAAAGGCTCTGGATGACCACACTCTACGCATCACCTTGAACGGCCCTGCACCGTATTTCCCGTCCATGTTGAAGCACTACTCCTGGCATCCCGTGCCGCGCCACGTGATCGAGCGTTTCGGCAGGATGACCGATCGCGACACGAAATGGACCCGTGTCGGCAGCATCGTCGGCAACGGCCCTTTTCAGATGAAGGAATGGCGCTACACGCACTCCATCACCGTCGAGCGCAATCCGCATTACTGGGATGCCGCCACCGTGAAACTGAATGAGATCATTTTTGTCCCCATCGTCAGCGATGCCACGGAGGAGCGCGCCTTCCGGGACGGGCAGATTCATGCGACAGAATCGGTGCCGCTATCGCAAGTACCCGAGTATCGGGAAAAGCATCCGGAGGTGTTTCACGAAAACGCACTCCTCAGCACTTACTTCTATCGCGTCAATGTCACAAGGCCGCCGATGAATAACAAACTTGTTCGTCAAGCGTTGGCGATGGCGATTGACCGTTCCGGTCTGATCCGCAACATCCTGCGCGCCGGGCAGAAACCCACGACAGGCTTCACGCCGCCAGGTGCCGGAGAGGGTTACGAGGCGCCGGATATGTTGCGCTTTGATCCTGATGGCGCGCGCAAGCTGCTGGCGGAGGCGGGCTATCCTGATGGCAGGGGATTCCCGAAATTCGAGATCCTCATCAACACGCTCGAATCCCACCGCACCATCGCCGAGGCGATTCAGGAGATGTGGAAGAAAAACCTGCATATCGATGTCGGAGTGCTCAATCAGGACTGGGGCGTGTACCTCGACTCTCAAAAGCGACTCGACTATCAGGTCTGCCGTGCTGGCTGGGTCGGTGATTTCCTGGATCCCTTCACCTTTCTCAGTCTCTGGCAAACAGGTGATGGCAACAACCAGACAGGCTGGAGCAACCCGCGCTATGATGCACTCCTGCAGGGCTCGCTTCGGGAAGGCGACACGAAAAAGCGACTGGCTCTGCTCACAGAGGCGGAAACGCTTCTGCTCGATGAACTGCCCGTGCTCCCCATCTACTGGTACGTTCGCCCGACACTCGTCCGGCCTGAAGTGCTCGGCATGAAGTCATCGCTGCTGGAGCATCGCTGCTACAAGGCGATCCACTTTGCGAAGTGAATCAGGCCAGGAGCCCCTGAAGCAGTTTCCCGTGAACATCCGTCAGGCGGAAATCGCGCCCCTGGAAGCGGAAGGTGAGTTTCTCGTGCTCCAGTCCCATGAGATGCAGAATCGTGGCGTGGATGTCATGCACATGGGCTTTGTTTTCGACGCCATCGAAGCCCAGTTCATCCGTCTTGCCAAAGGTCTGACCGGCCTTGATGCCGCCGCCGGCAAACCACATGGTGAAGGCGTCGATGTGATGATTGCGACCCGTCTTGTCACGGCTCTCGCCCATCGGCGTGCGGCCGAATTCACCACCCCACACCACCAGAGTTTCCTCCAGCAGGCCGCGTGCTTTGAGATCACGGATCAAGGCGGCACAGGCCTGGTCGACCTCGCGCACCACCTTGGGGAAATCATCTTCCAGCGTTTCACCTTTGCCTCCGTGGCTGTCCCAGCTTGAGTGATAAAGCTGCACAAAGCGCACTCCGCGCTCCACGAGCCGGCGGGCTAACAAACAATTGCGTGCAAAGGATGGCTTCGCGGGATCAACACCGTAAAGATCGAGCGTGGATTTTGATTCGCCCTGGATGTCGATCAGCTCAGGTGCGCTGCTTTGCATCCGGTAGGCCATTTCATAGGCGTTGATGCGTGTCTGAATTTCATCATCACCCGTCTCGACGAGGCGCTTCAAATTCAAATCACGCACCGCGTCGATCACGCGGCGCTGGCTCCGTGGATCCACACTTGCCGGCGTGCTCAGATTGAGAATCGGCTCGCCCTGACTGCGCAGCGGCACGCCCTGATAGGTGGTGGGCAGAAAGCCGCTGCCCCAGTTGACCGCTCCGCCGCGCGGACCGCGCGGACCGCTCTGCAGCACGACGAAACCAGGCAGGTCGCTCGACTCGCTGCCGATGCCGTAGGTCGCCCAGGCACCCATGGACGGACGGCCAAACTGCCCGCTGCCCGTGTTCATGAAGAGCTTGGCCGGAGCATGATTGAACAGGCTCGTCTGGCAGGTGGTGACGATGCTGATATCATCCACGATTCCCGCCGTGTGTGGCAGCAGATCGCTGACCCAGGCACCGCTTTGACCGTGTTGCTTGAACTGACGCCGCGCGCCCAGCAGCTTCACGCTGTGGCTCGTGCCCATGAAAGCGAAACGCTTGCCTTCGATGTAGCTCTGCGGGATCGGCTGGCCATTCAGTTCCTGCAGCCTGGGTTTGTAATCAAACAACTCCAACTGCGATGGACCGCCCGCCATGAAGAGGAAGATCACATTCTTCGCCTTCGCCGGGTGGTGTCCTTTGGGCGTCACTCCCGGCGCGCCCGCCGCTGCGCTTGCCGCATTCAGCCCGCGCTCCGCCATCATCGATGCCAGCGCCACGCCCCCGATCCCCATGCCGCATTGGCTGAAGAAATGGCGTCGTGTGTCCTGGAGCAGTGAAGGGGGCATAATGAAGTCTTATTTCAGGATAGGGCGCAGCACCATGTTGCGGTAGTCCACATTGGTGTGGTCGCCTTGGAGATAGATGGGGCCGGGCTTGAATTCATCACTGCTCATCGCACCACCGGTGCAGCCGAGGACGGGCTGGTTGTCGATGATGGTCTTGCCATTGAGGATCACGGTCAGGTGACGATCCACCAGGGTGATGTCCATCGTCTGCCATTCGCCGATTGGCTTCTCGGCATTCACACTTGGAGTGATGCGGCTGTAGAGCGCTCCCATGTGGTGTGAGTCCAGTGGCTTGCCGTAGCTCTCCATGACCTGCACCTCATAGATGCCGCGCAGGTAGATGCCGCTGTTGCTGCCTTCCTGCGTGCGGACTTCGGTCTTCAGATTGAAGTCTTCAAGCTCGGCCTCGGTGCGGAGGTTGCCGAAGTGCTTGTCCTTGGCCTTCACCACACGGTTGATCAATGCGCCATCTTCCACGCTCCAGCCGTTGTCGGCCTTGTCATTCATGAGCTTCCAGCCGGTCAGATCCCTGCCATTGAGAAGTTGGACCGGCTCACCAAATTTCACCTTGGAAAGGTCCGGGCGGGCCGGGATGGCAGGGATGCGTTTGCCGCTCAAATCAGCGGGCTTGCCGATTTCCTTGCCTTCGGGATTGCGCTTCACGGTGGTGAGCTTGATGACATCGCCTTCGACTTTTCCGGTCAGCGTTTCGGTCGTCACCTTGCCTTCTTTATTCTTCTGCTCGCGCGTCACGATCAGCGTGTCGCCATCCACTTTGGTGGAAGCTGTCGGCACCACACTGCCGCCGCCCCACAGGACGCTGGAGCTGAACGCGCCGTCTTTTTCCACCACACCGAGCCAGCCTGCGCCACCTCCGGGAATCGTCAGTGCCCAGCGGCCCGTGAAGACGGACTCTGCGCGCAGAAGACTGGTGAAGGAAAGGCCGAGAAGAATGGAGGCGGTGAAGGATCGAATCATGATAGGGCGGATAAAACGCGCATTGGGACAATCTTTATCGCTTCTCCGCGCGGGCAAATGAAGGCACCGCGCCCCATTCCAGCCCGGATGGGAAAGAGAAGCGTGAAATATGGCGTTCCGTCCCAGCTTCAAAGCTCATCACGCCCGCCGATCATCCCGTCGTCAGGCCTCGCAGCACTCCTCCATCCGCACCACGCCATGCTCAAGATCCTCGCCCCGACCGGCCGCAATCAGCCTTTTTGCGATGGTGTTTCGCGGCGTAATTTCCTCAAGATTGGCGGCCTTGGTGCCACCGGGCTTTCGCTGCCAAACCTTCTCGCCCTCGAATCCCAGGCGGGCATTCGGAACTCGCACAAGTCCGTCATCCTCATCTATCTCGTCGGCGGACCGCCACATCAGGACATGTTCGATCTCAAGCCGAACGCCCCGCGTGAGATCGCCGGACCGCACAAGCCCATCGGCACCAATGTCCCCGGCATCCAGATCTGCGAACTCTTCCCGCGCATGGCCAAGATGATGGACAAGTTCACCATCATCCGCTCGCTCGTCGGCGCTCAGGCCGACCACGATGCCGCCCAATGCTACACGGGTCACGCCCCACGCGGCAGCATTGTGCCCCCGGGAGGCTGGCCGCAGTTTGGCAGTGTTGTCAGCAAGTTGCAGGGCGCCGTCAGTCCATCCACCCCGCCGTTTGTCAGCATGTGCTACGAGTGCACCCACGGCCCCTACAATGAACCGGGCCCAGGCATGTTGGGCTCCGCCAATTCGGCCTTCCGCCACGTGGGTCCCAGCCGCGCTGATCTCACCCTTCAGGGCATCACTTATGACCGCCTCGCCGACCGGGCCAGGTTGCTCTCGAGCATTGATCTTTTCCGTCGTGATGTCGATGCCAGCGGTCGCATGGAAGGCATGGACGCCTTCACCCAGCAGGCCATGGGCGTCCTCACCTCCTCCAAACTCGCCGACGCCCTCGACCTCTCCAAAGAAGATCCGCGCATCGTCGCCCGCTACGGTACAGGCGACACCGTCAAACGCATCGACGAAAACGGTGCTCCGCGTGTCCCGCAGAGCTTCCTCACGGCACGCCGCCTTGTCGAGGCCGGCGCACGCGTCGTCACCGTGAACTACAGCAAGTGGGACTGGCATGGCGGACCCAAAAACGACATCTTCACCCGCGAACGCGAAGATTTCCCCATCTTTGACCAGGGCATCACGGCCCTCATCGAGGATCTCCATCAGCGTGGCCTCGACAAAGATGTCACCGTCCTCGTCTGGGGCGAGTTTGGCCGCACGCCGCTCATCAATGTTCAGGGCGGACGGGATCACTGGCCGCGCGTCGCCATGGCCCTGCTCGCCGGCGGCGGCATGCCCAGCGGACAAGTCATCGGCTCCACCGACCGCCTCGGTGGCGAGGCCGACAGCCGTCCGGTCACCTTCCCCGAAGTCTTCGCCACCCTGTATCGGAATCTCGGCATCGACGTCAGCTCCGCCACCGTCACCGACAATAAAGGCCGCCCGCACTACCTCGTCGAAAATGGTGCCCTGCCGATTCGCGAGTTGAGCTAGCCCAGGGACTCAAAGAGCTTGCGTGTGGCGTTCCTGCCGGCGTGCCGCGCGTGCCGCAGCAGGCTTCACCAAAGTGGTGGATCTGCCACGCAGATTCAGCGCTTCACGACTCGGGGTGCGATGCCAGTCCGCCTCCAACGTGCTGGCCGCGAGCTCACGATCCACGCCACTTTCTTGAATGAGAAAGTCAAAAAGACTCTGCGCGACGACGTGCAGGGCAATCATGTGCGTGCGCCGCAGTGTCGCGTGCAGCCAGTCGCTGAAGCGCAGAAATTGCACAAAGGGTGACGCTTCATCACGCCACAGCAGCTTCAGCGTTCCGGTGAAATTGCCACTGTTCGCCACGATGTCCCAGTAGCGGGCAAACCGCCTCATGCGCTGCATGTCAGGAAAGGCAATGTCACGCGTGGACAGGATTTCATAGGGCGGGTGCGGCGCATAGATCATCGCATATTCCTGATCGTGCCTAACAATGGGTGTGCCGCGCAGACGCTTGAGGATGCCGACCTGGATCTCCTGCGGTCCCATCCGCACAAGCCGGTCAAAACCGCGTCCAAAACTTTCCACGCTTTCACCGGGCAGGCCGACGATCAGATCCGCATGAATGTGCACTCCGGTTTCCTCGCGGAGGAAGCGGAAGTTGTCTTCCAGACGCTCCAGATTCTGGCGGCGGCTGATGTTTTTTGACGTGGTGTCATCAAAGGTCTGAATGCCCACCTCAAACTGCACCGCACCGGCTGGAAACCGGCGGATAAGCGAGCGCAGTTGCTCAGGCAAACGATCCGGCACCATCTCAAAGTGCAGAAACAAACCATCGCGCCAGCGGTCCAGAAAGAACTGCAAAATGCCCATGCTCGTCGGCAGATGCAGATTGAAGGTGCGATCGACAAATTTGAACTGCGTGACACCACGGTCCAGCAGCCGCTGCATGGAAGCCCGAAAGGCATCGGTCGCAAAAGCACGCACCGGAATGTCGAGCGATGAAAGGCAGAACTCACACGTGAACGGACAACCGCGCGAAGCCTCAACGTAGATCACGCGGTTTTTGAGATCTTCGTCCGTGTAGAGCTCATACGGTGATGCGAGATTGTTCAGCGCCGGCAACTCGGCAGCGATGATCTTGGGAAGATTCGTTTTTGCCGCAGAGGGGCAAAGAGGCAGTGGTGCTGACTCAGACTCCACCTCTCCGCTCCTCGGCCCCTCTGCGGCCAATCCGAGCAGCTGTCGGCACACTTCTGCAAACTTCACATCCGCTTCGCCTGTGATCACATGATCTGCCAGCGCGACGATTTCCTGTCCCTCAGTCTCATACGAAACCTCCGGGCCACCAAGGATGACGATCAGCCCGGGCCGAATGCGCCTGAGTAAGGCCACGACTTCCGTCGTCTGCTCAACGTTCCAGATGTACACGCCGAAACCAACGATGCGCGGCTCATGTTCGAGAATGGCCTCCACGATTTCCAGTGGCTGCTGGTTGATGACAAACTCCGCCATGCAGGCGCGATCCCGCAGCTCGCCAAGATTCGCCATGAGATAGCGCAGCCCGAACGAGGCGTGGATGTATTTGGCGTTGAGCGTGGCGAGGACGATGTCCGGCATGGGCGGGGATAGTGGCCGGATCTCAGAGCACGGCTACTTCTTCTTGCCCTTCCCCTTGCCCTTTTTCGGGGCACCGGCGTTGCCGCCATCCATCAGGTCAGGCAGCGGCAGGTAGTCGAAATCGAGGATCATCTTTTCAGCCATGGCGTGGCGAAGTTCACGCTCGGTGGCGGCGAGCGCGGGTTTGCCGCTGAGATTGTTCAGCTCTGAAGGATCCGCATCGAGATCGTAGAGCTCATAAACAGGGCGCGGAGTGGTGAAGTAAGTCGCGCGCAGGCCGGGCGAAAGTTTACCGGCGGCATTCGCCTCCTGCATTTGTTTCCATGCGGCACCTCCTGCGGAATCAACCGGCGAATACGGCATCCACGGGGTGCAGTTGTAGATGAACTTGAAGTGATCGCTGCGCACGGCACGGGAGAGATCGTAACCGGAGTTCGACATGTTCACCGCGACCGGTGCCGAGCCATGCGGGCCGCGCTCGACGAACAAGTGCTTTCTCGGTGCGTGGACTTCGCCTTTGAGCAATGGCAAAAAGCTCACGCCACTCATCCTGGAACCTGCCTCAAGATCCGCCGCCGCGAGCAGCGTGGGAGCCAGATCCTCGGCGCTGATCAGCGCCCGCGAATCTCCGCCCGGCTTCACCACACCAGGCCAGCGCACGAGGAACGGCACGTTTGAGCCCGGATCATAAAGCGAGCCTTTGCCATGCGGCATCGCCATGCCGTTGTCACCGCAGAAAACAATCAACGTACTATCCATGAGTCCGCGTTTCCTGAGCACCTCAAGCACGCCGGCAACCGTGCGGTCCACGCGATTCACCTCAGCGCAGTAGTCAGCGAGCTGCTCGCGCATGCCGGGAAGGTCCGGCAAGTGCGCCGGCAGCTTAAGCGATGCAGGATCAGGCCGGAACTCCGCGGGCGCATTCCACGCGTGATGCGGATCACTGAAGTTGGCCCACATGAAGAAGGGCTTGTCCTCTGGCTTCTTATCGAGAAAGGCGGCGACTTCTGCGGCCACGTCGTTGTCAGCGCAGGTGTTCAGCGAGTCCACGCGTGCCGCAAAAGTTTTCATCTGATGCCCATCAATCATTTGCGCCATCGCCGGACTGGCCTTGCCGGAACCATCCAGGTGAAAGCTGCGTCCGCAGATGCCGGTGAAGTAGCCGCCTTTGTCACGAAGCAATTCCGGGAGCGTGATCTCATCGCGCGGCAGGGGTGACGAAAACCGTGTCATCCGTGCCGCCACAGGTGAACGCCCTGTCATCAGTGTGGCGCGTGACGGCACACACTGCGGTGCTCCGGTGAAGAAGCGATGGAACTTCATTCCCTCCGCCGCGATTTGGTCAAGCGTCGGTGTTTTGACGTTGGTATCGCCGTAAGCGCTCAGGAACGGATAGCTGTGGTCATCGCTGAGTAGAAACAGAATGTTAGGCTTCGCCGCGAACGCCAGGTGAACAGCGCAGAATGATGAGATGAAAATAAGGATACGCTTCATGCCCCGATGAAACGCCGGGAAGCACCGGAGTTTACGTCAAGTTTCACCGTGGTTTCGATAACCCATCGCAGCCCGCTGCCGCAGGCCTGTTCGCTCATCCGCCGAATATGCATTCATCCTTTGACGCGCAGCTTCCCTTTCGTGACGCTGAAACCCCAAGCCATGAAATCATTCCGCCTCCTCGCCATCACCGCGCTAGCCACGATCATCACGCCACTCTGCGCGCAGGAGCCGGAGCACATCCGCGATCTCATCTACACCAAGCATGACGGCGTGGCGCTGACGATGGATGTCTTCAAGCCGGCAAATCCAAATGGCGCGGGCATCATCAAGATTGTGAGTGGCGGCTGGAAGTCGAATCACAAGGGCATCAGCGATGGCGGTTGGCCGAAAGCGGGCTACACGACGTTTGTGGTCGTGCATGGCTCGCAGCCGCGCTTTCAGGTGGAGGAGATCGTGACGGATTTGAATCGTGCAGTGCGTTTTGTCCGTGCAAATGCCGCGCACTACGGCGTGGACCCGATGAAGCTCGGTGTGACAGGCAGCAGCGCGGGTGGTCATTTGAGTTTGATGCTCGCCACACGCGGTGGTGATGGCAATGCCGGGGCTGCTGATCCGGTGGATCGTGAAAGCAGTGCCGTGCAAGCCGCCGCCTGCTTCTATCCGCCCACGGATTATTTGAACTGGTTCGAAGATGGCGACAACGCCGTCGGCATCGGCCGCCTGGAAGCTTATGCCGGCGCCTTTGGTCCAAAATCCGCCACACCGGAAGGTCGTGAAGCATTGGGTCGAGAACTGTCGCCCATCTACTGGGTTCGCAAGAATCAGCCACCCGTCTTCATCGTGCATGGCGATGCCGACCCCCAGGTGTCGATCACGCAGGCGCATCGCTTCCTCAAACGCTGCAATGAAGCTGGCGCGAACTGCGAACTCTTCATCCGTGAAGGTGCCGGCCACGGCGGCTGGCAGGAGATGAGCGACGACACCGCGCGCATGACCGAGTGGTTTGATTTGCAACTGCTCGGCAAGCAACCCGCGAAACCCTTCGGCCAGGGCGTGTAGTCAGGACCCAGAACGCCCGTGAAAAAAGCTGCGGCGAAATAAGCCGGGACGCAGTCTCTCACCCATGGGGGCTCACGGCTTTTTGCCTTTGTTTTTCTTACCGGCCTTGGGCTTTTGTTTCGGATTCACCAGGTCCCAGGATTCCACATTCGCACGCTTGGCATAAGCGTCATACATCGCGGTCATCTGCTTCACGCGATCGGGTTCCTGCTGGCTGAGATCACGCTGCTCGGAGCGGTCTTCGGCGATGTTGTAGAGCTCCCAGGGCTTGCCGTGTTCAGCGACCATTTTCCAGTCGCCCACGCGCAAGGCGCGGTTGCCTTCATGTTCCCAGTAGATGGCTTCGCGCTGGATTTTTCCGCCGGTGAAGAGCGGCACAAGGCTGCGTCCTTCCATCGGCTTAACGTTGGCGGGATAGGTCGTTTTCGAGAGATCAACAGCGGTGGCCATGAGGTCGATGAGATGGCCTGGGGTGCTTTCAAGCTGGCCTTTGCGCGTGATGCCTGCAGGCCAATGGGCGATGAGAGGCGTGCTGATGCCGCCTTCATGAGTCCAGTGCTTGTGCTTGCGGAAAGGCGTGTTTGACACCGTGGCCCACGCGGCGCCGTAGCCGAGATAGGTGTCCGCAGGTCCTGCCATGACGCCCCTGCCCTGACGCACAGGGAAGCCGTCCCGCGTTTGTTTCGGCACCATGTCGGGCTGGAGGTAATCCTTGCTCAAAGGCGGCAACGAAGGTGTCGCGGCACGCGGTTGGCCGATGCCGACACTGCCGACGACTTCGGCGCATCCGCCGTTGTCCTGAAGGAAACAGATGAGCGTGTTTTCAAACTGCTCGGCATCTTTGAGTGTCTGCACGATGCGGCCGATGCCCTGGTCCATGCTGTCCACCATCGCGGCAAAGACCTCCATCCGCCGCTGCTCCCACTCGCCGAATTCTTTTTCGCCCAGATCCGGCGGCAGCGGCCAATTGGTGCTTCCTGCAGCGGTGATGACGCCTTCTTTGATCATCTTGTCGTAGCGTGCCTTGCGTGCAGCCTCGTAACCGGCGGCGTAGCGGCCTTTGTATTTCGCGATGTCCTTCTCCTTCGCGTGCATGGGCCAGTGCGCGGCGGTGTAGGCGACGTAGAGGAAGAAGGGCTTCGCTTTGTCATGCTCCTTCACAAACTTCGCCGCGTGGTCGCTGATGGCGTCGGTGTAGTAGTACTCGTCCGTCGGATACTCCGCATCGGCAAAGGGCGAGACGTATTCGTTGTCGCGGGTGAGCGTGTTCGGATCAAAAAAACTGCCGGCACCGTGAATGGTGCCATAGAAGCGGCTGAAGCCACGCTGAAGCGGCCAGTTGAACTTGTCGGCATCGCTCTTTGGATGCGTGACATTGGTGACATGCCATTTGCCGACGGCGTAGCTCTGATAACCCGCGGGTTTCAGGGCCTCGGCAATCGTGACGCAGCTCTTGTTCAAGTTGCCGGTGTAACCTTCGAGCTTCCGGTCCTCCATCATGTGCCCGATGCCCGCCTGATGCGGATAGAGGCCGGTGAGCAGCGAGGCACGCGTGGGGCAGCAGCGGGCCGTGTTGTAGAACTGCGTGAACCGCAGGCCGCCCTTTGCCAGCGCGTCCAGATTCGGCGTGTCGATCTCGCCGCCGTAGCAACCGATGTCGGAAAAGCCCATGTCATCGGCAAGAATGTAAACAATGTTAGGCGGAGCGGCTGCATGGATGAGCCCGCAGAAGGCAGCAAGAAGCACGGAGAAGCTGAAGAAGCGTTTCATGGTCAGGGAAGTTTTGGTTTCACCGGGGTGGTGCCGCCTTTTTCGACGGGATAGACTGCGTGCTGCACTTCGAGTCCGGTGATGAGCCCCTGCATGAGGCGTTTCAATTCAACCGGATTCGCGGTGGCGAGATCGGTCTGCTCGAAGGGATCGGCTTTGAGATTGAAAAGCTGGTAGTGACTGCCGCCGGAAACCTCGGTGGGGAAGTAGTGGTAGATGACTTTCCAATCCCCATCGCGGTAGCTGGTCCAGTAGTTGGTGCGATGCGGTGCATGCGGATAATGCATGAGAAAGGTCTCGCTGCGGGAACCGTCCGGCTTGGCGGTGAGCAGCGTGTCGAGCTTCCTTCCGTCGACAGCATGCGGCGAAGGCGCTTCGATGCCAGCGAGGCCAAGGATGGTTGGAAACAGGTCATACACGGCGGCCTGCTGGCTCTGAATGGCACCGGCGGCGATGGGTAGACGTTTTTGATGCGCGTTTTCCGCGTTTTTCCCGGCCCACGCGGCGATGAAGGGCACCCGCATGCCTCCTTCATAGTGTGAGCCCTTTTTACCGCGCAGCGGGGCCGCGCAGGCCACCGCATGCTCGTTGCCGAGCGGCGCGTCACTGCCGTTGTCGCCAAGGAACATGACGAGTGTGTTATCAGCAACGCCAAGGGCATCGAGGTGATCGAGCAGGTCTCCGAGGGATTTATCCATGCCTTCGATCAGCGTGGCGAAGGCTTGTGCGGGCGCTGGTTTGCCACTGTCCTTGTAGTGCTCAGCGAATCGCGGATCCGAGTTGAAGGGGCCATGCACCGCGTATTGCGCGAAATAGAGGAAGAAGGGTTTCTTCTCCTTCACCGCATCACTGACATGCGCCTTGGCCTCGATGGTGAGAGCCTCGGTGAGGAAGATGTCCTGGCCGTGATACTTCTCCAATCCAGGCACAGCGGCACCGG
>CAJCCF010000687.1 GCA_903960845.1 uncultured Verrucomicrobiota bacterium | reverse complement strand
CACATAGCTGCCATTGCTCAGCGCTGCCACGCCGGAGGAGCCCACAAAGTCACTGACGGTGGTGCCGACGAGACTGTTGCTGCTAGTCACGGCCCCGCTCACCCCGCTGGTGCCGCTGCCCCAGGTCACGGCTCCGGCATCCACCACGCCAGAGTTGTCCCAGTATGGGCTGCTCACCACATAGTTGCCATTGCTAAGCGCAGTCACGCCGCCGCTTCCCACAGAGTCATTGGTTTGCGATCCCCTGAGCGTACTCATGAGCGCGCCAGTGGCTCCATTGAAAAGATAAACGGCACCTGCGTCCACACCGCCAGTATCGTCATACGGAGAGGTGATGACCACATTCCCCGTGCTGAGTGCGACCACGGCTGCTCCGAACTGGTTCCCTGCATTCGGATTCGGGTCGATGAATTCTGCGAAAGGCGGGCCAGCGTGGCTCCAGGCTGGGCAGAGAACGAACAGCAGCGCAGTGAACGCAAGGGCAAGAGCCAGGACTCGGCAAAGGACGATATTCATGAGAGTTGGCTAACCAGTGGGAGTTTCAAATCGCATGTCTCCACAACTGGCAGGCTCTTCACCCGCCGCGAATTGATGACTGGAGTCTGGCGGGTTTCCTAGATGCGGCAAGACTTTTGCAGGCTGAATCACCCTTTCCCAGAACCGTCTGAAGCCGGTGTTCCGAACGATTGAGCATCTTTTATGTCCTAAGTCCGACGGAGAAGATTTATAACCGCTAATAAGGACGATGATGTCTGAGGATTAGCGTCTCATCAGCGTCAAATCAGCGTTATGAAAATGGGGGCGTAGCAGAGAGTGAAAGGACCTGATTGGCCTGAGGTTTCCGGTGCAGACTGGCAAGCTTTACGAATTCATGCTCACCATCCCTTACAATGTCTCATGTGACCCACATGGTGCTGCCCACGCTGTGATTGACATGCCGCTTCTGGCATGGATCAGCAGCATCTCTGCATCAATGCAGGCACCGGAGAAGTCACGGCCACGAACGTCAGTTCGTCCCTGCCGTCGCTCA
Organism: uncultured Verrucomicrobiota bacterium; assembly: GCA_903960845.1. Taxonomy (GTDB): domain Bacteria; phylum Verrucomicrobiota; class Verrucomicrobiia; order Verrucomicrobiales; family Verrucomicrobiaceae; genus Prosthecobacter. Next base: position 1,144 of record CAJCCF010000687.1, on the reverse strand, counting down.
GCGGCATTCTAGGCACACTGTTCATTCTCCGGGTCACGTTCGAGCAAGACAACGTGCCAGTCGCACTCCCAACCAACTCGACAGGGAAGCTGATTATGAAACTGCTAGGCCATGAGAGCGGTCCGCCTGTATTGCTCGACACCTCGTGGACGGTGGCTGGCTCAAATACGCAGACGAGCTACACCTTCAGCTTGCTGGCAGATTCCGAGCCTTTGCGCACCGCTCTCTCCAATAGCGCAGCCATTGCCCTGACCGCGCAGATCGAGTGGCAAATCACCAGCGAGCTTCCTTATCCGCGCAAGTCGCTGGCTTTTCCCATCACGTTGCGCAATTCGCCTTCACGCCCCGGCGACACGGCCCCTGATCAAGCCGCCGACGCCGCGTGGGCCTGGATCAAGGCGAGGCTGGTGGCTGGATCGAACGTCACCTTCACCCTCAACGAGGAAACCAAGACAATCACCATCAACAGTGCCGGTGGTGCCAGTAATCCCACAGTGACCTGGTCGAACGTGACCGGCAAACCGACGTCTTTTCCGACCTCCTGGAACGAGGTGACAGGTAAACCCAGCACGTTTCCGCCAAGCGGACACAATCATGCCTGGTCGCAGATCAACAGCGGCAGTCCGAGCGACAATGCCGCGCTCGTGGCTTTCGTGCAGAGCAATGGAGCCTCGGGACAGATGTTCGATCTGCTCATCCCTTTGCAGCTTAGTAGCCAAACCAGTTACGACTCGCTTCAATCCAGCTCGATTTTCGTTCTGCCGCGTGATGCGGTGATCACGCACATCGGCCTTGCGATGCGCAATGCGACTCCGCGAATGGCGGACAATTTCTTCCAGTCGAACATCATCGTTTATGGCACCGACGCGCCGAACTCTTCGTCCCCTGGCGGCCTGTATGCCCAGTCCTTCTGGTTTTATGAATACTTCCCGAACAGCGATGCCAAGGGCCTTGGCATTCCTCTTCTCGCCAACGGCGCTTTAACCATGCCTTCTGGGTCGAAGCTCGATGTCCATCTCAACACCGGTTTTCCCGATGCCTACAACACTCTGCCAACTTTCAACGGTCTGTGGCTTCGAGTCCGTGGGCGCTACACGAACTAACGCATGAAGCTCGCCCTCATCACCTGTCACTACAACTGGTT
>CAJCCF010000686.1 GCA_903960845.1 uncultured Verrucomicrobiota bacterium | reverse complement strand
TGCATTCTATGAACGTCAGGAAAAGGGGCTTGGTTCCTATTTTCGCATCTGCATCGCCCAGGATCTCCTCGGGCTCGAAACGACTGCCGGAATTCACAGTATGATTCGAGGTTACCATCACGTGAATTCAAAGCACTTCCAATCCATCATTTTCTACTCTGTCGAGAATGGTGAAGCAGAGGTGAAAGCCATCTTTGATGGTCGAATCAACCCCTCCAAACGCGATCACATTCTCAAGGGGCGCAGTTAATTTTCATCCCATGCCCTCATTCACCTACACCGCCCTCAACACTTCCGGTCAAACCGTGACCGGCATCCTGGCCGTGGGCTCAAAGGCTGAAGTCTACCGCAAGCTGGAGGCGCAGGCTCTGACGCCGGTCAAGGTGGCGGAGGAGGCGAAGACCGCCAAAACAGGCGCGGCGGCAGCGTCCAAAGTCACGGACAACCTGCCGGTCAAACTCAGCCGCAATCAGATCATTTTGCTGACCGAAGAACTGGCCGACATGCTGGATGGCGGCTTGCAGATCGACCAGGCACTGCGCGTGATCATGGAGCGCCAGGAAGATTTATCTCTGCGCAAAGTGTCCGGCATCATGCGCGACCAATTGCGGGAAGGTGCCAGTGTATCGAAGGCGCTTAAAAAGGCTTCACCGAGCTTTGATGAACTTTACTGCAACCTCGTCGCCGCAGGTGAGGTCAGCGGTTCGCTCGCGCCGATTCTGCGGCGACTCGCACAGAACCTGCTCGTCATGGCCGAGCTCCAGTCAAAGGTGACACAGGCCATGATTTACCCGGCCTTCCTCGTCGGTGCCTGCACCGTGCTCATGATCGTCTTCATGACCGTCATGGTGCCGCAGATCACCGACCTGTTGGACAAGAGCGGCCAGAAGCTGCCCTTCGCCACGCAGATGCTGATCAGTTTCAATTCCTTTCTCGCCTCTTACTGGTGGGTTCTCCTGTCGATCATCACCATCATCGTCTTGTCGTTCAAAGCCTTCATCGCCACGCCCAAGGGCCTCATGTGGTGGCATGAGACCAAGCTCAAGCTGCCGCTCTTTGGCCCCGTGATCGCGACCCGCTTTTATGCCCAGTTCAGCCACAGCATGGGCAGCCTCGTGGGCAATGGCGTGCCGCTGATGAACAGCATCCGCCTGGTCTCAAAAATCTCCGCCAACGTTTTCATCCAGTCCCTTCTCAGCAAAGTCACCAACCTCGTGGCCGAGGGCGGAGCGCTTTCCAGCTCGCTGAAAAAGGTCGGCCATTTCCCGCTGATGCTCGTGGACATGATCGCCGTGGGCGAGCAGACAGGCCAGCTCAACCTGTCACTGGAGAAGAGCGCCGTGCGCTATGACAAGGAACTCGACAAGCGCATCAAACGCATGACCGCACTGATCTCCCCTGTCATCATTCTCTTCATGGCCGTGATCGTTGGCGTCGTGGCCTATTCCATCATCTCCGCCGTGTTCCAGTCCGTGAATGGCATCCGCAGTCGCGTGTGATCTGAAAGCCGAAATACCGATGCTCGAATGACGAAACAAACCTCAATGTCGAATAACGAAAGGCATTTACCCCATCTGTGCTTTGTCTTCATCTCCTGAAACCTTCCTGTTTAAATCCTGTTAATTCTGCCATCCTCTGAATCCCGTCCAAATAGAACCATGAACATCCAAACACGTCACCCTCGCCGCCTCGCCGCCGCCTTCACGTTGATCGAAATCGTCATCGTGCTCACGATCATCTCCATCCTCGCCGCCGGTTCCATCTACATGCTCAAAGGCAATGTCGATGTCGCCAAGGAAACACGTGTCGATGGTGACCTGCAAAACATCATGACCCAGATGCTGCTCTACGAGGCACGCAACATGCGCGCACCGACCACCGAGCAGGGCATCAAAGCACTCGTCGAAAAACCCACCACCGAACCACTGCCCGAGAAGTGGACTGCGCTGCTCGAATCCGTGCCCAAAGACCCATGGGGACAGGAATACAAATACCGTTACCCGGCCCAGAAAGCCAAGAAGCCTTATGACGTCTGGTCCATCGGCAAAGATGGTGTCGACGGCACGGAAGACGACATCGGCAACTGGTCTGCAAGTGCAGCGGCGGCGAAATAAGTCGATGTTTTTACACTATTGAAAACATGAACCTGCCCCTCGCTTTTGTAGCCATGTTCTTAGTTTCTACTAACATGGCACTCCTTGCAGCTGAGGATCAATCTACAAACAAGGCTCAAAGCGGAAAAACAAAACCTCCGCTAACCAAATCAACGAATGGTGAACTGGAAGCAGCCAAAATCAAACGTGTAGAGGACGATCTCGAAATACTTTCGATTCAACTGCAACTCTACGAAGCCCGCAACATGCGTGCCCCCAGCACCGAACAGGGACTCATGGCACTCGTTAAGAAGCCAACTACTGAACCTCTACCAGAAAGGTGGCTCGCACTTATCGAGGCGGTGCCCAAAGACCCATGGGGCCATGATTACAGATACCGTTGTCCAGCCATTAAAGCCAAAAGACCTTATGACGTGTATTCGATCGGCAAGGATGGTGTCGAAGGCACGGACGACGATATCGGCAACTGGACGAAAAAAGCCGCAAAAGCGAACACGAAGATCAAATGATGAATGACGAATCCAGAATGACGCATGGCCACGAAGCCCCGGAGTCCCCTTCCGTGCCTTCTCCCTTCGTCATTCCATCGTCATTCGTGCTTAGACATTCGTCATTTGCCCAGCCTCGTCGCCACGCAGGATTCACTCTGGTCGAGATTGTCATCTCGCTCACCATCATCATCGTCATCGCCGCCGGGGCGGTGCCGATGTTCAAGGGTCTTCGGGAAGAGCAGCTTGCGCGTGAGCCGGTCATCGAACTCGTGCATCTGGCCAAGGAAGCGCGCATTCGCGCCATGCGTGAAAAGCGCCCGTATCAGGTCGCCTTTTATGAGGGAGGTTTTGTCGCCTCGCGCTACTTCACGCCGTATTTCCAGCTTTCCGAGCTGACAACCTTTCTTCAGGAGGAAGCGACCGGGGCCCGGCGTCTGAACCCAAACGAGGATGACAATGACTCCGATCTGGATGCCGGCTCTGGCGAGGAGCCAAAGACCGCGCTGCCAATGGCCCCCACTGCCCCCAAGCTCGACGACAACTGGCAGGAACACTACGAACTGCCCAAGGATGTGCAGTTCTCAGTCAAATTCTGGAATGACGTTCAAGAGACGCCTGTCTCCGGTGAAGTCGTCAAGCTTTGGGTCTTCCAGCCCACAGGCATCTGCGTGCCGCTCAAACTGCATCTCGACCGCCAGAGCGCGACCTTTGATGTCGAGTTCGGCGCGCTCACCGCTGACATCACCCGGGAGGTCATTGATCTGCGATGAACTTCAGCGCAAAGAACAGCAGGCATAGACTGAGTGCAGAAGCTCAAGGAGCTTCTGAAAAGGCCCTCCGCCCCGGTTATATCCTGCTCGAACTCATCATCGCCCTGTCCATCTTTGCGATCGGTGTCCTCGGCCTGGCGCGCTCACTGAACAGCTCCATGGAAGTCGCCAGCATCCTGAACAAGGATCAGCGCGTGCGCATTGGCATGAGATCATTTCTCGAAGAAATCCGCCGCAAACCGCTCAATGAAATGCAGGCCAGCATCACGGACGTGGCGACCGGCGTGACCTACACCAGCACCGCCGAGCCCGTTTCGCTGACGATGACCAACGGCAACACGATGAGTGATCTTTATGATCTGAAAATCGTGGCAACCTACGCCGCTGGAAACGAACAACGGGAGGAAAGCGTGGACGTCTATGTTTACAAACCTGCCACGAAATAAAGCCAGGCTCAGAGAGCTCAGAGCGGAGAGCCTGGAGACAGCATCTCCCCTCACTTGCGCTTTGTCCGGCTTCACCCTCATGGAGGTCGTGATCGCTCTCACGATTCTCGGGATGATCACTGGGACACTTTTTTCAATCATTCAGGGCAGCGTACGCGGCGCTTCGCAGATCGAGCAGCTCCAGCGGGAAAATGATTCGATCAATCGTTTCCTCGATCTCTGCCGCAAGACCTTCACCACCCTGCCAGGCACCGCCACGGTGAAACTCAAACAGCTCGATCAGAACCAGAATGCCGGGCAGGAACTGACCATCAGCGGCTCACCCAACTGCTTTGGTTTCGGCATCAATCCCATCAGCTACAAAGACACCATCCTGGGCCTGCGGCCCGACCCCAATCAGGTCACAGATCAAAACGGGCTGCTGATCCAATACCTCTGCCTCTCACGGGAAGACCTGATCCCAAAATCAGACGCTAGCGGCCTCGCTCAGCGTCAGGAAACCACCGGCCTTTCGGCTCCCGATGAAGATGGCCGATATTGGATGCCCCTGCTGCCCGATGTGGTCTCCCTCCAGTGGCGCTTTTACAAGGAAAAGGATCAGACATGGCTGGACGAATGGACAAGCGATACCTGGCCCGCATTGATTGAAGTCCAACTCGTCATGCGCGACCGCACAACGCCGATTCGCATGGTCTACAGCGTGCCGACCCTGATCCTCACGGCGGGTCGCGGCACGACCACACCATCGGCCAATCAAACAGGTCAAAACAACCAGACCGGTGGTGGTAACAACAGCGGGCAAGGCGGCGGCCGTGGTGGACCCGGCGGAGGCCAGGGCGGCGGCCCCGGTGGGGGGCAGGGTGGTGGTCGTGGAGGACCGGGCGGCGGCCCCGGAGGAGGAGGTCCCGGCGGTGGACCCGGTGGCG
>CAJCCF010000685.1 GCA_903960845.1 uncultured Verrucomicrobiota bacterium | reverse complement strand
ATCTCCACGCAGAATCAGTCCATCGAGCTCGAATTCGAAGCCATCTCGCTTGATCAGGCCTATGTGAACTTCAAATCACTCATTGTATACTCCGCGCAGGACGCTGGTGAAGAGACCATCAAGAAGATCGCCTTCCGCTTCATCGACGAAAAGAGCTTCATGCAAACTCTCGTGCGCAGTGTTGAAGGCAGCATCCGCTCCTATGTGGCAAACAAAAAGCAGGCCGAAATCCTCGTGCTGCGTTCCGAAATCATCGGCGCGGTGAAGGATCACCTCGAGGAAGCGCTCAACAGCTGGGGCTACCACCTCCTTGATCTCCAGATCAATGACATCTCCTTCGATGAGGCCATCATGCGCTCCATGTCGCAGGTCGTTTCCAGCAACAACATGAAGATGGCCGCTGAAAACGAGGCTCAGGCCCAATATCTCATCAAAACCCGCGCCGCCGAAGCCGAAGCCCGCGCCATCCGCGTCAAAGCTGAAGCCGAAAAAGAAGCCTCGGAGCTCAAGGGTGCCGGCAACGCCCGTTTCCGTGAGCAGGTCGCCGAAGGTCTCGCCAACGCCGGCAAAACCATGCAGGCAGGCGATGTGCCTCCCGGCTTCATGCTCTTCACCATGTGGCTCGACGGCATGAAATACATCTCCGAGCACGGCAAGGGCAACGTCATGTTCTTCGACGGCTCGAATGAAGGAATGGAGCGCACCATCAAGCAGATGCAGGCGCTCAAGACGCTAGATAAGCGTTCGCTGGAGACGGCCGGTCATTGATTTGATAGATGTGTCGTTTTAGGAATCCCCCATTCATGAAATCGACCCTGCTTCATTTTTTTCTTTTCAGCAGCCTCGTCGCCTCCGGTCTGGCCGCCGATCAACATGCTGACAATGACAACCTGTGGGCGAACTACGTTGGCGATCATCCGCTCTCCGGCGGTCCCTGGGGACTCCATCTGGAGCTTCAGAACCGACGTGAGGATTGGGGTGATGAATGGCAGCAGGTCCTCATCCGGCCCGGCATCAATTACACGCTCAGCCCCACCCTCAGTGTGAGTGCAGGCTACGGGTATGTGAAAACTTATCCTTATGGTGAACTGCCGGTCGCACATGAGTTTGATGAGCACCGCATCTGGGAGCAGGTGCTCTATAAAATGAGCCTGCTCGGCCTCGAATGGCAGCACCGCCTGCGTCTCGAGCAGCGCTGGATCGAGGAGCAGAACAAAGTCACTTTCAACACCGTGAACTGGCGTGGTGAGAACCGCGTGCGCTACATGCTGCGCACCAGCATTCCTCTGACCGAGGACAAGAAGACTTACATCGCCGTTTGGGATGAAGTGTTTCTCAGCTTTGGCGGCAACATCCTGAAGAATCACTTCGACCAGAACCGCGCCTTCCTTGGCATCGGGCGCAAGCTGACCCCGTCCACGCGCCTTGAGGTTGGCTTCATGGAGCAGACGATCCAGCGGCGCGGCGGTGACAAATGGGAGGCCAACCATACCGCCAGCATCTGGCTCTTATCCAACTGGCCCTTCGGCAAAAAGCCCTAACCAAAAGCTCAAGCCTCGTCGAGAACCTGCGGCTCCTCCGGCGGACGCGCCGGGACAATGGCCACGATTCTCAGGCCCTGCGGCAGCGCCGGCTCAAGCGTCAGCGAGCCTTTGCATTCGCGCGCCCTGGCTCTCATGCCGATCAGGCCCAGACTGTGGCGGGACTCCTTGGTGTCAGTGTTCAGGCCGCAGCCGTTGTCTTCGACGACAAGACGGATCTGTCCCAGTTCCAGTTTGAGGGAGACGTTCACTGAAGTGGCCATGGAGTGGCGGGCGATGTTGGTGAGCGCTTCCTGGGCGATGCGGAACAGGTGCGTCTCGATTTCACTGTGAAGACGCGTTTCCAAATTGGATTCGTAACCCGTTTTCACGCGCGTTCTTTGGCCGAATTTTTCCGTCAGCCAGCGCAGGCCTGCATCGAGACCGAAGTCGTCCAGGATCACGGGGCGGAGCAGTTGGGACAGTTCCCGGACATTGGCGATCGCTTCGTCCACGAGATGCACACAATCATTCCGGCGTTCTTCGGTGTCCTCGACGCTGGTTGAGGTGAGGTTGGCGCGGACTGCGGCCAGGGATTGTCCCAGCTCATCATGCAACTCATGGGAAAAACGGCGGGCGGTTTCCTCCTGGGTCTGCAGCATGTGCCAGGACACCCGGCTCAATTCATCACGCTGCCACTCGATGCGCAGGATGCTGCGATGGGCGAATGAAACGGTGGCTGCGGCGCAGAGTGTGGCGAGGACAAAACAGGCGCTGAGCAGCATGGCGGATTCGTCCGCCAGTTCCTGAAGTTGCAGGTTCATTTGCTCATCCACCTCGGCGAGATGCTTGCTGCTCAGAAGGATGAGATCGTGGATGTGCTTGACCACCTGATCATGGCTGGTGAAGAGGGACTCCAGCACCTCTTCGGGAATAGGCCCTTGTTTGGCCATGGCGCGCGCTGCCGTTTGGGAAAAGACCTGTGTGGCAGTTGCCAGCTTCTGCCACTGTTCGGCATGCGGTGTGCTGGCGGCCTGTCTGGTCAGCCTGGCCACGGCCTTGTCAGCGATCTCCAGCTCCTGAATCCGGGCGGCCCGGTCATTGATGCCCGTTCCTGTGGTTAGGCGGTGCAGCGCCAGAGCCAGTGCGTCTTCCTCCGCCTGCACTTCATGCAGGAGGCGGGCAATCAGGACCTGGTCCTTGACCAATGAAGTGGCGCTCCGGCGGATGGCGCGGCTGTCCCGCACCGCCACCAGTCCCGCGATGCCGAGCAGCACCACCACGAGGGCAAAGCCGATCACCAATCCCCAGAGCACGGTGCGCTCCGTGATGCGCCGGGAGAAGGGAAAGAAGCTGAAGATCATGACGGGATCAGTCGATCAGACCGTTTCTCACCGCAAACCGCACCAGCTCGCCGATGCTGTGCAGATTCAGCTTTTCCATGATCCGCCCGCGGTGCGCTTCGACGGTGTAAACACTCAGGTTCAGTCCGTTGGCGATGTCCTTGTTCGTTTTGCTTTCGGCAATGAGCTGCAGCACCTCGCGCTCACGCGTGGAGAGCAGGTCGATGGGATTGGTGACGTGCTTCCGGTAGTCATCGAGCACGGCGTCACTGACTTCAGGACTCAGGTAGCCTTTGCCCACGGCGACGGCGCGCACGGCATTGAGAAAGTCGGTCTCGCTGCTGTCCTTGAGCAGGTAACCCTTGGCTCCCGCGCGCAGGATCTCACGCACATAGACAGAATCCTTGTGCATGGAAAGGGCCAGCACGCGAGTCTTCGGCGACACTTTGGCCAGACGGCGCGTGGCTTCGATGCCGTTGAGCTCCGGCATCGTCACATCCATCACACACACATCCGGCTGCAGTTCTTCCGCCTTTTCCACGGCCTCGCGGCCATTGGAGACTTCCGCCACGACTTCCATGTCCCATTGCGCGGCCAGAATCATGCGGAAGCCCTGGCGCACGACGGCGTGATCATCGGCGAGCATGATGGTGGTGGGTTTGGTGGCCATGAGAAAAGCTGAAGTTACAAACCGGATGCTGGAAATCCGAACGGGCAGGGGTTGCTTCGCAAGGCGGTTTTTTCAGGCGTCATTTTTTTACCGGCGCCGTGTCACTGGCGGTTCGGAAACCCCGGGCCAGGGTGGTTTCATTCGCCGACTCGGCAAAGAAACGCGTGGTGAGCAGATCGTTGCTGTTTTTTAAAGCGAAGTGTCCGCCACGCACCACTGGGACACGTAGATCGGGATAGTCGGGATGGGCAGGCCAAGGCTCGCCTTTGAATTCGCTGGCGGTCCACTCGGAGACATTGCCAGCCATGTCATGGATGCCGTAGAGACTGGTGTCCGCGCACTTTCGGTTGGTGGGGGCCCAGAGGTTGTAGCCGTCTTTCCCGCCGCCCTTCACTCCGTTGGGATCGTAGTCGTCACCGAGATTGGCCTTGTCTTTCGAGGCCTGCTCACCCCAAGGATAGAGGAAGCCCTTGTCACCGCGTGCCGCCTTTTCCCATTCCTCTTCGGTGGGGAGACGCTGCCCCTTCCATTTCGCATAAGCATACGCATCCCACCAGTCCACCTGGGTGACGGGTGTGTTGAGACTCATGGGCTGGCCGTTGAAGGTTGCCCCGGCCTTGGCCGCGGCATAGGTGTCGTTCCACTTCGGGGGTGCGTGACTGGTCTTGGTCTTCGGCTGCTCCGCGTGATCGCAGGCATTGGCCGCGCCCTTTTTCAGCGCGGCAAGAAAGAGGCTGTATTGGCCGATGGTGACTTCATCCCGGCTGATCCAGAAGGCGGGCAGCGTGCGCCGCTCCTTTTTCTGATAAAGGAAGGCGCCGGCGGGAATGGCGATCATCTCCTCTCCGGCCACACTGGACATCGGTGCCGGCGTGACAGTGCCGACAAAATTGCCAAGGCCAAAAACGATGAGGAGCAGGGCAATGGCGGCCACCCAGAGCCATCGCGGCGTGCCTGTCGCGCCCTGGGGGGAGGTTTCCTCCGCCTCGATGCGGCGCATGATGGAGCGGCCACGCATGGCATCCCGCACGTCATCAAGTTCGTTCAAAAGGCCAGCCCAGTCGTGCGATTCTTCGCTGAGTGTTGTCAGCAGGCCGCGGGCCTTGCCTTCGGCGGCGAGAGGCGTGAGGAGCTGGATCAGCGCCGCCACCTCCTCCCTGGGATCGCGTGGGCGGCTGTCGCTGGGACGGAAAATATTGACGATGCTGGCCTGATTTTCCGCATCAATAAAAATATCCTGCGGATCAAGCCGCCGGTGGTGGCAGCCGCGCTCGATGGCGTATTGCATGGCCTCACCCACTCCGTAAAGCAGGTCGGCGATCTTGCGCTCGGAGAGTGTCTCACCGGTGGCCTGGATTTCCTGAAGATGGCGTCCCCGCGGCAGCTCGCGGGTGTAAAAAATCAGCCCGTTCACCTCACCCGCCTCATAGAGCGGGGCGATGCGCGGGTGGGACACGGAAGCCTTCAGGCGTTCACGTGCTTTGAAGCTGTCGACCATCGTCGGCTGACTCAAAAACTCCGGTCGCATGAGCACCAGGGCGACCGGCCGCTGCACCGTCACCTGGATGGCGCGGTAGGTTTCCGATTCCGCTTCGAGGGACAGGCGCTCCAGAACCTGATAGTTTCCCAGCATCGTTCCCGGCGCCAGGAATGGCGGTGCATCGGGCGGTGCCTCCGCGGCAGCTTGCACGGGGCGCTCCAGTGCCGCCCGCGCCTTGGTGATGAGTTTTCCCGTGGTGTAGGGAGCGTCCTGCAGCACCGGCCATCCGCCAAGATGCGTTTCATAACCGGTGAGATCGTAGCGGGTGGTGAACAGCACGCGGGCCTCGGGGAAGCGCGCCAGAGCGGCATCGCGCAGATCAAAGCCGGTCTTTGAATTGGCATCAATGATCGCCTCAGTGATGAGCAGGTCCAGGCTGGTTGCCTTGGCCAGCCAGGCCAGCGCTTCAGGGACGCTGTCGGCAGTCGTGACCTCCCAGCCGGGTTGCTGCCGGAGGGCGAGGGTTCGTTCACCGCGCAGGGCGGCATTGGCATCTAGGAAAAGTAAAGTCATCTGGGCGGGCGGCACGAGCCGTCAGTTCGACACGGGAGGCAGCAGCGGGTTCGCGCCGCCCGGCACGGTCTGGGGCGCGCGCGCGCCAAAATCCAGCAGGTCGCGCGGTTCAGCGGCGACATCCTGAAGTTTGTGCTGGTAGTAGAGCCGGACAACATAGCCGTGGTATGAACGGCGGCCATGCGTGGCCATTTCACCCGGTGTGAGTGTCGGCAGGAAATAGGAGACTTCGAGGGGCTCTTCGCCGACACCACTCCAGTCCACGGGCGGCGCACCCCATTGGGAAAGCGGCTCGTCCGCGATGGTTTGGGCGATTTTTTCACCGTTCACGCGATCAAAGAAATACACATCAATGTCCACCTGAGTCGGGTCCACCGCCGCATTGCCCTGACGCAGAATCGGCACGCGCAGGACCACTTTTTCACCATTCACGGTGGAGGGGTCCCGGGTCGCGAGGCAGGCACCCAGAGACAGCGATTTCGGCCCGAAATCACCGGTGGAGGAGATGCCCGCAGAGAGTGTGGCGGGGCCGGCTGGCGCGGACTGCAGCTTGCGTTTTGCCAGATCGGCGAAACCCGCTGATTTTGCCGGATCCATGCCCGCCAGATGTCTCCAGATGCCGACGGCCTTGTCCGTGAGGCCCATTTGCTCATAAGAGAGCGCGGTTTCAGCCGCCACCTCAGGCGTGGAGGGAAACTGGAGATCGGCGCGCTTCAACACTTCCAGCGCACCCTGCATGTCGCCAAGACCGCGCACCTGCTTCGCCAGATCGATCATCTCGGAGAGGGTCATGCTGGCCGCCGGGTCTGCTGCTTTCGCCGACGGTTTGGTGTCGGGCAGGGCGGAGGTTTGGGGTTCAGGTAAGGCGGAAGGTCTGGGCGGCTGGGGTCTTGATGCGGCAGGCGTCCCAGCGGGCATCATGTTGGGAGCCTCAAAACTGCCGATCGGTGGCGGCCCAAAACTCGGCACCTTCGTGACCTGCGTAGGTGATCCCGCCTGACCGGGGCTTGGTGCCAGTTGACCAATCGCCGGCGGGCTCATGGTCGGGGGCGGTGCGCTGACGATGGCGGGCGGCGGGTTGGTGGTGACAGGCGGAGCCGCGACGGATGAGGTGGTGGGGCTGATGCTTGCCGTGGGCGTCTCCAGCGTCAAAGGTCTGACCTGCTGGACCTTGCTTCCGGTGTCCGGCTTCATGATCACCCGCACCAGCAGGGCGATCTGCGTTGCTGCCAGCAGGCCTAAAATGCCCAGAGCCAGCGCTGTCGCACGGCTCCGGTCAGCGCTGAGAATGGTGGATGGGTAAGTCATGCCGTTTGCCGCAGGAAGTTCGTATGGTACGGTTCGCTCTCCAAAGTGTCAATGCTTCAGCCCTTTTTCACCGAATCTACCGTCCAGAATCCTGCTGGCGGCGGTGTCATGCAGGCCTGCGACTGCGCAGCCTCTCCGGCTGAAATCGCTGAGCGACTGGCGGATCGTGAAGGTTTTGTCTGGCTCGACAGCGCGGTGGCGGCCCCGGGCGCTGTTTCGATCCTCACCGCCGGGCCCAAAGAAGTGATCCGGGGCTCGATCCCTGCCGACTGGCCGCTGGTGGAGTCGCGGCTGCGGGATGGAGCCGCTGCCGGGCAGGCGGGCGGGTTGTTTGGTTGGGTCGGTTTTGATGGGCAGTTTGTCTTGGGCGTCTATCCGCATGCGCTGCTTTATGACCATGACCGGCGGCAATGGTTCGAAAGTGGCGGCATGAGTCTTCCATCTCCCCTTTCCGGTGCCCCGAGGCCGGCGCACGGCGCGCTGCCTTTCACGCCCCTTGTCTCCAGGGACGACTACATCGCCCAGGTGCGCCGGGCCAAGGATTACATCGCCGCAGGAGACATCTACCAGGTGAATCTTGCCCATCCCTGGCGTGCAGACTGGCCCACAGGCACGCCCTTTCTTCCGCTCTACCAGCGCCTGCGGCAGGTTTCACCCGCGCCTCACGCGGCCTGCTTCAATCTCGCGGGCACCACCGTACTGTCCGCATCGCCTGAGCTGTTTTTGAAATTGTCCGGCCGCACCATCACCACCCGTCCGATCAAAGGCACCCGCCCCCGTTTCCCTGATGACCCGGTCCTCGATTCCCAATCTGCCCGCGAACTCCTGGCCTGTGACAAAGAGCGCGCCGAGTTGCTCATGATCACGGATCTCGAGCGCAACGATCTCGGTCAGATTTGCGACTACGGCAGCATCCACGTCCCTGATCTCTGGCAGATCGAAAGCTTCGCTCAGGTCCACCATCTCGTTTCCACCGTCACCGGCACCCTGCGGTCCGGCGTCAGTCACGCCGCCGCCTTCCGCGCCTGTTTTCCCGGCGGCAGCATCAGCGGTGCGCCGAAAAAACGCGCGCTCGAAATCATCAGCGAGCTCGAGACCCACCCGCGCGGCTTATACACCGGTGCCATCGGCTACTTCGGTTTTGATGGCCGGAGTCAGTGGAGCATCGCCATCCGCACGGCGGTGCAGCGTGACCATGAAATCACCTTCCATGTCGGCTCAGGCATCGTCGCCGACAGCATCCCCGAGCGCGAGTGGGAGGAAACCCTGCACAAGGCCGCAGGCATCCTGTCAGCCTGGGCCTGACTCACCTGGAAAGTGACTTCCGGTTTGAGTGTCTGAACCTTATTCTTCCGTGCATTCAGTGGGTTCCGTGGGCAACCACTCCCGGATTCAGAATCAGGCCCTCCCGGAGTGAAGGCTGGTTTCATCTGAGGTCCGTGAGAGTTCACGCGCAACCCCTCCGGAAACGGCGCTGTTCCGGCAAAAAGGACCACCACTCCACCTCTGCTTTCCGACTCCTCCAGGCTACGAGAACTGCTCAGTAAACATGTTGCCATGACGCATGCAGAAGGCTAGCCTCCGCCAAATTCCGTTTATTCATACATAGGCGGAAGTCGCGCCGGGTTTCCTTCTTCTTCGCTGATTCTACGGTGAAAGGGGGTTGATCGAAGGTCGTTGCGGCAGCCCGACAGGGCAGCAGATCCAATGACACTTCACAGATGCCCAGTTCAAACCCGCCTCCGTGCGGTCACTGCGCGTTCCGCTGCCGGATAGAGCCTTCGCGTCCACACACCTCCTTTCCTTCCT
>CAJCCF010000684.1 GCA_903960845.1 uncultured Verrucomicrobiota bacterium | reverse complement strand
GCGAGGCGCAGCGGCAGCGCAATCTGCTGCAGCCATCGCTGGACCTATGGGCACGGATCGCGGGCGATGAGTCTGCTGGAAAGGAGGCGGCATGAGCAATGAGTGGCATGATATTGCTGCGCTGAATCCATCACGCACGGATGGTGCGGGTGAGCGGTCGGCACGGGCGACACTGCTGAGTCAGATCCTGACGGGCTGCGTGGTCGGTCGGCCGGCACTGGTGGACATGGGCTGGCGGGCGGTGTGGCTGTGTGGGGCCGCGAGTCCGGGCTCGGTGCCACTGATGCGGGCCAAGGGTGCGCGCCAACACTTGCGCCGGGTGATGCGTGAAGCCGGTGGTGCACTGCGGGTGCAGGCTCTGGACATGCCGCTGCCTGAGCGGCAGCGGGTGGTGGAGTTGGTGCTGGGTGGTGAGTCTGAAGCGCGCCGACTGGGCCGCCGGGTGACGCTGCTGGCGTATGCTTTCGAGCGCGGTGATGCGGTGCGGGCGGTGCTGCCGAGCTTTGAAAGCATCGGCGGACTGTGGGGCCTGACGGCGAAGAATCAGCGCAGCGCGGTCTGCGCGGCCATGGATAAGACGGTGCGCCAACTGGTGGAGCGCGGGCAGCTGCGCCAGCGCCAGTATGAGAGGTTGAGTGAACTGTGGTTTGCCAAGAAGCGGGTGACCCGTGAGCGCTGTGAGAAGGCGCAGATGGGCAACCATAATCGCCGAGCCGATGATGAGCTGAGCACCTGCGCGGCGCAAGAGCTGAAGGCGGAGCATGCGGAGCGCATCGAGGGCGTGCCGGTGCAGGCGAAGTATGCGGCGATGACGCCACTGGAGCTCCGCCGCTACCTGCAAGGCCTGCACGACCAGGCGGAGCGGAGACGGCTGGGGATTTAATTTTTTAGGGTAACGAACAACCAAACAACGAACGAAATTTTATGATGACGCAGATATTTACAGGAGACACAGAAGGTGATGTTGCTATCACCGAGGAGGCAGATGGAACCTATACACAGATCGAGCGCCGCGTGTCGTCTTTGAAAAAAGGATGGCATTTAGTTATAGATAAAAAAGATGGCCAATCGTTATTTTGCGCGCGGCTAAGTGATGAGTTCGATTCGATGTGGATGCTTTGGGAGGTCTTTGCAAAGCTGGTGCCATCGCACGAAGCAGGCAGTCCAATCCCTTTCTACCTATACAAGGCAAGGAATCATGGGACGTGCATGAGCATGGGGGAAGCCGTTGAGGGACTTCTAGCCTTCTCATACGCGGCGAGTGTGTGGACTGATGAATGGGTAACCAGGGCGCAAGAGATGGATGTGACGAGTTACAACTATCTACGCTCATCAGGGTCGATCTTCTGAATCCGAACAACTAACCACATACAAAAAAACATGAGCAAAGAGACACACACAATGACGGGGCCCGTGATGCGATCGCTGAGCCGGGTGAAGGAATGGGAAATGAACCCGCGCGATGTGTATGACGCGGATCGCATGCTGATGGTGCATTCGCTGCAGGAGGTGGGATTGCAGGATGCGATTCATGTCTGGGCGCGACCTGACGCTGAT
>CAJCCF010000683.1 GCA_903960845.1 uncultured Verrucomicrobiota bacterium | reverse complement strand
TAGAAGTGCCGGGTTTCCTCAGCGTCCCGGGCCCGGTAAGCGTAATGGTGCAGTTGCTGGACCGGTGCAGGCGGTGGCAGGACGACGGGCATGGGATTCTCCGAAGATGTAATTCAACAATGCGTAATCAATTCACTATAACGTAATTCAAACCCGGGTCACAAGCCGGATGGTCGTCGCACGCATCCGTCAGCACGCTCTGAAATGCCCTGAGCACACAAGGCCTGTGACGAGCTTGCGCATGATCAATTGGAAAATGCTTATTGAGAGAATTTTTCGATAGCCCAACTCAATGCAGAGCATTGATGCGACCAATTAGACGCGAGGCCTGCGGTCGGCTATCGTTCCCCTGTCTTTCACTGGTCCGCTGACGCGGTCTGGTGTCCAGGACGTCATCAACCCACTAGGAGAATTCCATGGCTGCTCTCAAAGGCTCCAAGACGGAAGAAAACCTGAAAGCCGCATTTGCCGGCGAATCCCAGGCTAACCGTCGTTATTTGTACTTCGCGAACAAGGCCGACATCGAAGGCCAAAATGACGTGGCAGCGCTGTTCCGCTCCACCGCCGAAGGTGAAACCGGCCACGCGCACGGTCACCTGGAGTGGCTTGAGCAATGCGGCGATCCGGCCACCGGCCTGCCGATCGGCGCGACCCGTGACAACCTGAAGGCAGCAGTCGCTGGCGAAACCCACGAGTACACCGATATGTACCCTGGCATGGCCAAGACCGCTCGCGAAGAAGGCCACGACGAAGTCGCTGACTGGTTCGAGACGCTGGCCAAGGCCGAGCGCAGCCACGCAAACCGCTACGCACGCGCACTCGCTGAACTGGTGGATTAAACCAGCGCTGTCTCTCCCTTAGGGGAGAGGCTTGTGCTCAGGGCTTGCCTCAACGCGAGCCCTCACCCCAAGCCCCCGCAACAAGAGAATCACCATGGCTACCGAAGGCAATCTCCAGGCGCCCACCCGCCACCCCATCGACTGGAAAAACCCCGACTTCTACAGCGAAGACAAGGTCGTCCATGAGATGGAACGCATCTTCGACATCTGCCATGGCTGCCGCCGTTGCGTGAGCCTGTGCGGCTCCTTTCCTACCTTGTTCGATCTCGTGGACGAGAGCAAGACCGGCGAGGTCGACGGCGTTGACAAGAAGGACTACTGGAAGGTGGTGGACCAGTGCTATCTGTGCGACCTGTGCTACCTCACCAAATGCCCGTATGTTCCACCGCATGAATTTAACTTGGACTTTCCGCACACCATGCTGCGCGCCAAAGCCATT
The DNA here is from genome assembly GCA_903960845.1 of uncultured Verrucomicrobiota bacterium. Lineage (GTDB taxonomy): Bacteria > Verrucomicrobiota > Verrucomicrobiia > Verrucomicrobiales > Verrucomicrobiaceae > Prosthecobacter. The sequence goes on along the minus strand of CAJCCF010000683.1, from coordinate 1,187 downwards.
AAGTTTAAAAAAGGCGAGGTCAGCACAGGTGAAAAACTTCTAGCAAGCACGGATTTGCATGGCTCGTTTGCCGGAATTCCTATTGTGGTGCAGGCAGTGAACGCCATCAATAAAACGGACCTTGCACGCCAAGTCATGGAATCCACCCTGGGCGTGGACAAAGACGCTTGGTTGCCCACATTGGCCACCAAAAAATTCCGATCCAGCGCACCCAAGGCCAAAGCCACGGTGGTGCAAGACGGTGCGAAAACACCGGGCAAGGTAGCTATTTTTGCGACCTGCTACATCAATTACAACGAGCCAGGCATTGGCATGGATTTGCTAAAAATCCTAGACCACAACGATGTGCCCTATGTCATTGTGGACAAAGAAAAGTGCTGCGGCATGCCCAAGCTCGAGCTCGGTGACTTGGACTCGGTGAATGCCTCTAAAGAAGCCAATATTCCGGTTTTAGCGCGTTATGCCAAAGAAGGCTACGCCATTTTGGCTGCTGTGCCGAGCTGTGCATTGATGTTCAAGCAAGAAATTCCTTTGATGTATCCGAAAGATACAGATGTGCAGTTGGTCAAGGAACACATGTGGGATCCCTTTGAGTACTTGATGCAACGCAAACGCGATGGATTGTTGAAAACCGAGTTCACCACCCCGCTTGGCAATGTGAGCTACCAAATCCCTTGCCACGGACGGGTACAAAACATCGGCAAGAAAACCGAAGAGATGCTCAAGATGATCCCTGAGACGACGATCAACACCTTAGAGCGCTGCTCGGGCCACGCGGGTACGTTCGGCGTGAAAAAAGCGTACCACCAGCAATCCATGAAGATTGGCAAGCCGCTTTTCAAAGCGATGGCCAATATGAAAGACGGAAGCAAGCCTGACTTCATCAGCTCGGACTGCCCCTTAGGCGGCCACCACATTGCGCAAGGCTTTGAAGTCAACGGCCTGGGCGCCCCAGAATTACAACACCCCTTGAGTTTGGTTGCCAAAGCCTACGGACTCAAATAATCAACGCGAAAGAACACCATGCAATTAACCGGCAATATCACCCCTGAGAGCCTTATGAGCCTAGAGGCCTACACCAAGTTCAGAAAAACCAACAAGCCCATGGTGATGGCGCACCGCAAATTGCGCAGTGTTCAGTTGGGCGACAACATCAACCTGCAGTTTGAAAGCGAAACAACGATTCG
>CAJCCF010000682.1 GCA_903960845.1 uncultured Verrucomicrobiota bacterium | reverse complement strand
TCTTCGCATCCGACTGAAAGTGAAACGCCTTTGGTGAGCTTGCCCAGGGCGATCCGTGGTCGGTGATGACGCACTCGAGATTGCAGGCGCGCCAGTCGGCCTCGTGAAACAGGGGTAGAGTGTCGCCCCAGGGATACTCTGGAGGTTGCTGGCGCAGATGTTCATTCACCAACCGGCCGAGCATGACGTCACCGACGAGGAGCAGTTTTAGGGGATGATTCATCTCTTGTTAGGGGGCTGTTGTTTTGCCATTGCTTTCACTGACTGGCAGCTTGCAGGCCAATGAGACCGGCCAGATGCCGTTTTCCGTTTTCGCCCTGCATTTCGGCAGGATTCAAAAGGTCACGGGATCACACTAGTGACTGGCCATGGCCCAACAATCGGCAGGACTTCCCTCCATGTCTCAGCCATTGGCTGATGCCCGCTCAGTGCATGGCGCATTAAGAAATGGAGCGCTGATTCCATGAAGGTGCCTGAAGATCACTCAAAGTAGGCCTTGATGACATATTGCGAGACCATGCGCTGGGAGTTGAAGAAGGAGGCGTTGAGTGAAATGCAGTGGCGCATGACGTCGATGAACCGATCCCGGTTGCGGTAGAAGAGCGGGATCACCACGCGCTCTAGTTTGTCATAAAGTGCGGCGGCATCGGATGCGGCGCGGTCCGGGTGAGTCTGGTCAATCTTGCATGACTCGCCGATGGCCCAGCCGGTTTCGCCCTCGATCCAGCCTTCGACCCACCAGCCATCGAGCACGCTCAGGCTGGGCACGCCATTGAGCGCGGCCTTCATGCCACTGGTGCCTGAGGCTTCAAGTGGCGGCTGGGGTGTGTTGAGCCAGACATCGACTCCCGCCGTCATGAGTTTGGCGAGTTCGATGTTATAATCGGGCAGATAGACCAGCCTGACGTCATGGCCGAGGGACTCCCTGGCATGGATGACCTTCTTGATGGCTTCCTTGCCCTGAAAATCGTTGGGATGCGCCTTGCCGCCATAGATGATCTGGATCGGTCCCGCTGTGGCGGCGATCTGCTTCAGGCGGATGACATCGCTGACCAGAAGATCGCAGCGCTTGTAGGCCGTGGCCCGGCGCGCGAAGCCGAGTGTGAGCACATGCGGATCAAAGATGACGCCCGTGTCATGGCGCACCCGTTCCAGCAATTGTTGTTTGGCCGCGGTGTGAGCCTCCCAGATTTCCACCAGTGAAAGACTGTGCGCGAAGCGCAGGCTGAAATTGTCGGCACGCCAGCCTGGGATGTGCCGGTCAAACAGGGCCTGAAACGGCTCCGACGTCCACCGGTCCGCATGCACACCATTGGTGATGGAGTCGATTTTGTAGTGACCGAACATCAATTGCGCGGTCTCTGCATGACGCTTGGCGACACCGTTGATGTAGTGGCTGAGATTAAGCGCGAGAAACGTCATGTTGAGCGCGCCTTCACAGCAGAAGATCTCCTTCATGCTGGCGACATCTTGACGACCCAGCACCCGCATGGCGAGATCGAGCGGGAACTGGTCATGGCCGGAGGCGACCGGAGTGTGCGTGGTGAAGACACACTGCCTGCGAACGAGTTCCACGTCGTCATGGTTAAAGTTAGGGCGGCCGGCTTTGTGCGCGACCTCATCGAGCAGCTCGAGGCCAAGCAGCGCGGCGTGGCCTTCATTCATGTGGTAGCGGGTCAGGCCGGTGCAGCCGAGGGCGCGCAGCATGCGAATGCCGCCGATGCCGAGCACAACCTCCTGACAGATGCGGTAATAGGAATCCCCTCCGTAAAGAAAGTGCGTGAGGGTGCGGTCACTTTCGGAATTTTCAGGCAGATCGGTGTCGAGAAAAAACACCGGCACGCTGAAACCGCCGGATGACTGCACGTCATACTTCCAGGAGCGAAGCATCACGCTGCGTCCATCGATCGCCACGCTGACGCGGGGTGATTGTTCCACCAGATGCCTGCTGATTTCCCATTCGCATGGCTGCTCGATCTGCCATCCAGTGGCATCCAGTTTCTGACTGAAGTATCCCTTCCGGTGCAGCAGGGTGACGGCCACCATTGGCACCTTCAATTCGGCGGCGGAGCGCACGGTGTCTCCTGCCAGCACGCCCAGTCCACCCGCGTAAGTCGGCATGGCGGAGTCGAGAGCGATCTCCATCGAGAAGTAGGCGACGAGGGGCGTTGGCATGTTCAGCTCGTCTGCGCCGTTTCAGGCGCGGCCGCCCTGGCAAGCAACTCAGTGACCTCGGCATCCGTGGTCTGGCCAAAATCTTCATACCACTGACCGACGGCGGCGAACTCCTCGGGCTGCATGAGGGCGATCAGCTCGTCAACCATCGGCGACAGCGCCGCGCATGAGTCGGGCGCGGCCGTGGGCACGGCGATGATGATGCGCTCCGGGTGCTGCTGCCGGAGTGCCTGCACGGCTGCGCGGATCGTGGAACCGGTGGCGATGCCGTCATCGATGAGGATGACGATCTTGCCTTTGATTTCAGGCGTGCCGGTGTGTCCCCGGTAGGCTTGTTCCCTGCGATGCAGCTCCTTCAATTGCGCGGCGGCCACCTTTTCGATTTCTTCCTCGGTCACACCATAGGCGCGTATGACTTTTTGATTGAGCACGCGCACACCGCCGCTGGCGATGGCACCCATGGCAAACTCCTCCCATCCGGGCAGTCCGAGTTTGCGCACGACGAGCACATCCAGCGGAGCATGGAGTTTTTCAGCCACTTGATAAGCGACGGGAACCCCTCCGCGCGGCAGGCCGAGGATGATCAGGTTATCGTGACCTGCATACTTCATCAGCGCTTCGGCCAGGAGTTGACCGGCGTGAACGCGGTCTTTAAAAAGCAGTCGTTTCATGATGCATCCTCCAGGTCGTTGAAACCGCCCAGATGTCTGTTGAACCACTGAGTGCTGAGCTGTGCCACCTGTTCGAGTTTTCCAGCCTCCTCAAAGAGGTGAGTGGCGCCCGGCACGATGCGTAAATCCTTCTCGCATTTCAGTTTGGCATAGGCTTCTTCGTTCAGGCAGATCACCACATCATCCAGACCGCCAACAATCAGCAGTGTCGGTGAGTGAACCAAATGCAGGGCATCACCGGCAAGATCGGGGCGCCCGCCGCGCGAGACAATGGCGGAGATGCGATCCCCGAGTTCTGCGGCCGCGAGCAGTGCGGCAGCGCCGCCGGTGCTGGCGCCGAAGTAGCCGATTTTCAGCGCGCGGGTTTCGGGCTGTTTTTCCAGCCAGCGGGTGACTCCGATCAGGCGCTTTGCCAGCAGATCAATGTCAAAGCGCAGTGCGCCGGTGTAAATATCCTCCTGCTCCTCGCTTTTCGTGAGCAGATCAAACAGCAGCGTGCCGAAGCCCGCCTGACGAAACAGGTTGGCAACGTATTTGTTACGCGGGCTGTGCCGGCTGCTGCCGCTGCCGTGCACAAAGGTGACGATGCCAGTCGCGCTCTCGGGAATTTCCAGATCGCCTTCCAATTCCACAAAACCGGCAGGGATGATTTTGGAGGTGTGCGGCACCTTTTTAGATGAAGGTGAAATCATGCTGTTCATATCAGGCTGGGGGTGATGGTTGGAGACCATGTTTCGGTCTCGCTGACGGGTAGTTCGTAATCGGCCTGCTTCCTGAATTTGACCACTTCGTCGGGTTGAACCTGCTTTGTTTCCTTTTCTTCCTGATCATCATTTCCTTCGGGATTGATTGGCCTGACCCTCCGCACGGAGGCCAGCGTCCCCAAGTGCGGACCATTGACGAGACCCTGCCGTTCCAGACGCTCAGCCACTTCCCGTGTGTACCGTGTCCAAGGCACGGCCCGCAGCCGGTCATCAGGAATCGGCTGGCCGCTTTCCTCACAGATGCCATATTTATTTTCTTGGATCCGGTGAATGGCCGCATTGATCTCATGCAGGGAGTTTTGCTCATGCGAGATGAGGCTGAACGCCATGTCGTGATCGAACCCGTCCGTCGCGCTGTCGACCACGTCCATGGCTTGCGACTCCATGGGTTTGGACACGTCGGCGAACTGGCTGGCGCAATTCCCCGCGAGTCGGGCACGCTGGGACTGCAGTGTCTGGTAGTGCCACGACCAGCGCGGGGGGCAGGTTGGAGAGCTGTGATCTGAATCTTGTGTGTTCATCGGTTCATTCCATTCCGGATTCAAGTGACTGAGTGTGACGTTCTTTTGGTTCGGGAAGATCGGTCATGGTGGCCTCGGTGAGCAGCAGCACGCTGGCGACGGAGACGGCATTTTCCAAAGCGATGCGCACGACCTTGGTCGGGTCGATGATGCCGGCCTCGATCAGGTCCACATACACGCCGCGCGCTGCATCAAAACCAAAGCTGCCGGTGCCCTCGCGCATCCTGCTGACGACCACGCCATCGTCGGCGGCCGAGTTCTCAGCGATCTGGCGCGCGGGTGCTTCGAGGGCACGCTTGAGAATCAGCAGGCCGGTGCGTTCATCGCCTTCCGTGGCGGCGATCTCGCGCTCAACGACAGGAATCGCGCGCAGCAGGGCGAGTCCACCGCCGGGCACGATGCCTTCAGCGATGGCAGCTTTGGTGGAGCTGATCGCATCGTCAAAAGCGTCCTTGCGCGCCTTCATTTCAGATTCCGAAGGAGCGCCGACGCGAACCACGGCCACGCCGCCACTGAGTTTGGCCAGGCGTTCCTCCAGCTTTTCACGATCGTAGTCGGAGGTGGTGTCCCTGATCTGTGCGCGCAGTTCATGGCAGCGGCCATTGATCAATTTCTTGTCACCCTCACCCCCGACGATGGTGGTGGTGTCCCTGGTGATGACGACGCGCCTGGCGCGCCCGAGATCGTGCAGGGTGATTTTTTCAAGAGTCATGCCAAGCTCTTCGGAGACAACCTTGCCTCCGGTGAGGATCGCCATGTCCTGCAGCATGGCTTTTCTCCGGTCGCCGAAACCGGGTGCCTTGACGGCCACGCAGGCCAGCACACCACGCAGTTTGTTAACCACCAGCGTGGCCAGCGCCTCGCCCTCCAGATCTTCGGCCACCAGCAGCAGCGAGCGTCCGCTCTTGGCCAGTTGCTCCAGCAGCGGCAGCAGATCCTGCATGTGCGTGATCTTGCGTTCCGTGAGCAGGATGAGCGGCTCATCCAGCACGGCTTCCATTTTCTCCGACCCGGTGACGAAATAGGGAGAGATGTAACCGTGATCAAACTGCATGCCCTCCACGACATCGACTGTGGTCTCCGTGGTCTTCGCCTCCTCCACCGTGATCGCCCCTTCGGGGCCGACCTTTTCCATGGCGTCGGCCACGAGATCACCCATGACTGGATCATTGTGCGCGGAGATTGCCGCGACCTGCGCCTTCTCCTTTTTACTGACCACAGGGCGCGAGAGTTCACGCAGGGCCTGCACCGCCACGCGCACGCCGCGATCCAGACCGCGCTTGATGTCCACGGCCGAAGCACCTGCGGTGACATTGCGCACGCCTTCGGCATAAATGGCATGCGCCAGCACGGTGGAGGTGCTGGTGCCATCGCCCACGGATTCACCGGTGCGCTCAGCGGCCTGACGTATCATCTGCGCGCCGAGATTCTCTTCCGGGTCTTTCAGATCGAACTCCTTGGCAATGGTCACGCCGTCATTGCAAACGAGCGGCTTGCCCCATTGGCGCTCAATGAGCACACTCTTGGATTTTGGGCCGAGCGTGACACGCACGGCATCAGCCAGCGCCTCGGCTCCGCGCAGGATTTTTTCGCGGGCTGCCGCGCGGAACATGACTTTTTTGTGTGCCATGAAAGGGTCTTTGTTTGGTTTGAATCCTGGTTAGTCGTAGAGGTCACTGATGGACTGACGCGTGGCGAGTCTGTGGATGGCTCCGGCCAGCAGCGGGGCTAGGCTCACGACCTTGAGCTCAGGCCAGTCAGTGATGTGCGGCGTCACGGAATCGGTGACGATGATTTCTCGCAATGCCGGACGGCTGAGTTTGCTTTGCGCGCCTTCCAGCAGCACTCCATGCGTGGCGGCGATGCGGAACTCCGGACGCGCGCCCGCTTTTGTGAGGGCATCCATCGCGCGGGCGAGCGTGTCACCGGTGGCGATCATGTCGTCGATGATGAGACATGGCCGGTCCTGCACATCCCCGGTGATTTTCACGACACGAGTTTCAATGCCACTGAGCCGCTGCTTGTGCACGATGGCCGTCGAAAGGCCGAGGCGCTGCGCGTAGTGTGTGGCCATCTCCAGCCGGCCTTCGTCGGGTGAGACCACGACGGTTTCCGGCGCAAGGCGGCCCTTGAGTTCGTCACACAACACCGGCACGGCGGTCAGATGCTCGACTGGGATGTGAAAGAAGCCCTCAATCTGCGGGGAGTGCAGATCAACCGTCACGAGGTGTCCCAGGCCCGCAGCCTGACAACAGCGGGCAACCATGCTCGCCGCGATGGACTCTCTGCGGTGATGGCGTTTGTCAGAACGCGCGTAACCAAAATAGGGAACCACGGCGGTGACATGACCGGATGAGGCGCGGCGGCAGGCATCCGCGAACAGCATCAATTCAAACACATGATTGGTTACCGGGGGAGCCGTGGGCTGAATGATGAACACCGGGTGCCCGCGCACGGCCTCGTCCAGCCGGACAGAAAGCTCGCCATCCGGGAATACCTGGGTCTGGCATGGGCTGAGCCGATGATCGAGAATCTGCGAAATCTCGTTGGCGAGGTTGGGATTTGCCGAGCCGCTGAAGAGTGAAAAATGGGTCATGTCGGTGGATGTGGATGCTGCGGGGCTCTGGCCAGACTGGAGTTGCCGGTTGGAATGACGGGGCCTGGCGACCCTCTTCCGGACTCCCCTCAAGGAACCCTGCAGACCGCCGGCAGGCGGTCTGCAGGGTGTGCGTGATTTCTACTGAACCTTGACCTCGATGCTCTTTGGTTTGGTCTTCTCATCCTTTGGCAGATGCACGGTCAGGATGCCGTCCTTGAACTCGGCGCTGACTTTTTCACCACTGACGGTTTCAGGCAGGGTGAAGCTGCGCATGAAGCTGCCATAGGAGCGCTCGATGCGGTGGTACTTCTTGCCTTTCTCCTCCTTCTCGATCTTGCGCTCGCCGGAGATGGTGAGTTCACCGTTTTCGACGCTGACCTTGACCTCCTCCTTTTTCATTTCCGGCAGTTCGGCTTTGACGACATACTCATTGTTGTCCTCGCTGATGTCCACCAGGGGCGACCATTGGGAGACGGTCATGGCTTCTCTTTCACCGTTGCGCGACAAGGATGGCAACCCGAATAAACGTTCGAGACGATTTTCAAGATTGCTGAATTCACGCAGGGGATTCCAGGATACTAATGCACTCATGATGTTTGTTTTGGGGTTAAGCAGGCGGAGGGTTTCTTGAACAGGCTGACCTGTCCGCCTTGAGCAGGATTCACCGGAAATGCTTGGTTGGATCAAGGCCACGGGAGTCCGTGGCATTCATGAATTCAGCGTGCCTTGGAGGACTTCTTCGAGGCTTCCGGCTGGCGCTTGCTCGAGCCGTTACCCGACGGTTGGGAGGCGCGTTTTGCCGCGGTTTTGGATGGGTTGGAGGCTTTGGTGGGCGTCTCGTTGCGCCTCACGTTTCCTGAGCTGGCGGCGAGTTGGTTTTCACCCCTGAGTTTGGCGGCTGTTAGTTGTTCCGC
>CAJCCF010000681.1 GCA_903960845.1 uncultured Verrucomicrobiota bacterium | reverse complement strand
CTTCTTCAGGAAGACCTTTGAATATGATGGCGGGGAAATCAAAAAAGGTGCCCTCGTCATCTTATATGACGAGGAGACGGAGGTGTATGTTAACGGACAGAAGATATTCGGAGCCGAGAAGTTCATAACCCAGTATCAGTTGTATCCAGTGACCGAGCCATTGAAGAAGGCGCTGAAGAAAGGCACCAACACCATCGCCGTGCATACGCACCAGTCGTCTGGCGGCCAGTATATCGATCTGGCTCTCCTTGTGGAATAAGCGGGTCCAGTCATTTCATTCTCAAGAAACAAACATCTAACATAATTAGCAATTGATGAAATCCATAAGGCCTGCCGGGCTGATTCTAACCGCCATCATGCTGCTGTCCGCTGCGTCAGCGGCCGCCGCTGAGAAGGGAACTGAGGTGATCCCGCGCCCCGAGCATCCACGCCCGGATCTCCAGCGTGACAATTGGCTTTCACTCAACGGCGAGTGGCAGTTTGAGATCGACAAGGCGGCCGACGGCGAAGCACGGGGTCTCACCAAAGGAAAGGATCTCGCCAGCAAGATCATTGTTCCCTTTTGTCCGGAGAGCAAACTATCGGGCTTGGGCTTGGGCAATAGCGAGAAGCTCAAGGATGTCTGGTACCGTCGCACTTTTGAGGTGCCGTCTGACATGAAAGGCAAGCGGGTGCGGATCCATTTCGGCGGCTTCGATTACCAGACTTGGGTCTATGTCAACGGTCAGTTGGCTGGCACCCACGTCGGTGCAAGTGCCGCGTTTCATTTTGACATCACCCAACTGCTCAAGGACGGGACCAACGAAGTGGTGGTTAAAGTGCATGACGATATGTGGTCGGGCATGCAGGGGCGCGGCAAGCAGACCCCCGACAACAGCAATGGCTGTATCTATACTCGTACCACCGGCATCTGGCAGACGGTGTGGCTGGAAGCCGTCGGCGCGTCCTTTGTCGAGAACCTGTCGGTGATTCCCGACCCCGATCACTCGCGTGCGCTCATCACCGCCAAGATCAACGGCGTTGGCGGCGAGCCGCTCACTCTCAAGGTGGAAGCCTTCGCCGATGGCAAGCTGGTGGGTTCCGACACCACGACCGGGCCATGGCAGCAGACCTTGGTGCTGAACCTAACGGAGAAGAAACTCTGGGAACCGGGCGCGCCGTTCCTGTATGATTTGAAGGTCACACTCTCCAGCGGCGATACGGTCATCGATACGTTGAAAAGTTATTTCGGCCTGCGCAAGATCACCATCGACGGGCGTAAAATATTGATCAACGGCAAGCCCTTTTTCCAACGCCTGATCCTCGACCAGGGATTCTATCCCGAGGGTCTGTGGACGGCGCCGTCCGATGAGGCGCTGAAGAAGGACATCGAAATGAGCCTGGCCTGCGGCTTCAATGGCGCGCGTTTGCATCAGAAAGTCTTTGAGCCGCGATTCCTCCATTGGGCCGACAAGCTCGGCTACATGGTATGGGGCGAATATCCGGATTGGGGATATGACTTTCACTCCGAGAGCTACGCGGCGGTCGTCAATGAATGGACCGAGATCCTGCTGCGCGACCGTAACCATCCGTCGATCGTCGGTTGGTGCGCGTTCAACGAGCAGGACAAGCGGGCGAAAGAGATTTCACAGATGATTTGGAACGTCACCAAGGCGATCGATCCGACCCGTCCAGCGCTGGAAACCAGCGGCTGGTCGCATACGTTGCCTAATCCTGAAGTCTTGGATGCCCACGATTATGAGGGCAGCCCGGGTGTTCTCCGCAACCGCTGGATGGAGCGCTTATCCGTCAAGCAACAAGACCTGCCAGCTCCAGCGCGCTATGGCAGCGCGCCAGCGCCCACCCAATCGCCCATCATTCCATACATGGTGAGTGAAATCGGCGGCGTCGCGTGGGCGCCTGACGCAGGTTGGGGATATGGTGAGACACCGAAGAAACTCGAGGAATTCTACACCCGCTATCAAGGCACCATCGACGCCATGCTCGACAACCCGCATCTGTTCGGATTCACCTACACGCAGCTGACCGACGTGGAGCAGGAGCGCAACGGCCTGTATTATTATGATACGCGTAAGCCGAAATTCGATATCGCCAAGATCCACGCCATCACCTCACGTCAGGCGGCT
>CAJCCF010000680.1 GCA_903960845.1 uncultured Verrucomicrobiota bacterium | reverse complement strand
AGTCTGCCCGTGGCGAAGTGGACCAGAGGGTGGAGGGACTGGACGCATTGGCGGAAGAATATCGGCCGAATCCTTTCGACATGTCGGAGTTGATGGCGCGGCTGCGTTCGTTGCTCCGACGGAACAGCCAGCAGAAGCCAACCGTGCTCACAGTGGCGGATCTCACGTTTGATCAGTCCTCGCGCGAGACGAGGCGAGGAGGCAAACGCATCGAACTTTCGGCACGCGAGAGTTTGCTGCTGGAGTGCTTGCTACGCGCCGAGGGGAGAGTGGTGAGCAGGCGCGACATCATCACCGCCGTTTGGGAGTATGATTTTGATCCGGGGACGAATCTCGTGGACGTATATGTCCGCCGCTTGCGGGACAAGATCGACCGCGACTTCCCACTAGCCCTCATTCAAACCGTGCGCGGCCTTGGCTACGCGCTGCGACTCCCATCATGACTCTGCGCCGACGCATCCTGTTGTATTACTCCATCACGCTCAGTCTTTCGCTGATGATCGTGGGCTTCTGGAGCTGGTTTGAGTTCAATGAGCAGCGCGATGAAGCGCTGCATGGCGGCGCGGAGGCGGCTTTGAAGCATGATCCTTTGGAGGAGACGTTGGAAATCATCCTTTATGGCGGTCTGCCAGCCATCCTGCTCGGAATCATCGGCGGCGGACTGCTCATGCGCCGCGCCTTGCGACCCATCGAGGAACTCACCGAAGCGCTGGAAAAGACGGACGTTTCCAATCTCTCCAATCACGTGCCACGCAGTGGCAATGGTGATGAGTTGGATCGCATGACCGCTGTTTTCAACCGCATGAAGGAGCGTCTCGGGCTTTCCTTTACCCAGGCGCGTGAGTTCACGCTCAATGCCTCGCATGAGCTGAAAACGCCGCTCACCGTTATCCATGGAACCCTGGAGCAGATGGCGACGAATGAGCAGGCGGCGGAGGTGGACCGTGAGCGGGCTGCGTCCCTGCTGGAGGAGGTGCAGCGGCTCTCCTCCATCGTCGGGCAGCTTTCCTTCCTGGCCCGTGCGGACGCCGGACTCCTGCCGAGCGCTCGTGAATCCGTGGCGCTGGATATACTCGTGCGCGATTTGGCCGAGGAAACGATGATCCTTGCCTCCGGTGCGGAGATTTCTGTCACGCTCGGCGAGTGTCAGCAGTTGTCCGCTTCTGGCGATAAAATGCGGCTTCGGCAGCTTTTGCTGAACCTCGCGGACAACGCGGTGAAATACAATGAACGCGGCGGCAGCATCGAGATGACGTTGGTTCGCCAAAACGACAATGCTGTGTTCACCATCACCAACACAGGCATTGCGCTGCCAGCGGAACTTCGCAGCCGTGTGTTCGAGCGCTTCTTCCGGGGCGATCTCGCGCACAACAGCGCTACCGAAGGCAGCGGCCTGGGACTCAGTATTGCCAAGTCAATCGTCGAGGCACATCACGGCGGCATTCGCTATGAAGTGCTGCCCGATCGTCGCACTCAGGTGACAGTCAGCCTTCGATTATCGGAGGCGCTGCAAACTTGAGCAGCGCCGATGCGAAATACGTCGGCGGCAGCTCACTCGTGTGTTTCTGGGCCTGGACTCCAGGAACTCAGAGAAGCGCGATGATGGGGTCGGAGGGGGCTGCTTTGGATTCATCCTTTCGGCCTGCCGCATACGCTTCAAAAACGCGGCGTATCTCATCGCGCACGCGGCGGAAGACTTGCATCTGTTCCTCCTCAGTGCCGGTGGCATGGGCGGGATCGTCGAAGCCCCAGTGGTGCCGATTGAGCTGGCCGGGGAACATGGGGCAGGCTTGGTCTGCATTGCCGCAGACGGTGATGACGGTTTCGACGTTCTGTTTGAGGAACTCATCCATGTGCTTGCTGTGATGCGAGCTGATGTCGATGCCGATTTCGGCCATGGCCTTGATGCCGAGCGGATGCACGTAACCAGCGGGTTTGGAACCCGCGCTGGCGACGATGTAGTCGTCGTTCAAGGCGGCGCGCAGGATGCCTTCGGCAAGGTGGGAACGGCAGGAGTTGCCGGTGCAGAGGATGAGGATGGTGGGCTTGTTCATGAGAGGAATGAATGAGGTTGATGGATGATTCAGCAGCACCCGCTGGGTCCACAACCGCAGCCGCTTTGTGCTGGTTTGTTGAGACGAGTCTTGTCCGTGGCAAGACCCCAGCCGCCGAGGATGACGCGGCGAATCGGTTCGCCGGTTTCAGGGTGCTTGGTCAGTGGCATGTCATTCATGCCTTGCGGGATTTCATAGCGCTTCACGGCATCGCCTTCATGCGCGGGGATGGTTTCGTAGAGGTAGTTCATGGTGTGTTTGGTTTGTGAGGAGTGTGGGTGACAATGACTCTCAGCGCTGCGTCCAGAGCTATGTGATGGGAGCGGACGCGTTGTTCCATGGGGAATCCCATCGGGGTTTCACTGCAAAATGTGTGTTCAGTGTGATGCCGCAGAAGATGGAATTCCAGCGGCCAGAGACGGCGGCGATGCAGCGCCGAGTTGGAGATGGACGACCGCCGCACACATCCACGAGTGGCGACCTTGCGTCCATCGAGCCGGGGCACGTCCCAGATGGGAAGCACGGTTTCGACGGCCTGGATCACCTGCTCTCCTGCGAAGGGTGGCCGTGCCTTGATTTCGCAGAGGTAGTAGCCAGGCGCATCGCAGTCCTCATGGAAATCCATGGAGAACAAGAACCTTTTGCCATCCAGGCTTTTGCGGATGACTTGAATCTCATCGCAACATTCGGCAAGGTTGAAACTGCGATTAAGGTCGTGATTGCCGGAAGCAGTGCGGCGGTTCTCCAACCAGCCACAGGGATTGGCACAGGGGAGCACCAACCAATCAACTGGCCAACGATCTGCTTGCCTCGACTCCAGCCAGCTCACAGCGGCCTCCACACCGGCGGGTTCATCGCCATGAATGCCGCCCACCAAAAGAACCAATGGACGGTTACTGCCTGATGATCGCTCGGCGGTCAGCAGTGGCATTCCACATACATTGCCAACTTCACGGACTGTCCATCCGTGTGCCTGCTGTGAGCGCACTCGCTCGACCAGTGCAGCATGATCACGATTGGTGGCTGGAGACGGCTTCTTCATACTTTTTGTGCCGTATCGATGTTCTCCCGCCAGCCAAGAAGTCGCAGAGCGTTCAAGACAACCACGATGGTGCTGCCTTCGTGCAAGACCACGGCGATGCTCAACGGGATGACGCCAAACCCTGATGCGATCAGCAGCATGCCGATGACACCGAGCGCGATGACGAGATTTTGGCGGATGATGCGCGCACTGGCGCGGCTCAGGCCGATGGCAAAAGACAGCTTCCCAAGATCATCGCCCATGAGCACGACATCGGCAGTTTCCAAGGCGACTGCCGTGCCGCCTGCGCCCATCGCCACTCCGACGGTGGCGGCAGCCAGCGCGGGCGCGTCGTTCACACCATCACCGATCATCGCGATGACGCCGCGATCTTGCTCAAGTTCACGGACAACCGTCAGCTTGTTTCCAGGCAGCAGCTCCGCGCGAACATCGGTAAGCCCGATTTGTTCCGCGACCCGCCGGGCCACGGAAGAGTTGTCGCCGGTGAGCATCACCAGACGATCAATGCCCTGCGCCCGCAGATGTTGCATCACTTCTTTGACCAAGGCTCGTGGCTCATCGGCCAAGGCAATGACGCCGATGAACTTTCCTGCGCGTCGGATGATCACCGTGGTTTGCCCTTCGGCTTCGAGCTTGGCAACAGTGTTGGCGATCGGCTGGCCTTTTTCGACCGCAGCATCACCAGCAAAGGCTCGCATGGCCCCGACCAAGACTTCCGCGCCTTCGACATGCGCCTGGATGCCTTTGCCCGCGAGGTTTGCAATCTCGGTGGCGGAGGGAAAAGTGATGTTCCGCTCTCGCGTCGTCTTCACGATGGCCGCAGCCAGCGGGTGACTGGACTGTTCTTCAACGGCAGCGGCAATGCGCAGGACTTCGTTTTCTGGCGTGCCTTCAAAGCCGATCACTTGCGTGACCGCGAAGTGGCCTGTGGTGAGCGTGCCGGTTTTGTCCAGCGCAACAGTGTTCAGTCGTCCGAGGTTCTCCAAATGGATGCCGCCTTTGATCAGAACGCCGCGTCGCGCCGCCTGGGCGATGCCCGCGAGCACGGCAGCAGGTGTGCCAATCGCCAGCGCACATGGCGAAGCGGCCACGAGCAGCAACATGCCTCGATAGAAACTCGCGCTCCACGTCCAACCAAACACGAGCGGCAACAGCACAATGACGAGGAGTGTGCCGATGAGCACCGCTGGGACGAATCGGCGCGCGAAGACTTCGGTGAATCTCTGCGTCGGGCTTTTTTGTTCCTGCGCCTCGGCGACGAGCTGCATCACTCGGGCGAGGGTGTTGTCGCGTGCCAGCCGGGTCATGCGCACATCGAGTGCGT
>CAJCCF010000679.1 GCA_903960845.1 uncultured Verrucomicrobiota bacterium | reverse complement strand
GTATCTCGTTCCATTGCTCCATATTCGTGAACATCCTCCTGGTTTAACCAGAGATGCCGCACTTTTAAACCACCACGCCACCCAGCGCACCCGCCGCACTTTTTAACCGCGTTTTATACCTAGCCACCACTCTGCCATTCGCGCGTGAAGTGTCTTTCTGTTTCGTTGACATCCGTCAACCCATGAGCACATTCTCACCGGAATTGCCGCCGACCCGAAATGGCTCCGTATGGAGCGCTTTCCGAAAGGATAGGGTCGGCGGATTCTTTTCCCTTCATTTAGGCCAGCGAGTGACCTGCATTTCGCGGTGAGAGATGATCTTCCGATAATCCGAGGCGTCCTCCTTGTCGGAGAACGAGCGTGCGATGGCTCCGCAGACCATGTCAGCAAGCTGGAGCAGGTTGTTCTTGTGGGAATCCTGGAGTTTGACCTTGTGGATCAGGGAATGGGCCGCCCCATCTGCCTGAATTTTATGCCGGAGATAGGAGGATAACTCTCGGCGCAGCAGCTCGGAGCCTTGGCCATCGAGGACGACCAGAGCGTTGCGCAGGTAGGGTTTCGCGCATTCAAACACGAGTCCACATGTGTAGCGATAAAGCTCCGCCGGGCTGTGAATGCCATGGGCAGTCAGGCCGGCCTTGTCGAGCACCACGGAGAAGTAGAAAAACTCACATGGTGCAACCTCGTGAAGAAAGCGCTGCCTCCAAGCCGGCTTCAGTTTCGAAAAGTGAAACTCAAACTCCTTCCGTGCTCCCAACGTTGTTTTGAGAGCTTGAATCCGCTGATCCGCCTGCACTGACTGATCATGATCCTCGAACAAAACAAGCGTGACGATGAACAGTGGCGAGGTGGGCTTGCAGTCTAGTTTCAGCCCGGTATCGCCGGATTCATCAATGAAAACGAGCATGTCAATTTGGTGTGAATGGGCAGAAATATCCTTGGCTTGGCTGAAGGGCAAGGATGAAGGCAGGTCAGATCAAAATGGCATGGCAGTCGTCACATTCTTGCCCCACAGCTGATCACAGCCTAGTTTCCCCGCTTCTCATGTCCCTCGCCGTCCTCAGCCTCCTCAAAGAAAGCCGTCATCCTATGCGCATCAACCTCATCGGGGTTGCTGGATCGGGCATGAGCGGACTGGCCTCGCTGCTGCTGGCGCTGGGGCACAGGGTGAGCGGGTCAGACAAGGTGACGACCGTGGAGACGGAGAGGTTGGCGGAGATGGGCTTGCAGTTTTTTGCAGCGCACTGCGAGCAGGAGGTGGAGGACTGCGACATGGTCATCTATTCCAGCGCGATCAAGCCGGGCAATGTGGCCTATGAGACCGCCTACAAACAGGGCATCCCGCTGATACGCCGGGCCGAGGCGCTGGCTGCGGTGATGGCGAACAAAAAGGGTGTTGTGGTCGGCGGCACGCATGGCAAGACGACGACTTCAGCCCTGACCGCCCATGTTTTGCGGCAGGGCGGCATGAAGCCAAGTCACTATGTCGGAGCCGAGATCCCGATTCTCGGATCCAATGCGCATTGGGATCCGGAGGGCGAGCTGTTCGTGGCGGAGGGCGATGAAAGCGATGGCACGCTGGTAAACTTTCACCCTCAGCATTCGATCATTCTCAACATCGAACCCGAGCACCTGGATTTCTATGATGGAATCGACGCGATCAAAGCCGTCTTCCGCCAACTACTGAGCCAGACTCCAGGCTACTGGGTGCATTGTGCCGAAGATCCCGTGGCACGCGAAGTCTGCGGCGGCACAGAAAACTCCGTGAGCTACGGATGGAGCCGTGATCATGATTTTTCAGCCAACATCCTGGAGATGAAACCGGATCACTCCGTGTTTGAGGTGTATCAAAAAGATCAACTTCTCGGCGTGGCGACACTTGGCATTCCCGGCAGGCACAACGTGAGCAACGCCCTCGCCTCCATCGCCCTGGCGACCAAGGTGGGCGTGACTTTTGCGAACATTCAGAATGCCTTGAAAACCTTCCGCGGCGCCAAGCGGCGCTTTGAAATCCGGCACAGCGGAGAACGATTCACCGTGGTGGATGACTACGGCCATCATCCAAGTGAGATCGCTGCGACACTAGCCACGGCAAAAGGCCTCCTGCCCAAGCGCATCGTTTGCATTTTCCAACCGCACCGCTTCAGCCGCACGCAACTCTTGAAAAAGGAGTTTGGTGAGTCCTTTGATGATGTGGACGAACTATTCGTCACGGATGTCTATGCGGCGAGCGAGAAGCCGCTGCCCGGAGTGAGCGGAAACACCATCGTCGAAGAAGTGCGCCTGCATGATCAGGAGAGCGGACGCATCCGCACCACTGATGCTTTGCAGTTCACACCCACGATGCTGATGTCTCGCGACAAAGTCGGCAATGCCTTGCGTCCCGGCGACCTGCTGATCACTCTGGGCGCGGGCAATGTACATGAAGTGGGGCGCTGCATCGCACGTGATCTGCCGGTGCTGGAAAAGCTCTGGGAAATCCTCGATGCGAACGGCGGTGGCACTGCTCGGCTGTATGAACCAATGAGCCGTCACACGACCTTTCTCATCGGTGGCCCGGCGCAGTATTGGATCGAGCCGCGCAGCGTTGCGGGTTTCGCTGAAATTGTGCGCCTTCTTCGCGCTGCCAGTGTGCCAATTCGTGTGATCGGTCGCGGCTCCAATCTGCTGGTCAAAGATGGCGGCATTCGCGGCGCGGTGATTCACCCGAGCAAGGGTGAGTTTGAAGAAGTGCGCGTGGAAAATGGGCAGCTCGTCTGCGGAGTCGGTGCGCGGTTGAAGAAGATCGCCAGTGCCGCACGAAACGCCGGCATTGGTGGCATGGAATGGATGGAAGGCGTGCCGGGGAATCTCGGCGGTGCGATCCGTATGAACGCTGGCGCCATGGGCGTGGAGATGGCTGACAATTTAGTCAGCGTGCGCTTCATCGCTGCCGATGGCAGCATCCAGGAGAAGCCCCTGAGCGAAATCCAGCATCAGTACCGCAGCATTGCCGAATTTGAAGAGCGCTACATCGTGAGTGCTGTGCTCAAGGGCCATCCTGCTCCGATAACAGAAATCGATGCCGGTCTGGAGGCCAGCCGCGTGAAGCGTCGCACCAGTCAGCCCATAGGGGCCAGCGCAGGTTGCATGTTTAAAAACCCGCAACTTTGTGGCGCGGGTAAGCTGGTGGATGATCTCGGACTCAAAGGCAAACGGGTCGGTCGGGTGATCGTCTCCGCGGTTCATGGGAACTTCTTCGTCAACGAAGGCGGAGCCACCGCAAGCGAAGTCCTGGATCTCGTCTCTGAAATCAAGGAGATCGCCCGGCGCGAGCGCGGCGTGGAGCTCGAAATGGAGGTCAAAATCATTGGAGAGGATGAACCGCTCCCTCTTTGATTCACATTATCGAAGCTTGAAATGCGTGCTGTCGATTGAATAGGCCGGACGATTCAGGGCCGCCTCGGTATTTCTGATGTCAGCCAGTAAATCCTCATCAGGCGGCTGAAGCTTCGCGACGGTGCGATAGTGTTCCAAGGCCTGCTGATGCTTGTTGGTTTTTCGATACACCATGGCGACTGCTTTATGAGCATTGATGTGATGAGGAATGACCTCAAGGATGCGCTTGAAGACGGCAATGGCTTCATCATGCCTGCCGACTCCGGAAAGACCCAGCCCGACGGTATAAACAACATCTGGTTGCGTGGCTGCCTCCTTGTTCAACTCGATCATCTTAGTGGCCGCCTCCAACGATTCCTGAGGCCGACCCAGCCTGAGGAGCGAATTGGACAGGTTAAAGCTGGAAAGGCCGGCCCTTGGCTCAATCCGGAGTGATTGGCGGAAACACTTCACCGCCTCATCGTCATTTCCGAAATTTGAATAGGCGCTGCCTAAATTTGCCCAGACACGGTATTTGTTTGGACTCTTGGCGGCCGTGTCCTTCCAGAGGCTGATCCGCGTGCGCCAGACTTCGTTGCGCAGGCAGGTGAGACATGACAATGCGGTGATACAGATGACTGCGAGAAATGGAGCCAGCCTGCGGGCGATCATTGGTTGCCAGCTCCAGTTTCGGAGACGGTCCAGCAAACAGGCGATCATGGCAAAGATGCCGATGGATGGCAGATAGGTACGATGGTCCGCCATGAGATCTGGAAGCGGCACCAACCCGGAAGAAATCGACACGGTTACAAAAAACCAAACCACGCCGGCAAAAGCGAGACAGGAACGCACATCATCACGTTTCCGCCGCCACACCCACCAGACGCCCGCGCTCAGGGTGACCAGTCCGGCCAGCGCCAGCAGAACCGGCGTTTCCAGTAATAAAAAATGCAAGGGCCATTCAGGATCAAGATTCAAGCCCGACGGCCAGACGATGCGCTGGAGATAAGCCGCCACGACGGTGATCTGAGTGACGATGTAGTGCCAATGATCAATCGGTTGATCAATGGAATTGACGATGTTGAAAGCACTGGTGAGTTTGAATTGCCCCCCGTTTCGAGCCATCGCAATCAGGGTCACCAATCCTGGAATCAAAGGCAGGCAAAGCAGCAATGGCAGGGCGCGTTTGAGTGCCAAAACCAGACGCGTTCCGTTTAACAAACAATCGATCAATACCGCCATGATCGGCGCGGTAAAGACGCATTCCTTGGTCATCATGCCCAGCACAAGCAGCAGCAGCGCAGAAGTCCGCAGCATCCACCGGTGGGATTGTGACGCGGCATGCAGCGAGTTAAAATAAAGCCATAACGTCAGCAGGTAGAACAGGGTGCCGAGCGAGGTGAACCGCTGGATGATGTAGGTGACAGACTCCGTGGCCAGCGGATGCGCAACAAAAAGCAAGGCTGCCGTTGCCGGGATGAAGATGCTGGATCCCTGCGGCAGCCTGCCTGACACCGGGCTTCGGCGAATCAAGAGACTCAACAGCGCAAAAATGAGGGCCGAATTGACGGCATGAATGATCATGTTGATCACCCGAAACCATCGCGGATTGAATCCGTCGAACATATAGTTGAGATGGAATGACGCATAAGCGACCGGACGCAGGATGAAGTTGGTGGCCAAATCCGGATCCAAACGCATCCCGGACGGGAGGTTGGCAAATTCCACGAAGCGTGACGGATAATTGAAACTGGAAGCGTCCTTGAAAAGCGGATTGTTGACCATGTACATGAAGTCATCGAACTCCATGGGAAAGTCGACGGTCCACGCATAGAGGCTGGCACACAGCGCCACCACTGCCACAGCCAGGATTCCAGACATCCAGCGCTTGTCAGGTCCGGACGGCGCTGCGGCGTCAGTTCTCAAATGCGTCTCGTCAGAGTCACGCTGACGGGTTGGCTGTTGTTTCGAAGATGCCCGTGGGTGTCTGGCCATGTCACTTTTTTGTTCGAGGCACAGTTTGCACCATCATCCGTCCTGGCGGCAAAAGACATGCCTTGTCATGCCTGCCGCCACATGAAATCCGCCCGTCAGGCAGGGATTATGCGCCGTGATCCCGCACCCACTGCCCGGCACGCAGATAGAGTTCAGCTGCACTCCGCAGTCGCAGCTTTTCTTTGATTCGCGCACGGTAAGTCTCCACCGTGGAGTCACCCAAATTGAGTGAGTTGGCGATCTCGCTTGTACTTTTTCCACGGCCCAGCAAATGAAAAACCTCCAGTTCGCGATCGGCGAGTGTCTCCATGCCTGCGAGTTCAGATGTTGCCCGCTTTTGAGTCATGCGTTCCAGTAGTTTCGCCGTCAACTTTTTGCTGGCATACACATCACCGGCCATGACGCAGCGGATGGCATTGATGAGTTCTGAGGAGGCTTCGTTTTTGGTGATGTAGCCCTTGGCCCCGGAACGCAGAGAACGCTCGGCATAGAGTTCTTCATCATGCATGGAAAGCACGAGCACATTGAGGGGCAATCCCTGAGCCTTGATGTCCTTGATGAACTCCAGTCCACTTGAGCCGCGCAGCGTGATGTCCACGATGGCGATGTCGGGATTGGTCTCTCTCACCAGGCGCATGGCATCCTTGATGTTGTCGGCCTCACCGCACACTGCCATGCCAAGATCACGATTGATGAGTTGGCCAAGATGCTCGCGGAACATCGGGTGATCCTCGACAAGCAGCACTTTGACGCGGTGTTTCGGTTTAGTGGTATTCTCAGGCATTGCGATTGGTGTTTAACGTTGTTTGCAAAGGAAGCCGGCAAATGACGAGCGTGCCGCCGATGAGTCGCGGGCAGACTTCAAGGCGTGCGCCGAGAGACTCGGCACGATAACGCATGGTGCGTAACCCCATGCCTTCGCTGTAAGCCTTTGAATCCGGTTGTATGCCAAGACCATCATCCTCAATCGTGAGCGTGAGTTCATCGCGGGTAATGCGCAAATCGATGAGAATATGCCGTGGGGATCCGTGTTTCACTGCATTCGCCACAGCCTCCTGCGCAATCCGGTAGAGGTGCATGGAAACACCAGGATCTTCCAGTGAGACCTCCACTGACTCCCTCACCTCGATTTCCACTGAGGTGAGTCGGCTGGTATTCTGTGCCAATTCCTTCAGGGCTGCGGAGAGTCCGCTATGATCCACATGCACCGGGAAGATGCCGCGCGCCAAACTGCGTGCCTCCTGAACCGCCTGATATACGGACTCTTCAATATGCTCCGCGTCACTGGCAGCAGTAATACCCTGCATTTTCAAATCCTCCGCCAACATGCGCGCGGCACAACCAATGGCGGCGAGCTGCTGGCAAAGGCCATCATGCAAATCCTGGCCGATGCGCTGCTGCTCATGCTCGCTCACGGCCACAATGTCCCGCTCCAATTGACGGCGCTCTTCCAGCATCTGGATGCGCGTCGCATCCTCCTCCTGCCTTTTTCGGACGGAGGTCACCGAGAAGACAACGACAAAATAGAATATCAGCCGGCTGAGCATGGCCCAGGCATAGCCGAGTTGTGTCTCGTAGGGATGATAGTTTTGATTGGCGAACCACCAAATGGCACTGCAGAGCACGGACATGGCAACGCCTGCCATGTCGCCCACCAGCCAGACTGAGAGAATGATTGGCAGCGCGTAAAAAACGAAAAGACTCATCTCCCACTCGGTGCGATGATCCACCCAGCCCATCAGGAAGATGATGCTCAAGGGCAACAGGATAACCAAATACCAAGGCTGCCCGCGCAGGTAAAGTGTGACGCGACGCGTCCATGACAGATTCGTAGTGAAAGAGGTGTGGACGCTTGGAGTGTCGATGAAACCGGCAGTCATACAGGGTGCGAAGAGTTACCGATCATAGCCATAAATTCTTCATAATCCCGAATATAATCCTCCGGCTCATAACGCCGCGATGCCAGCACCATGAGTGTGGAATCAGAGGAGTGGAGATGCTCGACGGCCCATGTCATTGGTGGCACAAGAACACCGAGCGAAGGGCGATTCAGGCAAAATTCTTCGCGGTGCTCTCCATCATCCACAAGCACGTGACACTCGCCGTGAGTGCAGACAAAAAACTGGGCGCAGAGCCTGTGCGCATGCTCACCGCGCACCTGACCGGAAGGGATACCCGAGGTGATGAAAAAACGCCGTGGCAGAAATGGCAGTGACTCGCCGAACTCAGCAACCGCCAGGTTTCCACGAACGGGGTCCACCACATGCCTCATCTCGTAGAGCAAAACACCGCGCACGGAGCATGTCTGCACCACCATTTCATAAAGGGTGCTCATTATTTCGTGCCTCCATGTGCGGTGATGGCACGCACGAGTGATTGGGGCTTGCCGGAAACTGTGAGAAAGGCACGGCCGAGGTACTCCCCCATGATTCCGAGCATCAAAAGCTGTGCGCCCGAGAAAACCGCCAGGGCCCCCATCAACGAACCCCAACCCGCCTGCCGCCTCTCAAAGAGCAGCATCTCCAGCAGCACAGTGCCAAGCACCACCATGCCCAGGACACACAGCACAACTCCGAGAACGCTGGCGATCCGCAGAGGCATGACACTAAAATCAAAAAGCATACTCATCAAAAGTCGGATTAGCTTTCGAGGCGTGTATCCACTTTGACCTGAGGCCCGCTCCACATGCTCTACCTGGAGACGCTCGATGTCATTGGTTGCTCCCAGGATCAGGCCGTCAATATAAGGATAGGGGCCGCGATAAGTGATGATACGATCCACTAAACTTCGCCGCAATGCACGGAAACTGGAGAGATATAAATCCTGTGGCTTGCCAAGCAGCCGGGACGCCAGGTGGTTGGTGAAGCGACTGCCCACATTCCTAAACCAGTGATGCCTCTTTTTATCATAGAAGGAATAAACCACTTCGGCACCGGTTTGCTGAAGATGGCGCAACAATTTCACCGCCTCCATCACCGGATTTTGCAGGTCGTCGTCCAAACAGATCACACATTCGCCATGCGCATGGCGACAGCCCTCTAACACGGCGGCGTGTTCACCGAAATTACGAGCCAACTCCACAAGAATGACCGGCGCCTTGATCCGGCCCATCATCTGCGCCGCGCGGCGGGCTGTGCCATCCGTGCTGCCATCATCCACAAGCACCAACTCCCAGGAATCCGTAAGTTCTAGTGCTTCAAAGGCCCCGAATAGACGCGCCAGGCCATCCCCGGTATTGAAGAGTGGAATGATAAAACTAACCTCCGGCGTGCTGACCTTTTCATGCCTCATAGGGCCTTTCGAGCCACGACGAACCATGATGTCCCGAAAGGGAGATGCGCCAGCCGGCAAACCCGTGCGTCCAGTCGCCCCAGGCGAATGAGCATGGCGTTTAACCACATGGGAGGCATGCGTAGATCCGACGACTGCCGCATCTGGAAGCGACTCCAAATCCGGTGCAGAAGGATGGGCAAAAAGAGACTGGCGTTCCATGAGTGCAGGATTTCCACTTCCATATTATGAAATTGGAGCATCTGGCGCACGTGACATGCCTTGTAGCGTCTGACACCACAGACCGCCTTATCATGAGCACCGCGCAGGCAAGCGAACGCCGGCAGATTCAGAATAAGCAATCCCTCAGGCTTCAGCACGCGCAGCATCTCCACCAACGCCGTTTCCTGATTCACCGCCTGATGATAAAGCACATCCAGACTGAGAACGGCATCAAAGCGCATGGCATCAAACGGCAGGCACGAAACATCCGCCTGCTGCACTCCAGCCAACCCACGCAACAGGCTGGCTTGCACGGCACGTGGATCGAGATCGATGCCCTCTACATACCATGGTTGCTGAAGCATGCGCGCCATCATGCCGCCAGTGCCGCAGCCTGCGTCAAGCACGTGTGCCTCAGGTTTTAACCAAACAGTCAGCGACTCCATCACCAGATTCCTGAGCACGTCATACCACCAGTGGCAGTCTTCCATCCGGCGCATCGTTTCATATTCACATGGTTGCATCGTTCGTTCGGCCGGAAAAAGAATTGACCACCTCACACAGCGCCTCGGCCGATTCGTCACTAAGGTAGGGATGCAGGGGCAGGGACAGTATCTCACGAACCGCCAATTCCGTTACCGGCAGTGGCATCACCTGACAGTGCGCATATGCCGGCTGCTGATGCAGCGCTCTCGGGTAATGAATCGTCACCGGGATGCCCGCCGCCGCCAGATAGAGCCGCAGAGACTCGCGGTCAGAACTCCGCACGACATACTGATGATAGGCTGAGGAACTGTCCGGGAGCACCGGAGGCGGCTTCACAACACCACCCCCTAGCAGCCGCTGAGTGTAGATAGCTGCCAGTGCGCGGCGTCTTGTTGTATTCTCCTCGAGCGTTTGCAATTTTACCCGCAAAAATGCGGCCTGAAGTTCATCAAGGCGGCTATTCACACCCATTTCCTCACTCACGTAGCGATCGCGCCAGCCATATTGGCGAAGACGGCGCAACCGCTTACCCAGCATCTCATCACCCGTCACCACGGCCCCCGCATCACCCAGAGCACCAAGATTTTTGGTCGGATAAAAACTAAACGCCGCCGCATGACCAAGCGAACCCGCCATGCGTCCGCACCAGCGCGCGCCATGTGCCTGGGCGGCATCCTCCAATAGAAAAACACCATGCAAGTCCGCCACCTGACGTAAGGCCGCCCAGTCAGCCACCTGGCCATAGAGATGCACCACCAACACCGCTTTCACGGCAACCCCTGCCGGAGATTCCAGCAATTTACCCAGGGAATGCGGACAAAGTGTGAATGTCTGCGCGTCAATGTCTGCAAGCACCACCTCAGCCCCAGCCCGATTAACCCCCGCTGCACAGGCGTCCGCCGTCAGTGCTGGCAGCACGATCTTGTCACCTCTGCCGATCCCCAATCCCCTCAACATCAACTCAATCGCATCCGTACCGCTCGCCACCCCCACTGACTCACCCACATTCAAAAAACGAGCAAATTCTCTCTCAAAACACTCCACCTCCCGTCCAAGCACAAATTGGCCGCCATCAAGAACACGCCTCATCGCTTCATCGAGCCCGATCCGATGATGGCGGCAATCCTCCATAGGAAAGTGGGGAAATAAATCAGCCGGACAGACAATCTTCACACCCCTGATCCTCAGTTAGTCAGGCATCGAATGTCAACGCCACCGCCTTGTCGCGGCTACCGCCACCTGCTGCCCCACAGCCCTAATTGGGTAACTTTGCATACCTCTCTTGATTAAATCATCCTGAAGATGGAAAAAACTGAGATTCCTCCTTGCCAGAGTGCTCACAAACTTGCTAACAATAGTGACCTGCATGAAAAATCGCCTCGTTCTCTCAATTTTCTCCCTCTTCGCTGTCTGCAGCGTTGCTGTGGCTGACATCCAGTCGCCCCCAGGGCATCATTACAACTGGAGCCGCAAACTCAGCCGTGGCATGGGCAACATCCTCTACGGAATCACCGAGCCCTTCAATGTCTGGCAGCGCACCAACCGCAGCGACGGCGCCAATGCAGCTGCATGTGACTTCTTCGTTGAAGGCATCAAGCGCATGGTTGTTCGCGCCGGTTATGGCGTCTATGAGATCGCCACCTTCCCGCAGCCGACCTACAAGCGCACCTATCGCCCACCTTACTACAGCAAGGAAAAGATCGATCCATGGTGGGGTTATAGTGAGTTCTCCCCGGAACTCGGTGGTGGTGCCAATGCGGACTACAGCCGCATGGTGGGCTGGTAACTCAGCTTGAAAATTTCAGGCGCAGGTCGAAAGACCTGCGCCTTTTTTATTGGAATCGAAACCACATGACCACCACAGATCTTCCTCTCATCGTCATCACCGGTGCCAGTTCAGGCATCGGAGCCGCCACGGCGCGGGCATTTTCCGCCGCCGGGTACCCACTCCTCCTTCTGGCCCGCCGTTTGGAGCCCATGCTTGAACTTGGACTGCCAAAGGCCATGTGCTGCGCGGTGGATGTTCTGCAGGCCGACGAGTTTGAAAAAGCCCTGCGTGGTGCCGAGGCCACCTACGGACCTGCTGACTGCCTAATCAACAATGCAGGCGTCATGATGAATGCCCCATTCCTGGAGGGCGAACCCGCCCAGTGGGATCAGATGATCGACATCAACATCAAGGGCGTTCTCAATGGCGTGCGCCTCGTGCTTCAGGGCATGGCTACCCGGCAGTGCGGAACCATCGTCAACATCGGCTCCATCGCAGGAGTGAAGACCTTTGGTGCCCACGCGGTTTACTGCGGAACAAAATTCGCCGTGCATGCGATCAGCGAAACGATTCGCGAAGAAGTCTCCAGCAAGAACGTCCGTCTGATCACCATCGCCCCGGGCATGGTGGAGACGGATCTGGTGAATCACACCAGTCACGATGCAGCACGCGATGGCTGGTGGAAATATGCCGAACAGATCGGTGGCGCGCTCAAACCCGAATCCATCGCAGATGCCATCCTGTGGAGCTACCGCATGCCGCAAAGCGTCTGCGTGCGTGAAATGATCATCTGCCCCACCAGGCAGGAACCATGACAATCCTTCCTGGATTGCTGCAGTGAAAAAAGGAAAGCGCACAGCATTCAAAACCACCGAAGCCCGCGAATTGAGCAGCAGCGGCTGTTACCAGCCTGCCTCAACAAAGTTGGAGACAACATCCCAGATGCATCCCATATTGCCGTCCCTGTTCCCCGTCCATGAGCGAAATTGAAGCGACCCCCGACACACCTTCCCCGATTGCTTCGGGCTTGGTTGACCTCTCCGATCTGAAGATGATGCCCGCCTGGATTTCAGGCATGGGCAGCACCACGAATCTGAGCAAATACGAAGAGCGTGAAGAGCGCACCCCTCGTCGTGATGGAGACCGCCGCGGCGGTCCACCTCCCCGTCGTGATAGCGGCCCTCCGCGCCGTGATGGAGGCGGGTTCGGCGGTGGTCAAAATCGTGACCGGAGTGATTCACGTCCCCCTCGTCGTGACGGACCTCCCGGGCAGGGTGGTGGCCCGCGCCGTGATGGCCCTCCAGGACAAGGCGGACCGCGCCAGGACCGTGACCAGCGCGGAGGACCGCGCCGCTTTGGCAATCGCGACGATGCACGTCCACAGCGTGATTGGGTGGAGATTCCACGCGACGTCCAGGTCGTGATCGAGCCGGAAGAAAAATCCGCAGAAGCTCTGGCCAATCATATCCGCACCAGCGGTCACGCCTTCAGCATGTTTGATGCCGCACGCCTAGTGCTGGCCGGCGGAGACCGCTTCCACGCGCGTTTCACCTGCGCCTCCGAGCGCACTTCCGGTCTTTTCATGAGCGCCGATGGCGGACTGTTTCTCACTCGTGATGAAGCCACTCAGCATCTGCTGCGCAGCGGAGCCCTGGAGACATTTTACCGGTCTGAGGAAATCGAACTCGAAGAGCCCAAGGGCGATTTCAAAAGCGTCGGCATCTGCGGTTTCAGCGGCGAACTTATCGCCCCTCCGAACCATCACAGTTTCCAGTCCACCATCATTCGCCTGCACCGCGAGCGCTTCTCCAACATGCCGCTTGAGGACTACAAGCGCCGCATCCGCGTCGAGTCAGATCCTGAGCTTGTCACCAAGTGGAAAGAGAATCAGAAAAAAGGCATGCGCTGGATTTGGCTGAAGGATCAGCCCGCTGAAGGAGCCGAGCCGACCACGCTGAATTCACGCGCCGAGATGGAGTCCCACTTCCGCCGCATGCATGGTGACGACGCCGTAAAGGAAGTGCGTGAGGCACTCGTCATTGGCAACATCGACAAGTCCAAACTAAGCCACGTGCTTCACATTCTTCTGCGCAATGCAGTGGAGACAGCGCGCAAGCATCTCTTCGAAATGTCGCAAAAACTCGGCGGCAACTTCGAGCGTCGCGGACTGAAACTCTTCAAGCGCCGCGCGGGTAAGCTCTTTGTCTGCCGGGTGAAACCCAAAGCTGTGGATTCCGGCCTGGTCTTCTCGGCGCGCGTCACCAAGATTCTTGAAGTGCTCAAGGGCAAATCGGGCATCATGCTCCACGACCTCGTCGAAGCCATCTGCCCGTCTCCTCCCGCGGAGGCTCCGGCCGAAGGCGAAACGCCAGTCAAAACGGCGCCGACAGACGAGCAAATCACTGTCATCAAAGATATCCGTTGGCTGGCCAACGAAGGTTACGTCATTGAATACAGCGATGGCATGGTCTTCCTCGGCGTCCAGGGAGAGCCTCAAACACCGAAAGCCGCTGCTCCAGCAGCGCCCAGCGGCTCTGAAGCGCCAATCGTAGAGGAAGAAGCCAGCGAAACCGTAGAAGCAGCCCCCGCCGCTGAAACTGCCGTTGAGCCCTCAGCGTCTGAAACCGCTCCGGAGCAAGCCACAACGCCTGCAATCACAACGGAAGAAGCGCCTGTAACAGAATCAGAATCCGTCATCGCCGAATCATCGCTTCCCGTCGCCGACGAAGCGCCTGCATCAACGCCGGAAGAAGCAACCCCTGAGAGCGCAGCCGCAAGTTCCGAAGGGGAGACTGCATCCGCCTAACGCCCCATCACAGCTTCAACCTAACCATAACCCCTCTCCCTGCGGGGTGGTTAGGCAAGGAGCTATGACCGGTTTTGCGTGACTCATCTTCGCCTGACGGATTGCAGCACTCAATCCCCGCCCACACGCCAAGGTGTGGTTAACACTCAGCGCCTCCGTATTCGAAGCCCCGCTTTCAAGAGGAATCTGAGTCCTTCCCGGATTCAGCCTGCGCCAGTTCAGGCTGGTTCAGTCGCCACGCCTGTCAATAAGCGCGACTTCAGCCGCGTAAAGCTGCCACTTCTGCAGCCGAAAGATGTCGCCAGGAGCCTTTGGCCAGGGCGCCAAGCTTGAGCCGGGAGATGGCGACACGGACAAGGCGGAGAACTTCGATTTCATGGACCTCAAGAACGCGCCGGATGTGGCGATTACGCCCCTCGTCGAGCACGATCTCCAACCAGGTGTTCTTGTCACCCTGACGCACTGCGACGACGGAACGCAGGCTGAGAATCTCGCCCTCATGCAGGACACCCTCGCGCAGGCGGCCTATCAACGCCTCATCAACAAGTCCGCCGACCTGAACGTGATAGGTTTTGCTGATCTGCGAGGCCGGGTCAGTGATGCCATTGGCCCAGCGGTTGTCATTGCTGAAAAGCAGAAGCCCCTCGCTGGCCTTATCCAGCCGGCCCACGGGTGAGAGATGTGGAAAAGACTGGCCGGCAAAACAATCATAGACCGTGCCACGCCCCTGCTCGTCACTGGCGGTGGTGACGAGTCCACGCGGCTTATTGAGCATGAGATAGATAGGCTCGGCTCCTGAGACGGGAAGGTCACCCACGAAGATGCGGTCCCGCTCCAGATCAACCGGGCGCTCGGAATCACGGCAAATGTGACCGTTCAGGCTGACACGACCGGTTTTGATCAGGAGCGTGCCCTGACTTCTTGAGCAGTGGCCCAGCTTGGAAAGAGCTCGGGCAAGTCCGGTGCGGGGCATGTCAGTAATCGCCTGGAATGGAAACAAAAGAGGCGGACCCCATAAGGAGCCCGCCCAAAGTGATTATAGCAGGTCAACAGGAAGAATCAGGCCTGCAGAGCGGCGGCCGCATCGATGTTAACGCGGCGACCGTCTTTGTCGAAACGGACACGACCAGGCACAAGAGCAAACAGCGTATGATCCCTGCCCATGCCGATATTCAGTCCGGGAGTCCACTTGGTCCCACGCTGGCGGATGATGATGTTGCCAGCGATAACGGCCTCGCCGCTATACTTTTTCACACCGAGACGCTTGCTTTGGCTATCGCGTCCGTTTTTAACACTTCCTTGACCTTTCTTATGCGCCATGACTCAGATCTCCTAGATGGTTAGAATTGAATTGGAAAATTATGCGTTGATTGCCGTGACTTCGACACGGGTGAGAGGCTGGCGATGACCTTTGGTGAGGTGGTAACCTTTGCGCTTCTTGAATTTGAAGGCTGTCACTTTCGGAGCCTTGAATTGCTTCACGACCGTGGCCGTGACGCTGGCACCAGAGAGGATTGGTGAGCCAATCTGAATCGTGGCGCCTTCGCCTGCGGCCAAGACTTGATCGAAAGTAGCGGTTTCTCCCTCAGCTACTTCAAGCTTTTCCACGTCGAACTTGTCGCCCACGGATACCTTGTATTGTTTGCCGCCGGTTTTGATGATTGCGTATGCCATGTCTGTGTCTGCTGAAGGGTGACCCTGCGTCGAACAAGCCTTCTTAGGCGATGAGTCCGGGCTGCGGGGCGTGGATAGTGACACAAGTCGCTCTGCCAGCAACCAAATTTTTGCCCTGATCGTCATGGATTGCTTTTTTTATCCCAAAAGTCTGAACTTAGAGGCCAATGACCCTCATTTTGACAATCCGGGGCGGCCAATAGGTCGTTGAGGTCTGACTTGCGAGTCGGGTTTCTCCGCGCCAAGGAAATACATGCTCCGTGGTGCCGAACATTGGCTTCTCCCTTACCTTCGCTTTGCAAAGCATCGCGTCCAAATCTCTCCAGAGACCCCCATTCATGCCTGTATAGCAGTATGCGACCATTTTGAACCGCTACATGACACGGACACGGCAGGAGCTCTGCGGGCACTCAGCGACTGGCAGGACGCCTGGCCACGACTCGTGGAGACGTATCGCGACAGTTCGGGGCGCGGCCCCCGACACACTTTTTTTTATCCCATTGAGCAATACGATCCATTGATCATTGATCCCCTCGCCAAACTTTGCCGGCAAACCGGCAGCGAGGTGGAGGTGCATCTGCATCACACCGAGGATACGGAAGCCACCCTGACCGCACAATTGCAACAGGGTCTCCTGGATTTTTCCCGGCATGGACTGCTCAGTCGTAACGCAGCCGGGCAGCCAACCTACGCTTTCATCCACGGCAACTGGGCGCTGGATAACTCGCACCCGTCCGGCCGCAAGTGCGGTGTCTCCAATGAACTTGCCGTGCTGAAACACACAGGTTGTTATGTCGACATGACCATGCCTGCCGCACCTGATCCATGCCAGACGCGAATGATCAATGCGGCCTACTACGCAAGGGAGGATGGCCAGCCCAAATCTCATGACAGGGGTGTGCCGGTGCAGACCGGCAAAACGGCACCGCTGCGAACGAAAGAGGATCACCTGCTCCTCATTCAAGGTCCACTTGGGCTAAATTGGAAGCGCCGTAAATGGAATCTGGTGCCACGCGTGGAGAATGGCGAAGTGGCCGGGCAGAATCCCCCTTCCCTGCTCCGGCTCGGCCTTTGGTTGGAGTTTTGCCCCCGAGTGAGGGATGGAGCGCCATGGGTCTTCATCAAACTCCACACGCACGGCGGCATCCCGAAAAATTATCACATGCTGTTAGGCAATGCCGCGCGCCGTTTCTACGAGGAACTTGCCGGTTTCTCCAAAACGACACCCGGCTTTCACCATCACTTTGTCACTGCACGTGAGATGACGAACCTGGTGCATGCAGCCGAAGATGGAAAAAATGGATCACCGGCCGATTGGCTCGACTATTGCCACGGCAGGCCACCGTTGCAGGGATGATGGTCACAAGCGCGCCGGATCAACATGCGGCGTCCCACTCTCATCCGCGAATAGGCGGACCAAACCAGACATAACACATCAGATAGACAATGATGCCGGTGACCGAGACGTAGAGCCAGACGGGGACGGTCCACTTAGCCACGCTCTTGTGCCGGTCGAATCGCTGCCGCAACGCCGGAATGACAGTCATGAGGATCAATGGCACCGTCAAAATGGCCAGCGGGATGTGCGTGAACAGAATGGCGAAATAGACGGGCCGTGAAAGTCCAGTGCCGGCAAACCGCACATGGCCGGCATGGTAGTGATAATAAAGATAACAACCGAGAAAGGCTGTGGAGAATAGCAGCGCTATGCCCATGCTGGCAATGTGCGCCTTCTTCTGCCCCAACTTGATCATCACCAATCCAAGAATGATGTGCAGAAGTGCGCAGCCATTAAAAATGGTATACAGCCTGGGAAGTTCGGTGACAGTCATGATTGATGATTTTAAAGTTTTTAGAATGATCAGTGATCGTTGAATCTAAATTTAATGCTTTCCCTTTCATTCGCCGGAGCAAACAAAGACAATACTCATTTTTGCTGCTTCTTCTGCTCCTCCAGCAGATAGCCCAGATCCGAATGAAGGTGCTTGTCCCAGTAGGTTTGGAAGTCGGGATCGGCGTTC
>CAJCCF010000678.1 GCA_903960845.1 uncultured Verrucomicrobiota bacterium | reverse complement strand
GCTGAGTGGCGCCTGCTATCCCGTCCACTTCATCGCAGCGCAATTCGTGATTCACTAAAACCGCAACTACCGGCTTATGTCACCTCTGCTCCAGAGCAGGGAATAAATGAACACCTCGGTCTCAAAGTTCTCGTCGCCGAAGACAATCAGGTAAACGCCAGGCTTGCCAGTTTGCTTTTACGCAAGATGGGCTGCGAGGCAGATATTGCAGGCAATGGCAAAGAGGCAATTCGTCTGCATCAACAGCATGCCTACGATGTCATTCTCATGGACTGTCAAATGCCTGTCATGGACGGCTACGAGGCTGCCCGCCGCATTCGCGCACTGGAAGCAACGTCTCCAGTGGCTACCCCTCCCTGCGGAATCATCGCCATGACAGCAAGCGCTTTTCCAGGGGATCGCGCTCGCTGCCTGGAAGCTGGCATGGACGACTATCTGGCAAAGCCCTTCAATTCATCTTTCCTGCGCCTCATCCTATCTCGGTTCGTGCATAAAAAGCCAAGCTTGCAGGAACAGGCAAGTAATGAAGCGGTTCATTCGGCAAGATCTCAGTTGGAAAAGCAGATCGGTAAAGATGCGACCAGGGAATTGATCGGTATCTGGCTGGTTGAAACCCCTCAGCGCTTGGAGATGATTCGTCAGGCCGTGGAAGAGGGCAGAAATGAAGCCGCACAAAAAGCCGCGCATGCCTTGCGCGGTGGCTGTTCAATCTTTGGATTGACCGGCATCCAAGATTGCTGCCGCGTCATCGAAGATGAAGTTCGTCAGTCGAAACCTTTAACCAAAACACATGTCGAGAAATTGATCCGTGAGATCGAAAAAGGCATGAAGAGTCTCTCGGCAGAAGCTTAAAGCGCAACGCCATTGGACTGAGATTGAGCCAGAACGGCCAATGCTCCCGCTTTTGAGGCCACATGTAGCTTTTGATAGACCTTCTTCATGTGAACACGGACTGTTTCGTGGCTCAGGCCGAGTGCTGCGGCTGTTTCCTTGGCCGAACCATGTTTTGAAATCAATTTGAGCACTTCAAACTCGCGATCAGTCAGGCTTTTCATGCCAGATGACTGTCCTTGTTTACCAATTCGCGACCCTCCTCCCATGGTTAAAAACTCATCCACCAGAAGTTTGGCAATCACAGGGCTCAAAATGACACCGTCCTGAATGACCGATCGAATGCTGCCGAGCAGTTCATCCGGACTTGCATCCTTCACTAGATATCCTGAAGCACCGGCCCGCATGGCAGCAAACACATCCCGCGGATCGCTGGAAGAGGTCAGAACAATGAACGACAACTCTGGCTGCTTCTGATGCATTCTCCGAATCAAAGAAATTCCATCCTCTCCGGGCAGATCCAAATCAACCAACAGTATATCCAATTCATTTCGTTCTGAACTGGTCGCGAAATCCTCCGCCGACTCCCAAACCGTCACCGAACCAACCTCTGCCTGACTTTTCAGTAGTGCAGCCAGGTAGGTGCGGATCATCCGGTCATCTTCAACGAGACCAATACGTCGACCATGATTCTGGTAATTGTTCTTGGGCATCATTCTTCCTTAGCGGTCGCAATTACAGACGGCAAGGTTAACTTAACAAGTTTTTCGGTAGCAGCATATGAGTGCTCCAAAGCGTCTCAATTGTGGTATCGATTGCCACGCCAGACAGAACACCCGTGCTAGTTTCCAGTGTGCTTGCCCAAGGCTCGGAATTTCTGATATCGCTGCTCTAAAAGCTGCGGGATTGGCAACTTTTCCAGTTCGGAAATGGCCGCAAGCACGGCCGTCTTGAGGGAGGCTGCAGAGGTCTCGTGATCATTGTGAGCGCCACCGAGAGGCTCGGGCACGATGCCGTCGATGACTCCTAGTTCCGACAGATCCTGGGCACTTAGTTTCAGAGCTGAAGCCGCCTCGGGGGCATGTTCACGGTGCTTCCACAAGATGGCTGCGCATCCTTCCGGGCTGATCACGCTGTAGTAGGCATTCTCCATCATGAGCACACGGTCGGCTATGCCGATGCCAAGAGCTCCACCAGAGCCGCCCTCACCAATCACGACGGCCACCACGGGAGTGCGCAGGGTCATCATCTCACGCAGGTTGAAGGCAATGGCTTCAGCGATGTTGCGCTCCTCTGCGCCAATGCCAGGAAACGCACCGGGGGTGTCGATCAAGGTCACGATCGGCAGGCCAAACTTTTCTGCCAGACGCATGAGCCGCAGGGCTTTGCGATAGCCTTCAGGATGCGCACTGCCGAAATTGCGCAGCAAATTTTCCTTGGTGTCACG
>CAJCCF010000677.1 GCA_903960845.1 uncultured Verrucomicrobiota bacterium | reverse complement strand
GGACACGACTTCAAAATAGATCAGCGACTTGAGTCCGACGCGGCCGAGCTTCTTCAGGTCACCCATCGACGCGATGCCATGCACGACGGTGCAAAAGATGATCGGCGCGATCATCATCTTCACGAGTTTGATGAATCCCTCGCCGAGCGGCTTCAGGGATTTGCCGAAGTCGGGAAAGAAGTAGCCAATCGCGATGCCGACGGTGACGGCGATGAGGACCTGGACGTAGAGAACGCGGTACCATGGCTTGCGAACGAGGTGGGTATGCATGTGGAGGGAGAGAAACGCCAGAGGTCAGTGAAGCGGGGCGTGATTACTGCAAGGAGACGGGCGTCGGGGAGTGAGGGAAAAACCTTCCTTTGCGATGATTTCTTTTTGGTTGGGTTGAATTCCCCCCCGGCGGTTTTAGCGGTTTAGGCGATCAGTTGCCAAGCAGTTTTGCACGTGCCCCAAACTTCATCTTTCCCTTTTGCCTCTGAATCAATTTGAAATTCCCAGACACACAAGAACCACGAGGCTGGGGAAATTAACCATGATCTGGATCGCCCGATCCGAAAAAGACCGGGACAACGCCGCGTCTAAAAAACGCCTCCGGGTCGCCTCAGCCCACCGGCAACTTACCCAAATTCTGCGCCTGAATCGTCTTCCCGCCATCACACCCCAACTGCCGCTGCATGATCCCGGCAATGAGCAGGTGTATGTTTGCTATGCTCGCCTAATCATCAGTGGTGCGCAGCGAGATCAACGGCGCGGAAAATGATGTGCTTCATTTGCCTCTGCCCTTCTTTTTCGGAGCGCGCTCTTTGGTGGACCACCAGGTCTTTTCATCGAACTCGGGATTCCGGATCGGAAAACCCGCGCCGGTGTCCTTCCACCAGGCTTCGAGGGCGGCTCGGAGTTCTTTGGCTTTGCCGGGATTTGTCGCGAAGAGATCCTTCGTCTCGCTGAGATCGTCGTGCAGGTTGTAAAGTTCGGTGCGCGGACCGAGGACGAGTTTGCCATAAGGCGTCTGGTCCGGTGTGAAGCCTTTTGGATCAAGGTAGTCGCCGAACCAGTGGATGAGCTTCCAATCGCCCTTCCGGATGACCGCGCAGGGCGTGCGGCCATACATCGGCGTGTAGGTGGGCATGTGCCAGAACAACGCGGTACGCTGAAGCGTGCCGGTTTGCGTGAGCAGCGGCAGGAGGCTCTCGCCATCCAAAGTGGCTGCGGCTTTAGTCGCATCCGGAGATTTTGATTCGGCCAAAGCCGAAACCACTTTGGGCGCGGCCACATTCACAAACGTCGGATAAAAATCGACCGTATGTACGGGCACATCGCACTGGCTGCCGGGCTTCACTTGACCGGGCCAGCGCACGATGAGCGGCACGCGGATGCCGCCTTCGTAGGGCGAGCCCTTCGCCTCACGCAGCGGCGCATTGCTGGCGACACGTCCCATGCCACCGTTGTCACTGCTGAAGATGACGACGGTGCGGTCGCTGAGCTTGAGTTCATCGAGC
This sequence comes from uncultured Verrucomicrobiota bacterium, assembly GCA_903960845.1. Lineage (GTDB taxonomy): Bacteria > Verrucomicrobiota > Verrucomicrobiia > Verrucomicrobiales > Verrucomicrobiaceae > Prosthecobacter. Next base: position 3,025 of record CAJCCF010000677.1, on the reverse strand, counting down.
TTCGCGAGCAGGCGACCGACTTCGTTGTCGAGATGTTCGAGCATGGCCAGATACTCGGCGGTGGGGCGCTCGCTGAAGCGGCCAGCCGGGACGGTGCTGCGCTTGTAACCACGCGCGGCGTGTTTTTCGACGAGAGCCTTCGGCGCATTGAGCTTCGTGTGCGTGGTGAAATGGGCGGCATAGGCGAACCATGGCTTCCCCTGACTGCGCTCGATGAAGCCAATGATGTCATCCGTGATGGCAGTAACGGCCTTGTCCTCGACGTGGTCATTTTCATGCGCCGCGCCGCAGAAATCAAAACCGTAGCGGTCGAAGTAGCTGCCACCGGCCTTCTCACGCAGCGCTGCGGCGGCGTAGTTGTCGGCGATGTGCCACTTCCCGCTCAGGCCGGTGGTGTAACCGGCCTTGCGCAAGGTCGTCGCGAGTGTGGCCACCTCCGGCTGCATGGCGAGATTTGCCGTCGGGATGCGCATCGCGGCCTTCGGCGGTTCCTGCTCGTGGATGACTTTGAACACACCGCTGCGGGCCCCGTACTGCCCGGAGAAAAACGCCGCGCGTGTGGGCGAGCACTGCGCATCGGCATAAGCATTGGTGAAACGCATGCCCTGTGCCGCGAGCCGGTCCAGGCTCGGCGTGGTGATGTCTTTGTTGCCGTAACAACTCAACGCCGTCCATCCCATGTCATCGGCGAGAATGTGAAGGATGTTGGGTTTCGCTGGTGCATCGGCGGCATGAACGGCGGCCAGCGGCGCAAGCAGCAGGGCGGTGAGTGTGGCGAGGTGTTTCATACTGGTCGGTGTAGTGCAGCGCTCACTTCTTCGACGGCTTCTTTTTTGGCTGACCGTCTTCGAGTGTGGCGAGCTTGTGCCCGGCGTGAGCGGCGAACTCAGCGAGGTCGAGGAAGCCGTCCTTGTTCACATCCGCGCCTTTGAAGTGCTGTTCACTGTGGTGACCCATCTTCGATATTTTGCGATACTCCGAGGCGTCGATCTTGCTGTCTTTGTTCGCATCCAGTCTGGCAAAGCAGGGCTCGATGCCCTCGCTGAGAATGGCGAACCAAGTTTGCTTTTTGAGTGCTTCTGCAAGCTCGCCAACGTCGATCAAACCATCGCTGTTCTTATCACCGGTGTTGAAGTGTTCGTCGCCGTGGTGCTTTGCCTGCACATCGAGAGTTTTGTATTCTTCAAGGGTGAGCTTGCCGTCGTTGGTTTTGTCAGCGGCTTTCATGATGCGCTGCATCAGCGCAGCGCCGGGTTCGGCGGCGATGAGCGATGCGGCGGTTAGCAGGATGAGGAGAGTTTTCATGAGATCAGGGCAGCCAGCGGGCTTTGTAGGGATGGGCGTCTTTGAACGTGATTGTCTCCTCGGGCGCGAAGAGCCGCAAGGTCGCGCTCCATGTGCTGAGAACGATTCTTTGAGTCCCCGGATGGATGTCCACGGACTTCACTTTGGCCTGATTTTTCAGCGTGGGGTGGGATCGAAAGGTTGTTTGATCTCGATCAAACAAATACACACCGTGCCCGGTGGTGAACAGCAGTTCAGCGGAGACTGGCACGGGGCGCAGATCATGGCCGTCAGCATCCGGGAGCTTGTGCGTGCTCTTGAACTTGAGCAAAGGCACGTCCGTATCCCAGTCGGCGAGTGTGTAGCAGTGCAGTTCATCGAACCCCAAAGCCCACAAGCACCGGCGGGCGTCGTCCCACACAACGCCATGCGCGGAGTGCAGCGGAGTTTTGAAAACAGGCACCGCCGCGCCTTTCAGATCGAAGACCTCCAGATGATCGCCGCTCAACGAACTGGCCACCACCACGCGATCGTGTGGCAGCAGATCGAGCGAGTGGGCATTGCGCGAACTTGCCCGCCACAGCACGCGTTTCGTGGCTCGATCAATCAACGCACAGCCGCCGTTCGAGGCGCACGCGAGAATCTTCGTGCCCTGCTCCACCGCCTTGCACTCATCCAGGTGATGAAACTCACGCCGCACCTCTTCTGGCACATCAGCAGCCTCCTGCGCATTCCAGTGCCAGAGCTTGTTCACCTTGCCCGCCGCAGCCTCCGACGCAGCCACGATGAAAACCTCATCTCCACCGGCGAGGATGAGCTCATCGGCGAGAAGCGAAGCGAACGGCGCAAGCAAAAGGGCGATGAGCGTGAAGGTGTGTTTCATGGTTTTGTCCCAGACGTGAGTTTCGCCGCCATCGCATCCACCTCGCTCATGTTGAAGCGAACGCTGACGATGGAGCAGCCGATGTCTTCTTTCCGGTAGTTCGCATACGTCGTGGCGATGATGGTGCCGTCGGGGAGCAAGTGAAGGCCGGGGTAGAAGCCGTCTTTGAAGGTCTTCAACAGGCTCACGCGATACTGACCGGGTTTGCCTTGTTTGATGTCATCGTAGGTGCCTACCCAGCCAATGAACCCGCCTTTGTCTTTCGATTGCGGCGATGCATTGCGAAAGACAATGACCATGCGGCCATCTGGCAACGTGATGCCGTGGTGACGATCTCCCGTGAGGCCCCATGGAACGTCCATGGCTTGGGACCATGTTTTGCCTTCGTCGCGGCTTAACATGACGAGGCTGGTGCCGCTGCGTCGGTTCTCGCGCATGAGGCAGCAGAGTTCATTGCCATCGGGAGAGCGGAAGACATAGGGCTCGCAGGGATGCTTGCCGTCGAGCTTCGTGCCATCGCAGGCCATCGCAGGCTCCGACCAGGTGAATCCGCCGTCGCGCGTGATGGATTGCAGCACTTGCAGCGTGCCGTCCTCGCCGATGCCGCCACCGCGATGGAACATGCCGAGATGCGAGCCGTCCTTCAACCGCACGGCGCTGGAGAAGGTCATGATATTGCGAAACGGATCGTCTTTGGAAATGCGTCCACCGATGGGCGGCAGCTCGCGCCAGGTCTTGCCATCGTCCTCGCTGACGATGCGCGGCATGAAGCCTTCGTGACGGCCTGCGATGAGCTTGGGGTTCTCCTTGTCGGTTAAGGTGCGTGCGGCAAAGACCCACAGCCGCTCTTTGCCCTGC
>CAJCCF010000676.1 GCA_903960845.1 uncultured Verrucomicrobiota bacterium | reverse complement strand
TTTTCATGCTGCTTATTCCCTTATCTCCTGGTCCAACATTTTAGCGCACCTCAAAGCTGGCCTCCATTTCCTCGGAACAAGTTGCGAAGAAGAAGAAACGACTCTTCTCCGATGAGTTCGAGCGCAGCGAACTGGGCAAGGACAAGAACTGGGCCAGGATCTGGAACGCGGAGCCTGCGGGCAAGCAGTTTGCTCCCCTCAGCCTGAAGCGAAGCGCTGGATCAAGTGGTTGCGGCTTTAGCCGAATCTTCGGGGCACTTCGGCTAAAGCCGAAACCACTTCTACCGTTGGCGCAGCTGCCCTGCCCCGCATTCCTCTTGTTGGTTTCCTTGATGCGCCTCATCATGAATCCCAACCACGCCCTTGCATGACCCAAACCCTTTATCCAAATATCGATCGAATGCGTGCATCGAGGTCTGCCGGCGTTTGTCGTCTGATCCATTTCTCCGGTCGTTTTCGTCATGCCGTCGATGTTTTGATCCAAAGCAGGTCGCGGGTCTTGATCTCGCTGATCTGGTTTGCCATTGCCCCGGGAGCCGGTGGCCAGGGTTATTCACCCGACGAAGCGGTTCGGCACATGAGCCTTCCTGAAGACTTGCAGGCCCAGTTTGTCGCCGGTGAACCGATGATCACACAACCGGCATGCATCGAGTTTGATGACCGCGGGCGACTGTGGGTGATGCAATACCTCCAGTATCCCAATCCCTCCGGCCTGAAGCGGGCTGAGGTGGATCGCTGGTCGCGCACCAAGTATGATCACGTTCCAGAACCACCGCCGCGCGGGCCAAAGGGAGCGGACCGCATTACGATTCTCGAAGATCCTGATGGCGATGGTCGCGCTGACAAGTCACATGATTTCCTGGCAGGCCTGAACCTTGCATCAGGTTTTGCCTTCGGGCACGGCGGCGTGTTTGTGCTCAATGTTCCTTACCTGCTGTTCTATCCCGACCGCAATCAGGATGACATTCCAGACAGCGATCCGGTGGTCTGCCTGAGCGGCTTTGGCATGGAGGACGCGCACTCGGTCGCCAACTCGCTCACCTGGGGACCGGATGGCTGGCTCTACGGTTGCCAGGGAAGCACGGTCACGGCGCACATTCGCGGCATCGAGTTTCAACAAGGCATCTGGCGTTACCATCCGATGACGCACGAGTTTGAGTTGTTCTGCGAAGGCGGCGGTAATTCCTGGGGGCTCGATTTCGATGAGGAAGGCGAACTGATTTACAGCACCAACGCGGGACCCTACCGGAACTTCCACGGTGTGCAGGGCGCCTACATCTGGAAGAGTTTTGGCAAGCACGGTGCGCTTCACAATCCGTATGCATTCGGTTACTTCGATCACATCCCGCATGCGAACTACACGGGTGGTCATGTGGCTGTCGGTGGGATCATGTATCAGGGCACGAATCTGCCGCCGCGTTTTCAAAACCGTTACATCTGCGGCGACCTGCTGGGGCATGGCGTGCAATGGCACGAGATGCAACGCCTGGGCTCGACGTTCACGTCCAGGCACGGTGGTTACCTGCTCGAAGGGAATGACACCTGGTTTGCTCCGACCGATGTCACGATGTCGCCGGACGGTGCGGTCTATGTCGCCGACTGGAGTGATCAGCGGACCGCTCACCCCGATCCCGATGCCAATTGGAATCGCAGCAATGGCCGCGTGTATCGCATCTCGGCCAAGGGCGCGAAACCGGTGGCGGCACGCGATCTGAGGATGCTGCCAACACCGGAACTGATCGCCGTGCTCGGTGATCGCAATGACTGGCAGGTGCGCAAGGCCCGCCGTCTTCTCGCCGATCGTCGCGATCCCGAGGCAATCCTCCCGCTTCGCTCCATCATCCTGGAAACAAAGAATGATCACCTCGCCTTGGAATCTTTTTGGGCACTTGATGTTAGCGGTGGATTCAACGAAACCTTTGCCGCAAAGACACTCAGTCATCGCGTGCCAGCCATTCGAAAATGGACGGTTCGTTTTCTTGGAGACGAAAAACGCGTCTCGCCAGACATCGCCGACCGGTTGATCGCACTGGCAAAAACCGATCCCGATGTTCGCGTCCGGGGTCAGTTGGCATCATCCGCACAACGTCTGCCGGCGAATGTCGCACTGCCCATCATCAAAGCTTTGGTGCAGCACGACATCGATGCCAGTGATCACTACCTGCCATTGCTGCTCTGGTGGGCCGTCGAGCGCCACGCGGTGAGTGCGCTGACCGGGGTAAAAGAGTTTTTTATCTCGCCAGCCGCTTGGGAATCCAAAATCGTGCGTGACGTGATCGTCGAGCGATTGATGCGCCGCTGGATCGCTGAGGGCAGTCAGGCCACTTTCGATGCATGCGCGGAGCTTCTCGCCAGCGCGCCGGACGAAGGACAACGGTTCCGATTGCTCGCGGCGACCGGGCAGGGATTTCATGACCGGCCCGCAGGCGGCGCGGGTTTCGGCACAGGCGGTCTTTTTGCCAAAGCTGAGACGATCAATATCAAGGCAACCCGCCCCAGGGCCCAAATTGATGCCGTGTCGCCTGCGCTGGCCGCGCAACTCGATGCGCTGTGGCGGGATGACACAACCGACTTCGTGTCGATTCACATCGGCATCCACACAGGCCGCCCGGCAGCCATGGCCCGGGCACGCGAGCTGCTGTCGGATGCAGGCACCGGGCAAGGGCTGCGCGTGAAGTTGATTCATCTGCTCGGTGAACTCGGTGACACTTCAGATGCCGGGCGTCTGCTCGATCTCATCGGCAACGAGCCCGAGCCGCTTCAGCTCGCTGCGCTGGATGCCTTGCCCGCATTTGATCTTCCGCCGATGGCCGCGCAGTTGCTCCAGCGCTATCCGAAGCTTGCTGCCGCAGTCCGCACGCGGCTGCGGCAGGTGTTGTTAAGCCGCAAGGCATGGGCACGAGCGGTGCTGCATGAAGTTGATGCCGGCCATCTGCCCCCGGCCGATTTCACCGTGGAACAGCTTCGCGCGGTGGCGTTGCATCAAGACAAGGAACTCGATGACCTGGTGCGCAAGCACTGGGGCCGCATGAGCAGCGGCACCGCCGAGGAAAAACTCGCCGAAATGCGCCGCCTCAACAACGATCTCCGCGCCGGCAAGGGTGATGCCACACGCGGTCTCAGCATTTTCACCCTCTACTGCAGTGCGTGCCACACGATGTATGGCGCGGGAGGCAAGGTGGGGCCGGATCTAACCCAGGCCAACAGGACGGACCGCGAATTCCTGCTCCTCAGCATGGTTGACCCCGGCGCCGCGATTCGGAAGGAGTATCTCGCTTCCGTGGTCGAAACCCGTGATGGCCGCGTGCTTTCAGGCGTGAATGCCGACCAGTCCGGCGACAGCTTGACACTAGGCATTGCCACCGGAGAGCGCATCGTCATTCCGCAAACACAGATCCTGTCAGTCCGCGAGTCCCCGGTTTCAATCATGCCGGAAGGCCTGCTCAAACTGCTCAAGCCGCAAGAGCTGCGCGACTTGTTCAGTTTTCTCGAGAGCAAGCAGGCACCTGCGACAAAGCCATGAAGAAACTCCATCTCCGTATCGGCCTCAGCCTGCTGTTCCCGATCACATGTCTCATCGCCGCGGAAATGCCGCGCACCTACGACAACAAGCTGACGCCGGTCAGGAACCCGGCACCCCTGCTTGCTGATCATCCCGAATGGGTCGAACCCATCCGCGAAACCAACCGCTGGGAGGCGCCTGCCATCGTGAACGATTTGAATGCCGACCTGCAGGTGCGCGCGTGGCGCTGGAGCTACAATGCGCGCGGCATCATCGAAGTCCCGAATCATCTGCGCGCCAGTCAGACGGCCGTCATCATGGTGCACCCGTGGGGCATTGACGACGGCCAGGGCTGGAACACGCCCGAGCCGGCAGGTGACGCCGATTTCTGCACGCCCAAGAAAAACCAACTCGCCGCAAAGCACACCCGGGACGTCATTGTCCCGTTTCATCAATCGCTGCGCGGCAAAGTTGCCGCCGTGCTCTACAGCCTGCCGGGAACGTGCGACCCCATCCGCCGCAAAAGTTACCGTTCCATCGATCACCATCCCAATGCGGAGGAACGCCGGGAGGGTGCGCTTGAACTCGATGCAAAACTCCGGGCCTTCAACTATCAAGGCGGGAACTTGCCACAGAAACTCTCGCTCTCCTCAGACAATCCGGTGGCGGACTATTTCAAGCAGTTCCCCGGCCTCGATGCCGGGCCGCGCTTCAACAACACCCGGTTCTGGGAACTGCCGATCCCACTCAGCCGCGATGTGGCTGCGTCTCCTGAGGACATCGTGATTTTCGACGCCGATGGTTACGCCAAGCTGCGCGACTTTCTGCGCGCGAGCGGCGTGCGTCATGTGCTGCTTACCGGTTATGCCACGGACATGTGTTATGCGCGGACATGTGCAGGTTACGAGAACCTCTCGAAGGATTTTAATGTCTTCCTCGTCGGCGACGCCACGCTGGCCACCTTTCCAGCCCATGTGACGCCGAAGTTTGCGACCAGCGCGCACCTCGCTTTTGCCTCGATCAACCAGCTCATCACCCAAATCTCATGGATCACCTATGAACCTCGAACAAAATAATCCCGGGGCGCTCGGTGAGACCCGGACCACCCGTCGCCAGTTTATCCGCAACATCTCCATGGCCGGCATGGCAGCAGGACTTGGAGATGCCGGGGCGCTTGCTCAAACCTTGTCCGCGACAGCCGGCAAGGCGCTCATCGCCATCACGCTTGACCTTGAGATGGCGCGTAATTTTCCCAAGTGGGAGGACACGCATTGGGACTACGAAAAGGGAAATCTCAATGCCGACACGAAACGCTATGTCGTGGAGGCCGCGCGCAGGGTCAAGGCACACGGCGGCGTGATTCATTGCTTCGCCGTGGGCCAGGTGTTTGAGCAGGAGAACGTGGACTGGCTGAAGGAGCTTCATCAGGCCGGCCATCTCATCGGCAATCACACCTATGATCACGTTAATGTTCTGGCAACCAAACCGGAGGAGACTCAATTCAGGTTCAGACGCGCGCCATGGTTGATTGAAGGCAGGACCCAGGCACAGGTCATTCGCGAAAACATCCAACTCTGCACCGACGCCATGCGCACGCGCCTCGGCTTCCCCCCCGCCGGCTTCCGCACGCCCGGCGGCTTTGCAGAAGGCCTCAGTGGCCGCGCTGATGTGCAGCAGATGTTACTCGACCTCGGCTTCAAGTGGGTGAGTTCCAAGTATCCAAAACACGCCACCGGCCATCCCGGCGAAGCCGCACCCGCCGCCGTGCTCAGCGACATCGTCAAAGCGCAGACCGCTGCGCAGCCTTTCGTGTATCCAAGCGGACTGATCGAAATTCCAATGAGCCCGATCAGTGACGTCGGTGCCTTTCGCAATGCCCGGTGGAAGCTCGACGATTTCCTACATGCCATCCGTCTCGGCGTCGAATGGGCCATCGAGCATCGTGCCGTGTTTGATCTGCTGTCACACCCCTCGGTGCTCTATCCAAACGATCCCGAGTTCAAGACCGTCGAACTGATCTGTGATCTGGTAAAGAAGGCCGGTGACCGCGCCGCGATTGTTGATCTCGATACCATCGCCAAACAGGTCCATGCCTGATCACATCCCCTCGCCCGGCTTGGAAGTGAATGCATGCGTCCAAACCTGCTGGATTTTTCATCCGCGTCTCCCATGAAACACTTCCTCATCCTCACCTTCCTGCTGCTGTCTAAGCTGGCTGCTCAAGTCGGACCGAATGCCTGCCCTGCAACGCAAACCCCGGACGGCAAAGGCAAAATGCGTTTCCATACCTGGTATCAAATCAATTGCGAAACGGAAGACACCTGGGGAACTGATTTCACGGCCATGAAGTCCCTTGGCTTCGATTGCGTGGCGCTTTGGAACATCATTCCCTCCGGGACGGTGCAATGGGACTTCACGGAGATCGCCCGCAATGTCCCAACCACCAAGCGCGCCATCCAGGCGGCCCACAATGCCGGACTGAGGGTTTTCCTTGGCATCTGGAATCCCTCCAACATGGGACCGGTTGCCGAAGCACATCAAGTTCGTTCCAGCAAAGGGGAGAACTTGATGCGGCCGAACATCTATTCGGAGGCCTGGCAGCAGGCGTTCTGGATTCCCTACCTCAATGGACTCAAGCAAAATTTTGGCGAATGTCCGGGCTTTGCCGGCATTGTCTTCGATGATGCGGTCGCCTGCTCCGACGACGCAGGCATCGCCTTCAGCTACACAGCCGAGGACGAACAGCGCTTTGCCAAATTTCTGGAGGCCACCTATCACTCGATTAACAATTTCAACCTGCAGTATCGCCGCTATGACAATGCCTACGGAAGTTTTTCCGAGATCAAACCGCCCAAGCCGCCATGGCAATCGGCCAAGCTCTGGAAGGACTGGATGCTGGCACGTGGCGAGTGGTCAAAGGGCTTTGCCGAAGCGACTCGCCTCGCGCTCGGCAGGGAGATGGAAATCATCTACATCGACTACGACTACTACGTTGATCGCAGCAGCATTGCGTATGGGCACAACATTACCCGGATGATGGAAAGCTTCGAGCGCTACGGGGTCTATATCGCCCAGGAGTTCTCCCTCATGAGTCAGTCGGACCTGCTCACCAATGTCAGGCGCGTGATCGCCGAACAGAAGGGCGTTGTCCCAACCGGTAAACTTCATTTTTGCACGTGGCTCAATGGGCTGAAGCATTATGAGCCCATGCCACCGGATCTGGTCAGGACACTCCTGCTCACCATCGTCCACGAAGGCATCACGGACATCACCCTGTATCCCTACAAGGTTCATGATTCACATGTGCGCGGAGCCGACCGGGGAGGCATGACCAATCGTGCCCCGAGAACAAAGCTCTCCTTCAAATACAACCCGGAGATGCGTGAGGCAATCAAGGTGGCAATCGCCGCGTGCCACGCCTCAAGCGAGTAAATCGAACAGATATCTAGTTAGGCTATGCTGATTCAGGCAACAACCGGGTGGCAGAAGCTCATCCAATGCCTACCGCCATAAAACCCCCGTAAATTTCTTCGCAACAGCCTGCCGGTGCTTCGGCCATTCGCGTGCAACGAAGGTGGGCCAGTCGGTGGTGGAAGTCAGTTTTTTGCCATCGGGCGTGCAGAGCTGAAGTTGCACAGGCAGACGACCTTCACAGAGCGTCGGGTGCTCTTTGAGGGCGAAGCATTCCTGCAGCTTCACTTGGGCTTCGGGCGTGTCATTGACGTAGCTGACTTTGATCGTGCCACCGCCGGGCCAAGGGATGGTGAGGGGCACCAACTCATCGAGCCAACTGACCTGGCCTTTGTCCAGATGCTGATGGAAGGCGGGGATGAGGGGTGCGGCCTGGGCTTCTTTGACGAGGGTGAGGCCGGTGAAGGCGCGGGCGAGGCTGGTGGTGATGGCGGCTTCGTCGAAGGGAGCAAACTCCAGCTCCGGCAAGGTGGCGTGGACGAGATTCACGCGGGCGATGAATTGCATCAGCCGATGATCCATTAACGGCAGCTCAAAAGCTCCGGTGCGTTGGGCTTCAGCGAGACAACGTCCGCTGGCGACGGGATCGAGGGCGCGCTGCTGGGCTTTTTGCTCGATGACGAGATCGCGATAGCGCACGAGTTTCATCGCGGCGACGCGCTTGTTTTGGGCATCGAAGAGGTGCTCCACGGTGGTGCTCAGATGCTGCGGAAACATCTCAGCAATCCATGCGGTCTGCACAGCCGTGGCGAGGCTGAGCAGGGTCTGGCGCGATGGCGTTTCGCGCAGATTGGCGGCGACGAAATAGGCGGCATCGGTCACCACGCTTTCGCGCGCGAGCTGGCCCTGACGTTGATCAGTGAGATCGCACTCGGGCTTTCCGGAAATGCGGCGTTTCGCGAGCTGATCAACGAAGCCGGCCATGAGGCAGCGTTGCAGCGCATCACTTGATGTCGGCTTGGCATCATGACCCGGAAGCGACTGCTTTGCCGCGTGCATGATTTGCTGAAACGTCTGCTCCACCTGCCGGGCGACCTGGGCGTTGATGCCGCAGCTGCGGCAACGATCAAAGCTGAAGCCGTTTGCTTTGGCGAAATCGTAGGCTCGCATGAGCGTGATGAAGTCGGAGTCGGAGCTTTCCTCAAACATCTCGCGCGCGGCTTTGGTTTGCGCATCATCACGATCCAGTCGCGCGAGCAAATCACGACCACTCACCAATGCGGCGCACAGGGCGGCATCGGGCACGCAACCGCGCTGACTGGCCTCGATCAACATGCGCGAGTAGCGCGGATGCATGGGCAGGCGCAGCATCTGGCGACCGATGGGCGTGAGGTCCGCATCGAGCAAGGCCCCGAGCATGGTGAGCAGGCGCTCGGCGCGCACGACAGCCTGCGGATCAGGTTTGTCCAGCCAGTCAAAGGTGGCGGCCTCGCGGATGCCAAGCGAATGCAGCAGCAGCACCACTTCAGCGAGATCGCTGCGCTGAATCTCCGGCGTGTTGCGTTCCTCGCGATCCTTGTGGCCGATCACGGTCCACAGGCGATGACAGGTGCCCGGCGCGGTGCGTCCGGCGCGGCCTTTGCGCTGATCCGCACTGGCCCGGCTGATGGGCTCCAGCAACAGCGTGCCGATGCCGCGCTCAGCATCGTAACGAGCCACCCGAGCCACACCACTATCCACGACATGGCGGATGCCGTCGATGGTGATGCTGGTCTCCGCGACGTTGGTGGCCACGATCACTTTGCGCAGCGCGTTGGGCGCAAACGCCCGATCCTGCTCCTGCGGTTCGAGTTCGCCATGCAGCGGGATGCATGCCACGCGCTCCCGCGTTCTCAGGCCGCGCAGCGCATCCAGCGTGCCATTGATTTCGCCACGGCCAGGCATGAAGACGAGGATGTCGCCGGGGTCTTCGTCATGAATGATGCGTTCGACCGCTTCAGCCGCCTGCACGGTGATCGGACGCTGATCAGGAAACTGGAGATAACCAACTTCAACGGGAAAACTTTGTCCCTCAGAAATAAGGATCGGACACTGATCCAAATACGCCGCCACAGGCTCGGCATCAAGCGTGGCTGACATGACCACCATGGCCAAATCAGGCCGCTGCGTCTGCTGCAAATGCTTCACCAACGCGAGCGCGACATCGCTCAGCAAGTTGCGCTCATGAAACTCATCAAACACCACCGCACCGATCTTCGACAGCGAGCGATCATCCTGAAGCCAGCGCAGCAGGATGCCCTCCGTGACAAAACAAATGCGCGTGCCCACGCTGGTATGATCATCAAACCGGATCTGATAGCCAACCTCCACGCCAAGTTTGCCCTCCCGTTCCCAGGCCACCCGCGTCGCCACCGTGCGGGCCGCGACGCGCCGGGGTTGCAGCACCACGATCATCTTGTCGCCCGCGATCCCCGCATCCAGCAGCAACTGCGGCACCTGCGTCGTCTTCCCCGAGCCCGTCGGCGCCACGAGCACCAGGCGATTGCCACCCTGCAACGTGTGCAGGATGTCAGCGTGGATTTTCCAGATGGGGAGCGCGGTGGAGGCAGGCATGAAAGGGGCGACCATGCTAGGGCTTAGCGTGGAGAAAGCGAAGGCGTTTCAATGGGGCGCGG
>CAJCCF010000675.1 GCA_903960845.1 uncultured Verrucomicrobiota bacterium | reverse complement strand
ATTCGATCCATCCAAAAAGCCAAAGTAGTAAACCAGGAGCATTCCATTGAAATAGTTCTGCACACGAATTTGCTTCACATTACTGCGCTGGGCACTCCATGGACTTTGCATTGTCTCCACGAGACTCTTGAGGTCCAGCTTTGCACCTGCCGCGAGGTCATTCTTGATTTCTGCTTTTAAAGCAGATTCCAGGTTGGTGAACGTCAACGCTCCGTTGTGATATGCCACCGTTCGGAGAAACTTTTCCATCCCGAGAGCTGCCCAGGGTTGCAGTAGATTCCGCATATCACCGATCATCAGTCGCGCAGTCATCCCCACGACCTGCCCCTCTGCTTTTTGACGGGCATCATAAGCATATTTTGCTCCGACCTTCTTGAGTCCCAATGCGGAGAATTTCACGAAAACATAATCATCCTTGGAGCCTGCGGCTGAACCATCCGTGCCTCCGATTGCGACAAAATCATCCTCGGTTTCCGTCAGATAAACCTTGAACAGCGTACCTTCTTCAGGCTTCGGATGCCAGCCCCAGGGGAAGGCTGCAAAGGTGGTACGCACCAGTTCAAAGTCGGCAGCCACTTCCTTCATCACTGTGCCTGTCAGAGGGGCGTTGGCGATGAATCCGAAGGAACCAGATTGGTAATGATACTTGCGTTCAGCTTCGTTTTGCAGCCCCTGCGTGATGTTAACGGCTTTTGGATTCACGGCAATAGCAGCAGGCCAGACCAGGGGGCCTGTCGGCGCGGCGGGCAAAGGCAGCGCTGCTTTGGCTGCTTTTGTGCCGCCTACTGCCGGGGCCGGACCTCCATGCATTGCCTGGATATAGATTTGATCAGACTTCGACAATCCAGCCACGGGAACTGTGCTACGACTGCCATTCTCCAGCAACAGCACCACGTTCACGCCAGAGACTTCCACGAGGCTGGCTTTGATGCTGCGGCCTTGTTGATTCGTCCACGTCCGCACGGTGGCGTCCTGGGCGTTGAGGCAGAGGGGGAGCAAGAGAAGGGTGAGGAGGCGGTTCATCGTGTTGTCTCAGAGGGTCAGTATTAGCGTTCCATTAGCGTCTAATCAGCGGTTAAAAAAAATCTGGGGGGGAATGTAGTTTCATTTCGTCTGCGTCATCTTCTTCATCGCCAGTGGCGGGCCGACCCAGAATTGCAGGGCCTTGGTTTCTCCGGCGGGCGTGGTCAGGGTCACGCGGTGGATGCCGGGGGTGTTGGACAGGGTGTAGGCAAAGGCGAGCTGACGGGTGGCGTCCAGCACACCAGCGGTGCTGCGCTGGCCACCTTCGATCAGACCGCCATCCTGAGAGGTGATGGCCACGGGAGTGTCAGGCTCTGTCTTGGTAAAGGCCAGCCGCACCTGCACCGTCTCCCCCGGCTGCGTCATCATCCGGGGGAATTCGCCGCCCTGGTTCACCGTCAGCGCTTCATTCTTCTTCATGCTCGGCACCCGCACATAGGCAGTCACCAACCTCACCTGGGTAATAGGGCTTGCCACCGGGGTAGAGGTAGGGCTTGAAGGCCCCGATCTCCCCTGGCTGGATGTGCTGGGTGGACGGTTTCGCCACCACCCGGCCCGCTGGGGCAAAGTCGAAGTTGCCAGGGCTAGACGCGGCACTTTTGCCACCCACGGCGGGGATGGGCGCAGTCTTCTTCGCCTTGGTGGCAGCAGGGATCGGTGGCTTGGCAGAAGGTTTGACCGCATCCTCACGCAAGAACCACCACAGCATGAAGACGCCGTAGGCAGCCACTAGGACGATGGCAAACTTGGTTTGGGGTTTCATAGGAGACTCAGAACTCTTCTCTGCGGCGTTCCAATCTTTGGCGGTGTGAAATCAAATTTCATGAACTAGTTGATGGATGCTTTGGATGTTTCAATTCTGTCAACGAGTTACAGCTTACACGTTCTCCACTATCTCTTACTTTGCGAATACATGCGATACGTCGAATTGTGTAACCAGAGGAAGCCTGCCATAACGATAAGACCATAAATCATGCGGACATTGTTAAGCGTGATGTCCGCCATATGAGGGCGAACATTCGATATAATTTTTTCTTCCCAAACGCTAGGTAATGCTGAAGTTCCTATTTTTAAAGAAATCCAAACAATAGCGATTGCATAGACGCCAACCATTAATCCTGCGTGGAGCTGTTTGATCATATGGTTCAAGAGTTGTTAGTGTTTCATGGGCATTCAGACGTTGCTCTATCTGCGATTCCAAAGAGTTCTCCAAGTGCACTAGCTAGTCCTCCACTAACATAACCAATGCCTGCATCTGCTGCTCCAATTGCAAATGGACCTAAAGGAGCAATCCCTGAAGCGGCAATACCGCCCAGATAGCCTAACCCAGCACCAACGCCCATACCAGTGGCAATACTCCCGGCACCGCCGCCTTGAGACGCAGCTCCAAGTCCTCCTGATATTGCGCCAGCGACTGCGGCACCTGCGGCAATATTACCAGTTGCTCCCCCAACTACGCCACCAACAAACCCCGATAATGCTCCAGTCAGCATTTCAGCTCCCGATTGACCTGTCGCAACTGCAAGGCCAAAGCCAATAATCCCACCGACAACGCCACCGACTAAGCCTGCTACAACGGGCAGCATTAGACCACTAGGGTCATTCCAATTCAGAACCCCATTCCCCACATACCGATACACATTCACATCGCCCGCATCAAAGCGGATCGGGTCGGTCTGCATGAACCGGCCAATGACGGGCGAGAACACACGGTTGCGGTAGTCGTAGAGGCTGGCTTCGGCGATCCATTCGCGGCCGGTGTACAAGAAGCGGTTCCCGAACAAGGATGAAGGATGAAGGGTGAAGGATGAATCATAGACGCTGGCGGTGCCGAAGACGTCGTATTTGTAGGTTTCTAGAATGGCTCCGCTGCTGTCGGTGAGGGCGGTGACGCTGCCGAGGGCGTCGTGGTGGTGGTATTTGGCTCCTGAGGCATCGACCATGATGAGGATCTCATCCACGGCGGCTCCGTGGACGTAACGGCGGAGTTGATTGCCTGCCATGTCACGCTCTTCGATCAGATTCCAGTCATCCCAGAGGAAGAGGGTGGTGATGCCGTTGATCGTGCGGCTGGTGACACGATTGCGCGTGTCGTAAGTGCTGGTGACGTTGTCGCTACCGTTCTGCACGCTGAGCAGGCGATTGCTGGAATCATACCCTAGCGCGGCGACTGGCCCGGTGCTGGCGTTTTGCAGGCGCGCGGCGGTGAGGTTGCCATTCGCATCATGGGTGACTTGGTGTCCGTTGATGGCGGGATATTGGTTGATGGAGTTGGCGGTGGCATAGACAACCGTGGTGTTGGTGCTTCCGCTGGCCGTGTAATCATTCACCTGCTGGCGATTACCCACTGGATCCCAAGTGTAGGAAACCGTGCGCTGCGGGGTGACGCCGCTGCTGCTGCTGGCTTGGTATTTGGCGCTGGTGATCTGGTCCACGGCGTCAAAGCCATACACATCCCAAGTGCCGCCGTCCACCTGCATGGCGGTGCGGTTGCCGACACTGTTGTACTGGTAGCCACGGGTCTGGAGCGGGGTGCTGCCGTGGAAGTGGCCGAGAGCGGTGACTTGGTGCGCGACATCATAACTGTAAGTGGTGACGGTGCCGTTCTCCAGGCTCTTGCTGGCGCGTGTGCCGACCGGATTGTAAGTGTAGCTGACCAGCGGCGGCGGTGCGCCTTCGCTGATGGTCTCTACCTGACCGCGTGCGGTGTAGGTGCGGCTAACGACGGTGCCGCCAGGGTAGCTGAGGGTGGCATTCCGGCCATCGGCGTCCCAAGTATAACCAACCGTGTAAGCTGGAAGCGCGGGGGCGATTCCGTGGAGGTGCTGCGTTTCCGTGAGTTGCTGCCCGGCGATGTCGTAGGTGTAGCTGCTGGTGCTGAGACCATTGCTGGAGCTGAGCAGGTGCCCAGCGGCATCAAAGGTGCGAGTGATGTCCGGCGTGCTGTCATTCCAGTCCACCGTCAGCTCGCGACCGCGTAGATCAAAAGTGGAGGTGGCCACGGCTCCATTCCGCGCACGGGCGGTGAGGCGCTGGCTGGCGGCGTCATAGGTCCAGTTTTCGTGACTGCCATCCGGGTAGGTCATGATGGTGGGGCGGTTCAGCGCATCGTAACCCCACGAGTAAGTGTGGTTTCTGGCATCAGTGAGCGTGATGCGGTTTCCCTCCACATCGTAACCAAAGGTAGTTGTCTGCTGTTTAGCATCCATGGTGCTGGTGAGACGGCTCATCAAATCATAGTTATGGAACGTGGCACCGTTGTCTGGTCGGACCTCATAGATGACATTGCTTGCCCGATCATAGGCTGTGGTGGTGGTGCGATTGAGGGCGTCCTTACTGCTGGTGACACGATCACGGGAATCGTATGCACGGCTGGTGGAAGAGCCGCTGGGATCGGTGATCAGGGTGACATTGCCCACGGCATCATGAGCATACTGGGTCACGGCCTGATCCGCAGTGCCAAAGGCGACCGTCTGTGAGGTAAGGCGCCACTCCAAATCATAAGTGCAGCGCACCTGCCGCCCGCTGGGACTGGTGATGGCGGTGGGCTTACCCGAGCTGCGACAGGCACCACAGGCACTGGGGGAGTTTTCCCCATAACTATAGGTAGTCGCTCGGCCCAGCGGATCGGTCTTGATCAGGGGATTGCGGAACTCGTCATACGTCGTGGTCCAGAACTGACCCAACTCATTGACCTGACCGATGAGGTTATCAAAGTCGTCATAATCGAATTCGCTGAAGGTGCCATCAGCATGAGTCTGTTTCGTTACTTTACCGCGATCGTTGTACTCGAAGCTTTGGGTGCGTCCGAGCGGATCGGTGATGGAAGCCACGCGGTCGAGAGCATCGTAAGTGTAAGAGGTCACCGCGCCAAGAGCATCGGTGTGGGTGAGCAGACGGCCTGAGGAGTCGTAGCTGAAGTTCTCTACCGCGCCGTTCTTTTGCGTGTGGGTGAGTGGCTTGCCGTAGCTGTTGTAGGTCCAGGATTCGGTCGTGGCATCGGGATAAGTGATTTGCGTGACGCGGCCTGCCGTGTCGCGGGTGTAAGTGGTGTTACGGGTGGCGAAGTTGGGTCCCGAAAGGGCGGACGTGAGCAGGCGTCCGCGACTATCATAGGTCCGTGTGCTCACCGTGTCGTCAGGGTAAGTCACCATCAAGGGGCGGCCCATAAAGTCATTCCAATAGGTCGTGGTGCGCCCGAGCGGATCAGTCTCAGATGCCAAGAAGCCATATTCATCATGGGTGAAGTGGGTGATGTTTCCCAGGCCATCCTGGCGCGTCATGATCCTTGCCGTGGTCGGCGAATAGCCGTAGGCAACACTGCGCCCACTAGGGTAAATGGCCTTGGGCTGCTGAGCACCATCATGGGCGGTGGCCGCGATCACCTCACCCGTGATACCGCTGCGCTCCTCCTTGATAAAACCAAGGGCCCCTGAAGAGTCATAAGTGTACTCGATTTCCGTGCCATTTCCCAGGATGCGCGGATCCCTGCAATGAGTCATGAGCGGGCGGGAGAATGAGGCCGTCTGAGCGTAAGTGTACGCGGCGCTGGTGCCATCTGAATAATGCACGCCGCTGAGGACACTCCAATTGAACCAACCCGTGGGATCAGTCACTGTGGAGTAAGTCTAGTTAACCGTGCGCCCATCACTGGAAGTGACCTGTGAAATGACGGAATGATTACTATTTAAAGTGGACAGCCCGACAATCTCAAAAGTAGACGCATTGATAGCATTATAGCGGATGCGTGCGACTCTCTTCGGCACGCCACAATCAATGCCCACATAGCCAGCGGTGGAAACACTATGCAGATAACCGGTATTATAAAACGCGGATCAAAAGTGCAGCGGATCGCGGATCAAAAGTGAGTCACCTCTGAGCGATTGAACAGGTGTTGGCCGTGTTCGTCAAGGCCGTGCTGATCTTCGT
>CAJCCF010000674.1 GCA_903960845.1 uncultured Verrucomicrobiota bacterium | reverse complement strand
GGCCACCGGCGGTGAGCAAATCCACCTGCTGTTTCAGCCGATCGTCAATCTGGCTACTGGGCAAATGGGCAGGGCGGAAGCGCTGCTAGGGTGCCAGCAGCCGGAATGGGGGATGTTGCAATCGGCTCTGGCGGCGAAGACCTTGCGAGCCCGCTGGCCCCATTTTCAAGTGCATGTGAACTTTTCAGCAACGCAAGTTTTGTCGAGCGGCTTCAGTCTTCCTCGCCTGGTGGAGGTCACCCAGGCAGTAGGTATTCCGCCGGCCGCTTTGGTGCTGGGGTTCACGGAGAGCATGCTCATCGAACAAGAGTCTCGTTTGCATCATTTCCTTATTGAAGCTGCGGCTGCCGGGTTCCAGCTCTCCATTAATGACTTTGGTTCTGGCTGTTCTTCGCTCGCCTATCTGCAGCGCTTCGAATTCAATTACGTGAAAATTGATAAGTCTTTGGTCGAGGCAGCCTGGGATGCTGCCAACAAACGGGACTTGTGTGCGGCCATCGTCTCGCTGGGGCACGCCATGGATGTGGAGTTGGTAGCCGAAGGCATAGCAACCACTGAGGAGTGCCATCGTCTGGCTGGCCTCGGTTGCCACTGGGGACAGGGTTCCCTGTTTGGCCGTCCCATGGAGTTGTCCGTCATGCTGGAGCCGCGCTGAATGTATTCTTCAGGCGAGCAGGATTTTTATTACCGCTGTCTGCGCCCAAAGGCCAGGCATGTCGTGCACGACCAGTTCATTCGTCAGCGGTTCATGGCGAATCTGGTAATGATTCCTTGTTTGTTGGTTCTCCTCGTCCTTCGCTCCGCGCTGCATGATTCACCGGTCGGCCACGATTTTCCGTCGTTATTCGGTTGGTTCTTGTGGTTGTTGATGGTCGTGGAGGTGGTTGGCGTTAGTTGGCGTGGCGACCCTTGGCTCGGGGAACTCGTGGTCCCAGTCGTGTTTTTAGCGGCTGCCATCACTGCGGTACCGGCCACCCCGGTGGGCTTTGTCTGGCTCTTCCTGGCTGTGATGTTGTCGTATATGCGCCTGCGGGACATACGCGTGGCAATCACTCTCGGCGCTACTGCTTCGCTGAGCGGTGTGGTCATTTTGGCACTAGCATCAGAGTACAGCGGGCCCAATGTTTTCAGGGTGGGCGTCGCGCTGTTAGTGGCGCAGTTTCTTATTTTTTCACGACGTAACGAGACGTTGCAGATACTCGAGAAAGCGCGCCGAACAACGGTTTTGCTGGGCGAGATTATCGACGGACTCCCGCAGGGCGTTTTGGTGCAGGACAACTCCGGCAAGGTGACGCACTACAACGACCGCGCCTTGGTTTTGTTGGGCGTGGAGTCGCAGCGTGCAGAAAGCCAACCGGAGTTGCTAGATATTCGGCGAGACCCAACTTCGCTTGGTATGTGGGTAGAACACGGACATTTCCGTACAGTCGCTGGTGGCGATCTTCAGGTCGACACCCGTACTGATGCTTCGGGGGGTTCGGTCACCACGTTTACCGATATCTCCCAGATGCAGCGTGCCCGCGATTCCGCCGTCTCCCTGGCCGCTGAGAAGTCGCAGCTGGTGCTGGAAGTCGGTCGAGAGTTTCGCGCGCCAGTCTATGGCTTGCTCTCGTTACTAGAGGAAATGGCAGGCATCGCCTCTGATGCCCAGCGTCGTGGTGTAGCCGCACGTGGCGAAGTTTTGGGCCAGCGCTTGCTGGCACTGGCTGGCGACAGGCTCGAAGAAGTGTCGGGTCTCAAACTGCCAGAAAAAACCTTGCCGCTGCCGCTGGAGTTGGATGCTTTTTTGCGGGACTTGGGTGCCGAAGTCGGTTCTTT
>CAJCCF010000673.1 GCA_903960845.1 uncultured Verrucomicrobiota bacterium | reverse complement strand
GGGAGTGATTCACGCACGGTGATGGCCGTGGTGCCATTGGTGCCATCGCGCAGCGCAAAGCCCGACACCATGCGGCGCAGGCCGCTCGCGGCGCTGTCGGGATCAGAGTAGCCGTAAGGTCCGTAAACCGGCAAGCCATCCGCCGCCCAAGCGAGGATGGGCGAGTGCTTGGTGACTGCTCCAACGCTTTCCGTGTAGCGGTTGGTTGTGGCATTGTAGTCCACATGGTCTCCGAGTTGATAACGCAGGCCGATTGGCTGCGCGTGGTAGTGGTAGTTGTTCCCGGCCTGATGCGCGAGCGCCTGATCAAAGGTGGGCCCTTCATTGTGGTAGCCGTCACGATTCCAGATGCCGTCGCCGGTGAAACCGCCATTCGGCGTCGCATCTGTGAAATTGGGTGTGCCCTTGTAGGAAAAGGCGTCGCGGCTGTCGAACATGGACACTCCATTCACCATGCGACCCGTCGCACCGAGTCCCGTGGCTACCTTTGTGCCGGGAATCGTGGGCACGCGCGGGATTCGGTAAACGGTCGCCGTGTTCGAGGGAAAATTAGGAAAGTTGGTTGGCCAAGGGCCCATCATATGGCTGGCCAGTCCCGTGGTGCGAATGTAAATCCAGTTCGAGGAATAGTTGATTTCCGTCACATCCGAATAGGTAGGAGAACTCTGCACCCCGGTTCCGCGACTCCAGGTGGTGGATTTTGTGCCAGCAGCTTCGTCGGCCGCGCTTGCATAAATGCGCGCATATTGGCCCGAGTTGGTGGTGAACCATGATGTCAGCTGTGGGTCGGCATGGGCCACGTTGGCAGCGGCGGCGAGGGCGAGAAGGATGAAGCGTGTCATGGCGTGGGAGGTCTGCTGTTCGTGATCCTAACAACCTCAATCTTAAGGAATGATGAGCAGAAACGGTCTTTTTTGTGAAGCAATGGTTAAGATGAGCCCATGCTTACAGCATTGCGGCCGAAGACCCATTGGCCATCTGGCCAATAGCGCACCGCAAACGGGCATGAATTCCCGCCTGGATGATCAGTTCACCGTCAGCACGAAATGCCCTTCACCCGTGCCGCCTGCGCTGGTGGCGGTGAAGCATGAACTGAGTTTGCGGGTCAGCGAGAGCAGCTGATGCTGGCGCATACGGCGCAGGGTGAAAATGCAGCGTTCCATTGGGCGCTTAAAAGGAAATCGATGATCGATGAGATGGGAAAAGGGAAAACAAATCACATCCCATGCTTGGCTGGTTCTGTCAGGACTCCATCAAGGGGATTCGATGAAATTGTAAATTTTATGTTAAGGTCACCGCTGCCGGAACCAGCCCGTGATGCTTATCCGGGTCTTGGTCGTCGGAAGAACCTCATGCCAGAAGTCTCCTGAGAGGAAGCAGACGAGCGTGCCAAGTCTTGGTTCAATCAGGATAAACTCCCCCGTTTTTTCGCCTGCTGTGGTCCACAGTTTCAGTTCACCGCCATCACCGGGCTGCCAGTTGGGGTTCAAATATAGAATCGTCGTGACGATGCGGTCGGCGGCGTCCGCATGGCGGTCCAGATGTGGTTTGTAAAACGCACCCTCCGGGTAGATGGCAAAGTGTCCCTCATACTCAAACAGGCCGAGAAAAAATCGCTGATTCAGCGCCAGGCGCAGGAGTTCGAGTCTGGCCAGATAGAGGGCCTGCTGCACGGAGGTTTCTTCATTTTGAAGCCACAGGACATGGTCACCGCGGATGTCTTCGCGCACCTGCAGATTCATCCCTCGTCCCACACCGGCGCGTTTGAGTTCGCCCCTCTCGCTGGCTTTCTCACACTCCGTGCGCAGCCGGAGTGATTCCTCATCCCCGATGCATCCAGGCTTCGATGCCCAGCCACACAGGTCCATGGCATTGAGCAGGTCGAGCATTCATCCATCAGCGTGAGGTGGATGCCGATAGCGAGACAATTCGCTCAACCATTTGATTTTAGTCAGCGCATTGCCGGATGGATCGGCAATTCAAGGCACCCACCATTCATGCCTCAGGCCGATGCCCCGGCTTTGGCTCGCGTGACTATCGCCCGGCGCGCGGCTTGATCGTGTAGCTGTGCTCCACGCTGGTATTGGGCAGATGGCGAGATGGCTTGTGCGCAAGAAAGCGCTGGCAGCGGTGCCTGATTCGCTGACGTTGTTTCAGCATGAAGCCGACGCATCACCACCCTGAACCGACCAGAGATAGGGCCATGCAGTTGCACCCTTCTCCGATGAACGTAAGCCAACACATCAAAAGACTGAGAATCGCGAAATCAAGCCATGCAAGAAGGTAGGGCACTGGCTGTCACGAATTGTTTCCTGAACCTTTCCTGCAAATGTGGCTTAATTCAGTGCCATTCTCTCCTGACCCTTTCCTGCTATTTTCAAGCGCTGCAATTACTCCCCTGAAAGACTGTGAAACAGATCGTAGAAATATGTCTTTTTGACCAGGATTACACTCGGTCAATAAAGAGCCTCAGCAATGTCAGTTTCCCGCCCGAGGTATACGCCCAGCTCAATCAGCGCTGGCCGCAGTTCTCTGCCCCTCCCGGGAGATATGGCTTCTGTCTGAAGGCCGAAGTTGGATGCCAAGTTTTGAACAACATTCTCCAATTCCTTGCCGAGCACGGTAGGACCGCTTTGTGGGGAGGGGGAAAATATCCCAACCCTACCGAATTCAAGTTAAGTGGCAGCAACGTGGTGGAGCCTTCGGATTTGGACCGGGCGCGCTATGTCCGCATGCTTCCGGCCAAAGATATCGCCGGTCACGGTGACTATGATGCGGAAGGGAATCTCTTCGCGATTGCGACCACGATCTATCCAAAAGTGTCTATGGGAACTGTTGATGGCGGCGGTAAACTCGTTGTAGATGCGGTCATGCGGGATCGAATGCTGGAGCAGTCCTTCTTGGACGTGCGCTTCCGCGCCATGGAAATCCGGGGTGAGTCCCCACGCGCCAAGCCGCTTTGGGAGCTTCAAACGGACCGTGTGCTTCCGCCCCATCTCCCGATCATGCAAGATGCGGATGGACCGCCGTATGATCCAGAGACCGGAGCGCCTCGGGCTGAACATGAGTTTTACAAGCCCTACGCACTGCGCTGGCGGCGAAGCGAGATCGAGGCCATGGGCGACTTCGACTTCGCCCGCACCTGCGAGCATGGTATGATGTTTGTGTCAAAGCGCGTGTACGAATGGTTCGACAAACAAAAGCTCGTGGAGACTTTTTTTCCATTGATCGAAGTATAATCACTCGCTGCCACCATGACGCTCTATCTCGCTAGCTTTCATCAAGTTGATTCCGGTGTTTTCCTGGCGGAGTTCACCACTGGTGACAACTTCCCGATCAATATCTTCATCAACACAGCAGGAACAAAGATGGAGGAGGATGCCGTGGTCTTTGCAAATGAGTATCTCGCCAGAGAAATGCAGATTCGACGGCAGGCTGCAGCTCAAATCTTCGCTGAGCATGACTACATCAAGGAAGACCTAGAATACGCCACCGCCGATAAGCTACTCAAGGCCTTGGAACCTGGAGCGTTGACGATTCTCTGGCAGTGCCAGGAAACCCGTATGGTTTACTTTTCCCCTCTCGATGACCTGGAATCCTGCGGCGAAAAGTATGTCATTTTGGTATGCTATGATGGCAGCAGTCATGAACTAGAGATTAATCTCGAACAGGCCTCAGATTGGTAGTGGCTCTCGTTCGATAACGACTCCACTCATGCCCTGCGCATGACGAAACTGAAGGACGCCAGCTTGGCCCAGGGCTTTGCCCTGGGCATGGGTTATGGCGGGCTGGACATGGTGACGAGCACGGGGAAGGCCTTCTGATGCACGGCGAAGTTCATCGGGCGCGCGCATTTGCAGGTGGGTCTGCGCTTCAAGTGGCTGGGTTAGTGGATGACCGGCGGTGACACGGCGCGGACCGAGCAAATGATGGTGGAGGTGGATGTAAAGCAGCAAGAGGTGATCGACCAGGGGCTGGCGCTGGGCAAGTTTCTGGGGATGCTGCTGGTGGATGCAGCGGCTATCTTGTTGAAGGTCGAGTAGGGCCTGCTGACCGGAGGTGTGGTGATATGCTATCGCGTGCCAACGGCGGGCAGGCGGTGGTGAGGCAGAATACCGTGGAGCTGGCGCAGGAAAGCCAGACCTTGGCGTCCTACAATTTCTCCGTCGAAGGCTGGCCGATGCCCCGGCTTTGGCTCACGGGACTATCTTCCGGTGCGCGGCTTGATCGTGTAGCTGTGCTCCACACTGGCATTGGGCAGATTGCCTTTGGTGATGCCGGGAATGATGGAGCGCACATAGTCCACCTTCGCGGATTGTGGATCGACGGTGACGCGCACATGGCCTGAGCTGCCGAGAATCACGCCTGTGTAGCCGTACTCTTCCGCACTGCGGGTGCCGCCACCAGGATGGCCTGGCTGGGGGACTTCCTGGTAGATGATGCCGTCGAGTTCTTCCCTGGCGAATAGGTGATCGTGACCGTGGAAGACGGCACTGACACCGTTTTTGACAAGCAGTTGATGGATCGGCAAAGACCAGCCCGGCCGATGCTCTTTGAAGCCATCGCTGCCATCCAGATTCCGGCCTCCCCACTCCATGTAGGGAGCGGGTGTCACGCCGCCGCGTGCATCGCGCCCCAGGCCGCCGACGAGGTGATGGATGAAAACAAACTTGAAGGGTGACCGGCTCTTTTCGAGTGTCGCGGTCAACCACCGGTACTGTTTCGCGCCCAGAGTCATGCTCCAGTTGCCTTCGCTGCGGTTCGCGATGTTCCAGAACGGGTCGAGAGCCACGAAGAGTGCATTGCCCCACTCAAAGGCGTAGTAGCTGTGCTTGTCGTTTCCGTCGGTTGGATTGGGGAAGAATTGATGCCGCATGCCAAGTGACCAGTTGGCCATCTCGATGCGGTCGCCGCGCTCGCCGTCGTGATTGCCAAGCACCATGAAAACGGGCACGCTGTGGGCGATGCGGCCCATGTAGTATCGCTGCCCGAGGTATTGCGATTCTGAACGCGTGTAGAATTTGCCAAACTTGTCCACCATCGTTGTGTCACCGAGGTCGATCATGAAGTCCGGCTTGTCTGCGAGCATGTTTGCCAGGGTTTGCTGATACACGCGCACATCCGTGTTTAAATCGAGATGCGAGTCGGCCTGCATGACAAAGGTGAAGCTTGAGGTGGCAGCCCGCTGCGTGTGAAACTGCCGCACCACATCCTGCGTGGCCTCACCACCGGCTCGGCGATACGTCAGTTGATAGGAGTAGCTTGTGTCGGGCTTCAATCCGCCCATCACGAGGTTCTGCGGTTTTCCGGGCTCCAGCTTGACGGCCGCCGTCTTCAAACCGTGGCCATAAGTGATGAATGCTTCCATGGCCTCCCAGGCGATCACGCTTGCGGTGACCGAGTCTGCGCCCGCACGACACAGCCAGACATTGAAGAGATAGGGCGGCACGGTGGCTGGCTCCACCTGACCTCCGGCGCCAGCGCCTTTGTCGCCGCCTTTGCCACCCTTGCCTTTGGGTTTGTCTTCAGGTGCTGCCGCGCCGACGAGCAGACCGAGCAAGGCGGTCAGGAGTGAGATGTGAACGGGTTTCATGGTAGCATCGGCTTTCAAGCCTGTGGTTTGGTTGATTCAATGTGAAGAACACAGGCTGGAAAGCCCATGTTATTTTTTTGCCTTTCCTGCCGCCTTTTCCTCCGCCACCGCCCTTGCGGTCACCGCTGCGCTCACCGCTGGCACGCATGCAAATGGCGCTCGGAGTCATCGAGCTGCGTGCGGCTCCGGATGTCGCGGACTATGTGAAAGATATCGACGAGGAGCTGCAGCACATGGCGAAGCTGGTCGAGGAGGTGCTGGCTTTCTCCAAGGCGCAAACACTCACCGACCGCGTGCAGCCCGAAGAGGTGAATCTCGCGGATCTAATTAAAAAGGTGATCGCGCGCGAAGCCTCAGGCTTCAAGGTGCAGGTCGATGTTCCGGCTGATATGCAATTGCACACCCGCCGAGAAGCCCTCGACCGCGCCATTGGCAATGTGCTTCGCAACGCCGTGCGCTATGCTTCACAGGGTGGTCCGATCTGCATCACGGCGCGGCAGCATCATGACAAAACCATCGTGCAGATCACCGACGAAGGTCCCGGTGTTCCGCCAGATGCGCTTTCGCGTTTGTTTGAGCCTTTCTTCCGTCCTGAAGCCGCCCGGGCTCGTGACACGGGCGGCAGCGGCCTTGGTCTTGCCATTGTCAAACGCTGCATCGAGGCCTGCGGCGGCACTGTGCGCGCGTGCAATCGCGAACCGCTTGGGCTGGAAGTGGTGATGGAGATTCCGTCTTCGTGACGGAGTTCCTGATCACAAGGTTTTCAGCCATTCCACGGCGGATTTCATGAAGGCCTCCGGCGTTGGTGGCGCTCCTGATTTCTTCCTGGCATCCGCCACATGCCGCCGGGCCCATTCGAAAAAGCGCCGGTGAGTTTCCCAGACGGGTTGCTTCTCGTTCTTCTCATTGATCAACCAGAAGCCGCCCGGTTTTTCGGGCGTGCCTTCGTTGTCGTAGAGTTCCCAGTAAAGTGCAAAGGGGCATCCCCATTCGAGCGCGGCGATCATTGCCTCGATGCTTTTGCGGTTCTGCTCCTCCGGTGTGTAGCGCCGGGAAGGGAAGCCGTATTCGCCTATGAAGACGCGCTTGCCGGTGATGCCAGGCCTGGGTTGCAGTTTGGATTCGATGTGATCAAGCGCCTGAAAAAGACCCTCGTGAATGTCGTGCTGGATGGAGTCGTAGCAGGAATAGGAAACGTAGTCGATGTCCACCTTTGGCAGAATGTCATTGGTTAGGCACTGGCCGCCTTTGAGATAGGGCGTCACCAGATTGGCTTCCGTGTAGTGCCAGAGCCAGACGGCCTGATGAGTCGTGTCGCGCTTGGCGTCGTCGATGGCTTGCTGGCGCACCTTGAGCCAGGCAATGAAGTTTCCCGCATCAGTTTCGGAAAAGCCCTGCTTCGGGTCAAAGTGCGGACGAAGATGCCAGTCGCCCTCCCAGTGGCCGAGGTAGAAACTCTTGCCGGTGCCATTGTAGGTGCGCAGCAGATGGCAGGAGAAATCATACATCTCACGGTACTCCAGATCGCGCTCCGCTGGTTTGAATTGCGCCGCGCTGCCATGCGGGGTGAACGGATACGCCCAGATAAAGAAATGCGTGAACGGCATGTCCAGCACCGCCCGGTGCGCGGGTTCTCTGGAGGCAACATCGGTCAGTGTTTTCAGGCTTGGATCAGGATTGGTCACGTTGGCCTTGGTCTTGCCAAACACCGCCTGCCTTGAGATCGAAAACTTCATGATGCCCGACCCCAGTTCCGCAATGATCCTGGCACTTTCAAGCAGCGGCGCATCCTGCGTGAAGTGATAACGCCCACCGATGGCCTGCGTGCCAAGGATGAAATTGAAGGGAACATCAGCCGTTGCTTCCGCGGCATGGAGAGTCGTCCACGAAGATGTCAGCAGAGCGGCAAAAAGGAGCAATCGGTTCATAAGCCAGAATGAAGAGCGCCCTTTATGGCTCAAGGCATTGCTGCCTGGTTTCAGCATTTTTATCCGCGCCCGATGAACACGGCACGGATGGCGGAACCGTCTTTGTCCGTGTCGTATTGATCGAAGCGTTCAGCTAAGGCGCATTGCCGAGTTGCAGACTTAGCTCAGCGCATCACCGCCGGCTGTCCTGTGCATTGCAGC
>CAJCCF010000672.1 GCA_903960845.1 uncultured Verrucomicrobiota bacterium | reverse complement strand
GGATACTGTTGACTTTCGGGTCGGCCACGAGTCGCTCCAGGTCCGCATAGCGTCCGAGCATCGTCAGCACGGTGAGGTAGTTTTCCAAAAGGGGCTGATAACTTTTGGCCTCGTCTTCGCTTACCAGCGCCAGAACTTTGAGATACTCATTCTGAGGCGGTTCCACCAGCCATCGAATGATTGGGACCAGATCCTCGCGCTTGCGCCCGCGGGCTGATTCGACGGCTTCCTGAATGAGATCGCTTTTACGCAGTGGCTCCATCCGGAGTTGCCGTCTGAGTGCGGCGACGAGATGCCAGCCGGTGCCTTTCGGATGGGTGCGCAAACGCTGGATCAGAGTCTTCGACTCGTTGGGTGGCAGATTTTCAAAACCATCCAGCAGGTCCAACGCTTGCAGGCCCAATTCGTCATCTCCCTCCGCCACTTTCCATGCCAGACGAACGCCCTCCGCCACTTCCTTGCTGTCCTTGGTGGTGATCTGGATTCTGGCAAGTCGCAGACTGTGCTGCCGGTCATCAGGGTGCTTTTCGGCGTAGGTCTTGAGCGCCTTGGTCAGCATGTCATCCTTTTGGTTTTTCCCCCAAACGGATTCCGCCAGTTTCATGATCTCCTCGTTGGGTTTCTGGTCATTGAGGATTGTTTCCAGCAAATCGGAAGCTTCCTTGGGGCGCTGGAGATTGAGCAGGGCACGAACGCGCATCTGGCGGTCGGTGTCCTTGGTGGCTCCGCGCAACTCCAGTTGGTCGAGGAAATGAAGTGCCTCCGGCCGCCTTGCCATGGTCAGAAACTCCGCATTCATGCGCAGGGCATTGATGTTGTCCGGGGAGATTTGGACTGCCTTTTGAAGCTTGGCAAAAGCCGTCGGCAACTGCCCGTCATTGGCCAGTGTCTTGGCTTCTTCGTAGAGTCTTTCAGCCTGCCAGTCCTGATAACCGTCCTGAAGCGGTTTGGCATAAAAGAATCCGGCGATGACCAGTCCGAGGCTGGTCACGACCAGTCCGCTGATGGCAATCAAGCGCGCTGTTGTTGATTGCCTGTCCCGGTGCGCCTGAGTCGGTGGCACCAACCAGTGCCAGGCTGCGATGATGGGGCGCAGCAATACAAAGGGTTTACGGTTTTCGTCCTGATTCGGATCGATCGATTGGCTGGTGAGCACTACGCGGAGTTGGGTTTGGGGAGGAGAGAATAGCGAACTAATGCCCGGGCTCAATGATCAAACACAGCCTACTTCTTTACCACCACCTGACCGTCGGTGTAATGCAATAAACGGTTTTTAAGCCCGCGCTGGCTCTGCTTGTGGATGAAGACCGCCGTGTCACCAATTTCCAGATGATTCTCCGAGGGGCCGGCAAAAAGATTGACCCAGGCCAGCTTCAACCATGACATGCCGGCCTTATCTCCATCTCCACAGCTGACGTATTCCAGAGAAAGCAGTTCACCGGGGTGTCCGCTTTCTTCGGCGTGATACTTCTCCCGCAGGAAGTCGGAGAACTCCCGGGTATAGATAAAGCCACAAGGGTGGCGCTGCATTTCCATAGCCATTAGGTAAAAACGAAGGACCGCCCATGAATGCCATCCATGCCGGGGCGTGCAACCGAAGAAATGCGGGTGATTGCTACAGGTCTGTGATGGTGACTTTACTTACTGAATCGCGTGAGGAAGATGTAGTTCTAATCCATGAATATCCCGATTCCTGACAAAATCGCCATGCCTCTCCATTTGACCAATCCCATCAAAATCAGTTTTCAGATGCTGATGACCCTGGCGGTCGCCTCGGCGGCTCTGTCTGCCGAGTATGAGGTGGGCAATGGGAAAGAGTTCACCTCGATCGGCCAGGTCCCATGGCAGTCGCTTGCAGCGGGTGATCATGTGCGCATCCATTGGCGTGAGAAGCCCTATCACGAAAAGTGGGTTCTCTGCTGCCGCGGAACGGAGGCACAGCCAATCGTCATCAGCGGCGTGCCGGGCCCGAAGGGTCAGTTGCCCGTCATTGATGGCCGTGATGCCACCACGAGTGAAGCTTTGAATTACTGGGGGCAGGAGCGCGGAGTTCTCAAGATTGGCGGCTCCAATCAACCAGCTGACAGGATGCCGGCTCACCTCGTGGTGGAGAATCTCGACATCTGTGGCGGACGAAAGCCGTTTACTTTTGCCGGACGCAGAGGCGTGACCCCTTACAGCAAGGATGCGGCGAGCATCAACGTCGAGAAGGTCGAGCATCTCATCCTGCGCAACCTGGTGCTGCATGACAGCAGCAATGGCTTGATGGTCAGTCCGCAGTCGAGTGATGTTCTGGTTGAGAAGTGCTCGTTTTTCGACAACGGAAATGAGGGCAGCATCACCGAACACAACACTTACACGGAATCCAATGGGATGGTCTTCCAGGGCAACCATTATGGCCCGCTGAGAAAGGGCTGCAGCGGCAACAATCTCAAGGATCGCTCGGCTGGACTGGTCATTCGCTACAATTGGATCGAGGGCGGTAATCGCCAGCTTGATCTCGTGGATTCGTATGAAAGTCCTGCGATTAACAGTTCGCCAAGCTACCGCAAGACCCTGGTGTATGGAAACACGTTCATCGAGCGCGAAGGGGACGGTAACAATCAGATCGTCCATTACGGCGGTGACAGCGGCAAGGCGAAGTTCTATCGAAAAGGCACGCTTCACTTTTATCAAAATACAGTCATCTCGAGCCGGCAGAGTTCGACCACGGTGTTTCGGCTATCCAGTGCTGATGAGTCCGTGGACTGCCGAAACAATGTGTTTTACGTCACCCTGAAGGGGCGCAATCTGGCCCTGATGAGCTCGCAAGGTACGCTGAAACTTCAGCGCAATTGGTTGAAGGGAGGTTGGCGTGAGAGCTTGAGTGATTTTTCCGGGGTGATCGAGGGAGCCTCAGAAGTGGTGGTGGGCGAAGCGCCCGGCTTTGAATCATTTGAGAAACAGGATTTCCATCTCAGCGCCACTTCGCCGTGCCTTGGTGCAGGAGTTCCGCTTGCGCCCGAGTTGCTGCCGGATCATGCCGTGACCCGACGCTACCTGCCGCATCAGGATACTGAGGCACTGCCCGCGCCGGCCATCTCCAATCTTGGGGCCTATTGAGCTTAAACATTCATCGTCACTTACTCCATGCCCACTCGTCTTACGTTCTTTATTGGTTCCTTGCTCCTATGTCACCCGGGTTGGGCTCAACTGGCCTATCAGGAGCGTTATGTGGATGGCTACGCCAATGAGGATGCGACAGGTGCCCATGTGATAGGCTGCTGGAAATTTGATGGGGCTTTTCCGATGGGTGATGCCACAGGCAAGGGAAACGACATCAAGCTTGATGGTGCGCTCCTGAATGCCGAAGGCCGATTTGGTCAGTCGCTGGACACGTCCCATGAGTCCCCGGTGCAGACCAAACGGCATGCCGCAATGATAGCCAACTCGCCAGTTTTGTCACCGCAGGGTCCTTTCTCCATGGAAATGTGGATACGTCTGAAGCCGGGATTCAATCCTGCACTCGGCTGCGGCCTGCTCGATAAAAAAGATGTCGACCCCACGGATTACCAGTGGCAACTCGGTCCGGAGGAAAAACCCGGTTTGAGAAGGATGCTGGTGACACTCGGCTTTGGCAGCGCATCGAAGGTTTTTTCTTCAGCGCCAATCAAGCTTTCTGCCGATGCCTGGCAGCATTTGGCATTCACTTATGATGCCGCCGGCCATGTGACGTTTCATTTCAATGGCCGCCCGGCTGGCAGCCTGAAGTTGGAGGGCTGTGGTAAGATCACGCCAGGTGCCAAACCCTTGAGTATCGGAGACAATCTCGGCCACTACGCCAGTTTTCCCGGATCCATCGATGAAGTGCGCATCAGCAACGGGGTGCTGAATTATGCGCCATTGGCCATTCAATTCATTCTCACCCGGCAAGTTTGGCAGCGCATGGAGGCGAACAACCGACTCTATGTCGACAGCACCAATCTGCGTCGTGATGTGATGGCCAAGCCTGAGGTGAGGCTGGCTCTCGGGGATACTGAACTCGTGACGGCATTGCCCGATCTCAATCCGGTGAACGAAAAGAGATCCACACGGCGAACCCGCTACACCATGGACACGACGCTCAAGCCCGGCAAATACGTGCTGCGGGCCACGGTGCAAAGCGGCGAGCATCTCATGGATAAGATGGTCGAATTCCATATCATGCCGCGTCCGGTGCCGCGCATGCCGCTCGTGATGCTGGATGCCGGGCCGGATGATTTTTCCAGGCTGCGTGAGATGGGTTTCACGCACTTCAAGGGTTTTGACAATGAGGATGGTGCCTACTGGAAGGGCGATACATCAGGTCCGCCATCGCGATACGAGCGAAGGATGAAACTCCTTGATGATGCCCTGGCCAATGAGTTGCGTGTCTCCGCCATGCTGTCTCCCGTCGCCATGCTCGCTGATTCAAAGCTCAATCAAGATGATGCACACCTGCGGCTGGACAGGTCTGGAAAGCCGTATCCCGCACGTGATATCAGTGCGCTGAACCAGGATTTTGTTCGTCAATTCGAGGATATCGGGAAACAGTTTGCACTAAGGTACGCCGCGCATCCCGCATTGAATTCCGTGATGATCAATGAGGCGGCGCGCGTTCACACGGAGGTCAGCTTTAATCCGGTGGATGTGGCGGACTATCGCAAGATTTCCGGCTCTGACATCCCTCCGGAGGTTGTGACAAAATCCGGTGTGGACTGGACTCAGCTGCCCGGTTTTCCGGCGGATCGCGTGATCGCAGATGATCATCCGATTCGGAGATTTTATCATTGGTTCTGGATTGTGGGTGATGGCTGGAACGGGCTTCACAGCGCCATGAGCAAGGGTCTGAAGGGAGCTGTCGCGGAGAGACCCGACATCTGGACATTGTACGATTCCTCGCTGGAACAGCCTGGAATCAGTGGCGCTGGCGGTCAGGTGGATGTGCTTGCGAACCCGGCAGGCACATATCCCGAACCGTTGCGCACCGGCATGTGCGCTGATCAACTCGCCGCCATGAACGCTGCGGGTGACCGGCATCAAAAAATCATGCTGATGACCGGCCTCGCCTGGGATCGCTCCAAGACGGCGCCAAGTGGTGACAAAGAGGCAGGCTTCAATGTGTCATGGGAGATGAGCCATCCGGATGCATCGGCCATCACCATCGCTCCCATGCCTTTGCGCGAAGCTTTCTGGACAGCCATGGCGCGTCCGATTCAAGGCATCATGTTCAAAGGCTGGCAGGAACTCTCGGATGTGCCTGACAGCGACGGCATTCGCCACCAGACAAATCCTGATGCTGAGTTTGTGCTGAAGGAACTGATT
The DNA here is from genome assembly GCA_903960845.1 of uncultured Verrucomicrobiota bacterium. Taxonomy (GTDB): domain Bacteria; phylum Verrucomicrobiota; class Verrucomicrobiia; order Verrucomicrobiales; family Verrucomicrobiaceae; genus Prosthecobacter. Next base: position 8,143 of record CAJCCF010000672.1, on the reverse strand, counting down.
CATGAAGTCGTCGAGCCACTGGGCACTTCGCTCATGCTTGTTCCGGATGCACCAGCAGACGTTGTCCTGCTTCAGAGCTTCACTTCCCAAATGTTTGCAGGTCGTTCTGGTTACGGCGATGCGCAGACTTGGACCGCCGACTTATGGCTGGCCATGCAGCATGCTCATGTGCAGACCGACATTCTGTTTGAGGAGACATTGCTCAGGGGCGGGCTTGAAGGGCGCAAAGTGCTCCTCATGCCGGAGTGTGACGTGCTCACCAAAGACCTCGTTTCCCGCATCATTGAATGGCAGAAAAAAGGAGGCAAGATCATCGCCGACGAGTTTCTCTGCCCGGCCATCAAGGCTGATGTCACCCTGCCAAGTTTCAAGCGCACCAACAAGGCCCAGCAGGATAAAGCCAAGGTGCTTGAGCTGGCTCAAACCATTCCCGCACACATGCAGACCCTGGGTTGGTCGCCCGGAATCAGTTGTGACAATCCTGAGATCATCGTGCGAACGCGCCGCTACGGTGATGCCTTGTATGTCTTTGTTGTGAATGATTTTCGCGAGCCCGGCAACTATGTCGGCCAGCATGGACTCATGATGGAAAACGGATTGCCTTCGACGGGTGTTTTGACGCTGCATCAGGACAGTGCGAATGTTTATGATCTCACTCGCGGCAGTTTCGTTCTTCCGAAACGCAGCGCCAGTGGCGACCCCTCCTGGCAGGTGGACCTGGGACCGTGCGACGGACGCATCTTCATGGTGACACCCAAGCCTTTGCTGGGCATTCAGCTCGAGGTGCCCGAGTCGGTTAATCGCGGTGGCGCCGCAGCACTCAAAGTATCCGTCACCACCACGCAGGACAGCCCCATGCAGGCGGTCATCCCCGTGGAAATTCAGATCCGTGACGCCAATGGCAGACCTGCCGAAGCGAGTGGCAACTACGCCGCCGAGAACGGAGTCGTCGGCCTGAACCTCGACATCGCCCCCAATGAAGCTCCAGGCACCTGGGAGATCCGTGTTCGCGAGCGCGCTTCCGGGATGCAGGTTGTGAAGTGGCTGCGGATTGTGCGCTGAAGCTTGGATCTGCAGTCGCATTCGGTGTTTTTGAGAAGAGAAACTGACTTCCAGCCACGTTATCGGCTTGCCTGTTGGCCGCTGTGTCAGGCATTCTTTATCATCATGAAACTGCCGCACATCCTTTTTGCCTTGAGCGTGCTGGGATGCTGTCTGGCGGCGGACACGCCGTCGCCGACAAATTTTGGCATCAAGGATGGCAGCGTGCCTGAAGATCCGCGCGAGGCGGGCCGTGGCGGGCAGTTCATGGATTTCCCGACCTGGCCGGTGTCCAAAGAGTTGCCTAACGATCTATTCACCTTTTGCCGGCTGCGCTACAACTCGGAGGATTGGGGCAGGGGACGGCGGGGGTACGGTGGCGGCAAGTGGACGACGGACTATCCGGATGCAGATCTGAATTTCAGCTTCCGGCTCCAGCAACTCACCTCCCTGCAAGTGAGCCCGAAGGGGGCCATCGTGGACATCAATGCCGATCAGATGCGGCATTATCCGTTCATCTACATGATCGAGCCAGGGCACATCAGTCTCACCGATGATGAAGCGCGAACGATGCGTGAATACATGCTCAACGGTGGATTCATCATGGTGGATGATTTTTGGGGTGAAGAGGAATGGGATGTCTTCCATGTGGCCTTGAAGCAGATTTTTCCAGACCGCGAGGCTCAGGAGTTGCCGCTGGAGCATGAGATCTTCCACATGGTTTTTCCGCTGAAGGTGAAACCCCAGATTCCGAGTGTTGGACATGCAATGGCAGGCCGTTCACAAGGCATCACCTTTGAACGTATCGACGCGCAGACGCCACATTATCGCGGCGTCTTTGATGACAAGAAGCGGCTCATGATGATCATCTGCCACAACACCGATCTCGGTGATGGGTGGGAGGAGGAGGGGACGGATCCCTGGTACTTCCGTGAGTTCTCGGAGAAGTATGCGTATCCGCTGGGCATCAATATCATATTCTACGCGTTGACGCACTGAATCCGGGTCAGCATTGAACCTTGTGACCGTGATGGAATCGTGAAGTCCTCACGCCCGAGTCTTGACCTTTGGCTCATAATTAGGCGTAATGGGACGTCGCCAAACATGATCGTTTTTTTTGAAAAGCCGCCTCTCTTTAACGCTGCTTGTCTGTTGTTTAGTCGTGTCCGTGAAAGCCGGGGCGCAAAGCATTGGTCTGCCGTGGAGCGGACACGGACATGACCCGCAGCACACGGGCCTCTCTCAGGTGACATCGAAGCCGCTGCAGCGGATTTTGTGGCAGACTCCGGTTAATCTGGCTCCTGTGTATAGCGGCACCACGCTCTACGCGCATTATGGTCCGCCACTGATCACCCGCCAGAACACGGTGATCGTGCCGGTGAAAACAGGATCCAATGACAGCTTCCGCATTCAGGCTCATGATGGAGTCACGGGAACGCAAAAGTGGATGCTGACGACGAACTACTCGCTGCCGTCGCATAACTGGGTGCCGCATTTTGGTCCGGCACTGACACCAAAGAACCGGCTTTGACGCCGATGCAGGCGGCACGGTTTCGTTTCGCGACACGCCGGATGAGGCATCGGGAGCGACGGGAAAACTCGCGTTTTATGGTCTGGCAAACTACGCGGCTGACAGCGCCAATTTTAACTCCAGAGTGAAGATCAGCACGCCGATCACCTCAGACCGCTATGGAAATATCTTCTTTGGATTTGAAGTCAGCGGAGTGACCGTGCCACCGCTGAAAAGCGGCATTGCCCGAATATCAGAAGATGGTGCCGGCACATGGATCAGTGCGAGTGCTGCGGCAGCCAGTCCATCTGTCATCAAGGTGGCGCTGAATGCCGCGCCAGCGCTGAGCAATGATCACAATACGCTCTACGTCGCCGTCAGTTTTGGTAATTACGCAGGCGGCTATCTCGTGGCATACGCTCTCGGTCTCGATGCCTTAATTCCGGAACTCAGCGCGCTGTCTGAGCCGGTTCTTGTGAACAATTATCTCACCTTTAGTTATGTGCCTGGACCGTCTGATGTGACCTGCAGTGTCGAATTTTCCACCAATCTCCTGGAATGGGGCACGGTCGATGTGGAGCCGGTCATCATCGCCAATCCCATCCGCCCGGCCGTTTGACGTTTCGCTACAAGTTCCCGGTGACGTTTTCATCTCAGGCATTTTTGCGATTGAAGGTCACGCGGTGAACCACGTCACAGTTCCAGTAGCATTTGTGCCACTGGTGCAAAACTGCGCCGGTGCTCAGGGCATGGTCCCAGGCGCCTGAGCGCTGCCTGATGCGCTGGCGTCGGGTAACCTTTGTGGATTTCAAAACCGTAGCCTGGATGAATCTCCGCCATCGCGATCATCAACCGGTCGCGCCGCACTTTGGCGATGATGCTGGCTGCTGCGATGCTGTGGCTGAGGCTGTCACCTTTCACGAGAGCAACCTGGTGGATGGGGAAATCGCGCACTGGTTTGCCGTCGATGAGGACGGCGTCAGGTTTCGGGTTCAAAGCCAGCGCGCAGCGTCTCATGCCGACCCAGGTGGCTTGCAGGATGTTGATGCGGTCGATCTCCTCCACTCCGATCATCTCAGCGTGCCAGCGGATGAGCGGATTGCCCGTCAGTTCTTCATAGAGCTGCTCGCGTTTTTTTTCGGTCAGCTGCTTGGAGTCATTGAGGATCGGGTGCTCAAAGTCTGCCGGCAAAACCACGGCTGCCACCGACACGGGACCGGCCAGTGGCCCGCGTCCGGCCTCGTCGATTCCCGCGATGCACGGGTATCCCGCTTCACGCAGCAGTATCTCATGGGCGAGTGATGGCATGGTGCTGTGTAGCTTTGCGGGTGTTTTCTGCAAGTGTCGTGCCTGAAAACAAAGAAGGCGTGAAGAGCATTCACTCTTCACGCCTCCATGATCATTGAGCCCGCGTCTTACTTTTTCTTCACGCGGAAACTGCGGAATTGCACCGGATCACTGTGACCGGCAAAACCGATGTAGCCCTTGGTGTGATCCAAGCCTTTCGGTGGGTGGGCGATCTGGCTGCGGTCGAAGGTGGAGAGGTCAACATCGAGGATTTTGGTGCCGTTGAGCGTCACCTTGATCTTCTGGCCTTCGATCTCGATTTCCTGGAAATTCCACTCACCGACCGGGCGGAGGTAGCCGTGCTTGGCACCGGCGCAATGATAGACCGAGCCGTGATACTGGTAGGGCTCCAAGCCCTTCTTGCCGGCCGCGGCCTGCTTGGCGTTGTAGCCGTCGCTGTCGATGACCTGAAGTTCCAGCCCGTCTGAGGCGGAGTGACCACCCAGCGGTGTGCGCAGGGCGATGCCGTTGTTGCCGGCTGGCGGGAGCTTGAACTCCACGCGGATGATGCCGTTTTCAAATTCATCCTTGGTCAGCAGATCGCCGCCTTTGCCCTGCTTGCAGGTGATTGCGCCGTCCTTCACTTCATAGTTTTCGACGGCACCCTGCCAGTTGCTCAGGTCCTTGCCGTTGACGTATTCCACAAAGCCATCGGCATTGCGTGAACCGAGTTCTTTGTTCGTCTCTTCTGCGGGGATTTCGCGGATGAAGACATTGCGCCAGCGGATCTCGCTGCCGTGGGTTTGGAGTTGGATCGGACCTTTGGCAAAGGCTGGATCAACCATCCAGCCGTTCGGCACTTTCTCCACGGGCTTTGCATCCTTGGCGGCTTTGTCATCCTTTTTGCCATAGGCCAGATAACCGGATTTGCGGTTGGCAAAAAAGTTTTCCAGCACGGCATTGTTCACCACGACTTCGCCGTTGAGCTTCACGGTCACTCGCTCTCCGATCATCTTGATGTAAAAGGTGTTCCATTCGCCGAAAGGCTTGTCCATGAGCTTGAGAGGGAACTTGCCTTCCTCGCTCTTGTTGTTCCAGAGACTGCCGGAGCCCTTGTCGGCACCGAGTTTGAATTTGGCCGTTTCCGTGTAGTCCCAGATCTGCACCTGGGGGATGCCGCGCAGGTAGATGCCGCTGTCACCGAGTGGCAGCATTTTGTAGTCCACCCAGAGTTCAAAGTCGCCGTAGTCCTTGTCGGTGGTCAGGTACAGGCCTTTGCCATCATTGACCAGTTCTCCATCCTGCACCGACCAGTGGGCCTTGATGAAGTCATCGGCGGGCTTGCCTTTGGCGTCGGTCAGGCCTCCTTCCACGGACTTCTTTTTGTACTCGGCCAGTTCTGCCGGCGTCATTTTCGAAAGTTCGGTCGGATCTTTGGTTCCCCAGCCATACCAGCCGGAGAGATCCTTGCCGTTGAAGAGGGCTTTGAAGCCTTCGGGCGGCGTGTTGTTTGCAGCAGACGCGATGGACGCGAGTCCTGCGAGCGCCGTGAGGAATATGTAGGAGGAAGACACTTTCATGGTGGATAGACGAGTCGGTTTGGCCTGACCTGTTCTTTCAAGGTCGCTGCGCTCCGCCGTTTCTTGTTTCAATACTTTTCGGTGCACAATCTCCTTGTCAAAAATCTGGAATCCCACTTCACTTTTTGAATCGCAAGCTCGGGTTATGGCGAGATGAAGGTTGCAAAACGGCATGCTCCTCGCTACCGCCACGGATGCTTAAATCTCCTGAAAATCGTGTCCTCGTCACCGGTGGAGCCGGATTCATCGGCAGCGCACTGGTGTGGGAACTCAACCGCCGCGGCTACGAAAACATTGTGATCAGCGACCGCCTCTGCAGCGACGAGAAATGGAAGAACCTCGTTCCACTGCGCTTCCATGATTACATCGACGGCGGTGATCTGGAGCAGCGCGTGCGCAATTCACCCGAATCGCTCGGCATGTTTGATGTCATCCTTCACCTGGGGGCCTGCTCTGCCACCACTGAAAAGGATGCCGACTACCTCATGCGGAACAACTATGAGTTCACCAAAATTCTCGCTGAATGGGCGCTGACCAAAAACACCCGCTTTGTCTACGCTTCGTCGGCGGCCACGTATGGTGACGGGGCGCTCGGCATGGATGACCAGATGACCGAACTGCATCGTCTCCGCCCGCTGAACATGTATGGGTACTCGAAGCATCTCTTTGATCTCCATGCGCAGCGCACCGGGATGCTTCGCCGCATTGTCGGCATGAAGTACTTCAATGTTTACGGCCCGAATGAAGACCACAAGGCGGACATGCGCAGCGTCGTGCACAAGGCCTACGGTCAGATCCTGCAAACCGGCAAGGTGCAGCTTTTTAAATCCCATCGTCCCGACTTCAAGGACGGAGAGCAGATGCGTGATTTTCTGTATGTGAAGGATGCCGTCCAGATGACCCTGCACCTTGCCTCGCAACCGCTTGCCAACGGCCTTTACAACCTGGGTTCAGGCCAGGCTCATACGTGGGTGCAGCTTGCCCAGGCCATCTTCTCCGCGCTTGGACAGCAGCCGAACATTGAGTTTGTCGAAATGCCCGAACACCTGAAATCGAAGTATCAGTATTATACCTGCGCCGACATCGCCAAGCTCCTGCAATCCGGTTATCAGCAGCCCCTCTTTTCACTTGCCGATGCCGTGCGCGATTATGTGCAGGGCTACCTCGTCGGCGACAAGCGACTCGGTGATGAAACCCTGTGACTTTTGCGGACAGCCCCAGTCCACGCTTGTGGGGGATCAATCAATCTGCGATGACTGCTACATCGCCCGCGGTTCATGCTGCGCGGATTGGCCTGAGGAAGAGAAATCCACGGATCGCGGATTGATGATGGACGGGCAGGGGGATCTGCGTTCATGCTCCAAACCATGACCCGTCACACTCTTTCCGCCCTCAGCCTGTTCCTGCTCGCCGCCTGCGGTGACAAGTCTACAGCAGAGACCAAGCCAGGAACCGGCAAAGCTCCAGACGCTCCCGTTTCTGCGCCTGCATCCGCCCCCTCCAGCGTGACGCCACCCGCCCCGGTAGCATCCACCCCTGCTCCTGCCGCACCGGTCGCTCCTGCTCCTGCCCCTGGCGCCGCACCGGCGCCCACTGCTGAGGCATCGAAGAAAACCTTCTGGTTTCCGGACATGCTTCATGCCGAGATTAAATTTCATAATCCAGGCTACGAGGGAACTGGCGAGTTCAGCATGGAGGAAGGGCAACCCATCGCCATCAGCCTGCGCGGTGCCAAGATCACCAACCTTGAATTTCTTACCAAACTCAGCCCGCTCGCGCTCGATCTCAGCAGCACGCCGATCAAGGATATCCGGCCGGTCAAGGGTATGAAACTCATTGAGCTGTATCTTGAGGACAGTCCCGTGACTGATCTCTCACCGCTGCGGGGCATGCCATTGGAAAAACTCTACCTCAGCCGGACACCCGTCAGTGACCTCAGCGCCCTGAGTGGTGCACCGTTGATTGAGCTCAACGTCGTCGAAACCAAAGTCAGCGACCTCGCGCCGCTCTCGAAATCACCCATCCAGATGCTCTGGCTCACGGGCACGCCGGTGGTGAGCATCGCGGCACTCAAAGGCGTCCCTCTGATCAGCCTCACCCTGCATCGCACCCAAGTCACCGACCTGTCACCTTTGAGCGGCAGTTCCCTCCAGCGCCTTCACATTGGTGAAACTCCCGTCAGTGATTTGTCACCGCTGAAGGGCATGAGCCTTACCCGTCTTGTGTTCACCCCGGCCAATATCAAGGCCGGGCTGGATGTCGCCCGCTCCCTTCCTGTGCAGGAAATCGGCACCAAATTCGAAGAGGCAAGCAAGGATCTCATGCCGCCCGCTGCATTCTGGGCCCAGTTCAGTAAGTAATCTTGAAATCTGAATCTATGGAAAGGCTTGCTTGCGCCGTTCCGTTTGCAGTCTTAGTCATCCTTTAGCCATGAATATCCCCCACATCCTCGCAGGCTTCGGGCCGCTCGGCACACCAGAGCTGCTCATCATCGCCGTCCTCGTCCTTGTTCTTTTTGGTGCCAAGAAGCTCCCCACCTTTGCCCGCAGTCTGGGTAAGAGCATGGGCGAATTCAAGAAGGCCCGTGAAGAGTTCGAGCACGAGCTTACCAAAGCCCAGGACGAAGTCGAGCGCCCCACCATCCCGCAGACCGCCGAAAAGCGCCAGCCCGTGGGTTCTTCACAGGACGTTTGATCTTCACCCTGTTCCCAGGATGAGCATCACG
>CAJCCF010000671.1 GCA_903960845.1 uncultured Verrucomicrobiota bacterium | reverse complement strand
CGCCGAAAAAGCCGCGCCACGACAGGCCGCGCTTGATGCGGTGAAGTTGATCCTTTGCTCGCCCAGCTTCCTCTACCTCAGCGAGATCACTGACGAGTCCGCGAAGGCTCTCAAGCCCCACGACCTCGCCACACGCCTCTCCTTTGCCCTCTGGGCCACACCTCCTGACGAGGCTCTGCTCACCTCCGCAAAGGCAGGCAATCTCACGCAGGATGCCGAACTGAAAAAACAGATCGGGCGCATGATGTCCGATGAACGCATCAGCGGCTTCGTGAATGGCTTTCTCGATAGTTGGTTAAACCTTCGCGATCTCGGCGGCATGCCGCCACCGCGTGAAAACTACCGCGCCTACTACGCTGAGGACCTGCCCGCCTCGATGAAGACCGAAGCACGGCTCTTTTTCCACGATCTGCTCAAGAGCAACGGCTCCGCCGCCCAGTTCATCGACTGCGACCACACCTTCGTGGACAAGAAACTCGCCAAACTCTACGAACTGCCCGAGGCGAAGACCCTGCGCCTTGCCGATGGCTTTCAAAAAGTCAGCCTCAAAGGCAACACGCATCGCGGTGGCCTGCTCGGCATGGCCGCCGTGCTCACCGTGAGCGCGAACGGCGTCGAGACCTCGCCCGTCACGCGCGGCGTGTGGGTCAGTGAAAACATCCTCGGCATCCCACCGCCACCGCCGCCGGATGTCGTGCCTGCCATTGATCCCGATGTCAGCGGCGCCACCACCATTCGCGACCGTCTAGCCAAACACCGCGCCGATGCCACCTGCGCCGAGTGCCATCGCAAAATCGATCCACTCGGTTTCAGCCTCGAAACCTTCGATCCCATCGGCCACTGGCGCAGCACCTACCCGAAGCCCAAGAACAGCAAAACGCCCGCAGCCAAGATCGACTCCAGCGGCGAATTCAACTCCGGCGAAACCTATGCGGACTTCGCCGACTTCAAAAAGATCATCCGCACCACCCGCGAAGATCATTTCACACGCCACCTCATCCGCCAGTTCCTCACCTACACCACCGGCCGCACCATGGAGCTCGCCGACGACCTCATCATCGATGAACTCCACGCCAAAGTGAAACAGCAGGGCCTCGGCCTGAAAACGCTGATGGTCGAGTGTCTGATGAGCGAGGTGTTCCGGTCGCGGTGAGGGTGCGAATGGTCTCTAAATCGACATCTCATAAGTCACTTCCTCAGCAACGTAAGGAACAGGTTCTTGGAATGCTTCCAGCAGAGTATCGAGAAGGCGAAGACCGAATTGGACACCGTAGCAACAGAGTTACTCGTCGAGTGGTCGAACAAAGTGCACCCCGAGTATTGCTTCCGGCTCTACAGAACTGACATTATTGGAAAACAAGGGGTGAAGACCATTGTGTGCGAAGTTGCACATGAAGCGGTCGAGTGCCCTGAGTCCAAAGATAACCTGCCAGCCGGAGCGTGTATTATTTCCGCATTGGTTTGGTATGGCATTGATTTTAGAGTCAGTGGAGAGACGCCAAACCTTGGCGACCTCGTAAAGTGGAGTGAACGTTGGCTGGACTTGGATGATACTCAGTTTGTCGAGGGGCACTTGTTCCAAGAAGTGATTCACAACATAACGCCTCCAACCTCTACCGAAGAGGGATTCTCCATCTCGGTCGATTTTGGGACTGCACCGACGACTGCTTTCGACGAATTGGTGTTTTGCTTCTCCAGAAAGCATCACGAGTTGAGATAGGCTCCTATCTCTTCGCTGATACAGAAACATGATGCGCCCCTTGAGAAGGTTCACTTCCTCCCAGCGCCATAGTCCGGGTGGCGCTTATCATGCCGAATGGACAAAACACGCAGGCGGTCGGCATGGATGCGGTAGAAGATTGTATATGGAAACCGCTTCAGATGAGCCTTGCGTCGCCCACGGGATGACTGCGGGAAGGCCTGTGGATTCGCGGCTATTGAAGCCAGAACGCGCTCGACTTCTTGGAAGAATTCGTCACCAAGGTGATCCTTGCGCTCATCATACCAAGCACAGGCGTCATCGACTTCGCGTTGAACGGCGATGTGGTAGGTCAGCCTCACGACCGGCGGCGATTCGAAAAATGACCGAGAAACGCCTCTTGGCTGATTTCGAGTGAGGGGCTCTTCTCCAACTCGGCCTCACGCTGATCGAGCAAGGACTCCAAATCATCATCGACCTCCGCCACCTGAGAGCGAGTGGACTCCCACAGGCTGGATGCCACCCGGCAGCGGTCCTGCGGAGCAAGCTGCATCGCAGAGGACATCACGGATTCATAAGTCGCGTTCATGAGGCAATTGTATCCAACTCCGCGCCCAAGGTCAACGAGCGTGATTCGGAGCCTGTTTGCATTCGGTTGGCGGGCCATTGGTCTCTTTTTGAGAGACGCTTTTCCGAAGAGTTATCTCTTTTGGAGAGACCATTAGCCCAGCCCGCCCGGCTATTCGAGATGCACCGGCATCTTAGGCTTGGAATCGGCCGCCGCCGGCTTCAGGATGCCGACCATGCACTCCATCGTTTGCTTTCTCGCCCTCCTCATCGTTTTTCCCGCCGCCATCGCCTCGGCTCAAGACTCGAAATGGGTCTCCCTCTTCAACGGCAAGGATCTCAGCGGATGGACGATCAAGATCGCGAAGCGGCCACTGGGCGAGAACTTTGCGGACACCTTCCGTGTCGAAGACGGCATCCTCAAGGTCGGCTACGATGGCTACGAGAAATTTGACGGGCAGTTTGGGCATCTCTTCAGCAACCTGGCCTACTCCCACTACATCCTGCGCCTGGAGTATCGCTTCACCGGTGCGATGGTGGCGGATGCGCCGAAGTATGTGAACCTCAACAGCGGCGTGATGCTGCACGCGCAACCGCCGCAGAGCATGCGCTTTGATCAGGGCTTCCCGGCAAGTTTGGAGATGCAGTTCCTCGCCGGTGAAGGCAAGGGTCCGCGTGCCACGGCCAATCTTTGCACCCCGGGCACCCATGTGGAAATGGGAGGGAAGTTGATCACGCAGCACATCGTCAAATCCAGCGCACCGACCTTCCCTCCGGAAGAATGGGTGCGCGCGGAAGTCGAGGTGCGCGGCAACGACGAGATCATCCACCGCATCAACGGCGTCGAAGTGCTGCGTTATCAGCGCCCTCAGCTTGATCCCACAAACAACAATGCACCCGCCACCGATCAGATTGAAGCGGGCGGCAACCTCATGCTCGGCTACGGCCACATCGCTCTCCAGGCCGAAGGGCAGCCCGTCTGGTTTCGAAAGATCGAGCTGATGTCACTGGAGAAAAAATGAGGCCGTGCCCGGCGAGGCAATCGCCGCAGTCTCTCCCTTGAATGCTCAGCGACCGAGCATCATGAGCATCTGCCGCGCTTCGGCGTGGTCGGGGCGGATGGTGAGTGCCCGCTGGACGGCGGCGATGGCTTCCTGTTTTTTACCCATCCGGGCGAGAATGGTGGCGCGGGCGTAGGGGATGCCGGGATCGTTTGGGTCGGCCGTTTCGCCTTTTTGCAGGGCATCAATCGCTTCAGGAATCCGGCTCTGGCCATTGAGGGCGAGGCCAAGATTGTACCAGGCGCGGGCAAATCGCGGATTGGCGCGCACGGCTTCACTCAACGCGGCGATGGCCTTTGGCATGTCCCCGGTCTCGCTGAAGGCGAGGCCTAACTCATAATGATACTGCGCTTCATTCGGCGCGAGCTTGATGGCATCCTGCAATTTCTGAATCGTGCGCACGGTGTTTCCGCCGGCGTTGTGGAGCATGGCCAGGTCGTGATGAAATGGGGGAGAATTCGGGTCCCATGAAACGGCGGTTTCCATGTGCTGGATCGCGCTGGGCAGATCACGGCGGGCAAAGTGGAACTGGCCGAGCTGCATCTGACCGCTGGGCTGGTCGGCATTGAGCTGGAGCATGTGCTGCATGTCTTTGCCAGCGACGGAACCGGGATCGACGCTGTCGCGCAAAGCCCACGCGGCGGTGACGCGGACGCTGCGGACCGGGTCATTCAAAAGGGCTTCCATGCTGCCGCGCACGCCGGGAGCCTGCAGTGCGGGCTCCAAACTGCGCGCGGCGGATTGGCGGACCAGCGGATGCTCATGCCTGAGCTGAGTGCGCAGAGCCTCGGTGACGGGCGGCTGATCCACCCAGCGGTCGAGCACGAGGCTGGCGCTGGCTTTCCAGTGCGGGATTTCATCGCTGCCGAGCAGCGTGATCAGGCCATCGCGGGCTGATTCATCGCCCTGACGTGCTTTGGCGATCAGGGTGGCTCGGGTGCGCGTCTTGCGGTTCATTTTCTCACCCCACCATTTTTCCGTGGCCGCGAGTGACCACGCATTGTCCTTGTCCTGATGGCATTTGTTGCAGGCATTCGGCACGCCGAACTGTTTGGTCAGCAGCGGATCGGGAATCGTGAACCCGTGGTCGTGGCGCGGATGGCGCTGCATGTAGGTCGTCTGCGGCATGTGGCAGTTGATGCATTGACTGCCCGTGCTGTCGGCCTTGTGAAAGCTGTGCATCTCCGGCAGGATGACAGGCGCATTGGGGAAGCCGCCAGCGGTGTGGCATCTCATGCAAAGTTGGTTACCGGGCAGGATGGTCTTCATGCTGTGCATGTCATGGCAGTCCATGCAGCGGACACCGGCGTGATACATGCGACTGCTGAGAAAGCTGGAGAACTCGTAGTTCTCATCACGGATCTGACCGTCTGGATAGTAGATGTCACTGCCGTCGGTGATGGTGAGCAGATAGTGATCCCAGAACGATTCACCGGGTACAAAATCGCCGGTGATCTCACCGCGCCGGGCATGACAACCCGCGCAATTGTCGATGTGCTGGTCACGGCTCCACTTCACCACGGTGGGATCCTTCTGTCCCCTGCCCTTGTGTTCGCGCTGCCAGTCATCATGCGCCTTCATGGGGCCGTGGCAGGATTCGCAGCTCACCGTCAGCCCGGCCATCGAGGTCTTGTAGGAGTCCGTCTGCGGATCGTAATTTTTTCGGACACGCGTGTTGTGGCAGCTCGCGCACATTTGATTCCAAATCATGCCGCGCCCCGTCCAGTGGCCCCACTCGCCCGGCTTGCGGTCTTCATTTCCATAGACATTGAACCACTCGTTCTTCCGCGGATCAAAGCAGGCCTCCATGGCATGCAGCGCGCCGCGCGGCCCCTGAACCAAAAACTGCCGCAGAGGATCGTGACCGATGACTCGCTCCACAGGATAAGCTTCGCGTTTGTTGTCAAAGCCGAGCGAGGTGAGCTGAAATACTGCGCCTTTCTTTTCGGTCAGAGTCGTCTGCGTTCCGTGCTGGAAGGTCCTCGCAGGCTCAAACGCAGCAAGATCGAGCCGGTCATCCGGCTTTCTTTCCGCGAGCCCGTGATGCGAGTCCTGCCATTTTTCAAACTCGGCGGAATGGCACTCTTTGCATGACTGTGAACCTGCGTATTGGGCGAAGACCGTCTTCTCATCCGGCATGATGAAGGGCTCCAGTTTTTTCACCGGCGCGGAAGCGACAGGCACGGCCGTGTAATTCGGCTGCGGCCAGAGCGCCCAGGCGATGAGCCCCACCGTGCCCGCCAGGAGGCCGCCGATCCACAGTCCCGCCTTCAGAGACGATGGCTCTGGGGCGGCGGGGACGACGGGGCGGGGCTTCTTCATTCGGGGTTCACTACAGCGGTGAGCCAGCCTCCGTCAACGTGAGGCAACGCGACCTTGTGATTTATCGGTCAGACAGACTGTGCTCGAACCTGCGCCAGTAGATGACCGCGACAGGGAGATATGAAACACATTGAACAGCTGTGTTCACGAGAGCCTCGCGGCTCAGTTCCACAAAGGCGCTGAGAAGAAAACTGGAGGCAATGACAAGCGCGGTGCCGATGAGAAAAATGGCGGCGGGTGAGATCAGCTGCCGTGAGTGCGGCATCTCCATTTCCACGCGATCCCAGAACTGCCAGGCAACGAAGGCCAATACAAGCATCGGCAAATAGCGGGTGAGACCCGTTATGGCGGGCGGTTCAAAATCATAGAGGGCATGAGCGATGACGATGACGAAGAACGTGGTGATGAACTGCTGCGCGCGCACAAAGCGGGTGCGCAGCATGTCGTAAAGCGCGTGGGTGATGAGGCCGGTCATGGCGACATGCAGGAAATTGGCCGACAGAAATCGCACGAGCGCCACACCGTCCCCAAAATTCTGGTAGTAGTCGATGTTTTCCTCCAACGCGAAACCGAGCCCGACGAATGCACCGGTCATCAGCGCCATCCCCGGCGCGCGCCGCCGCACAAGCCAGGGCATGAAAAGCGCGGCCAGGGCCAGCTTGCACAACTCCTCCCGCAGCCCGACGCCGATGATGAGATGCCAAAGATCCAACGGGAATGGCACGTCATCGACGATGCCCATGACATCCTCCTGCCAGATGGAAAGCGAGACCGTGGGCCAGATGCTGGCGATGCCCGCAATGACCGGCAAAATGGGCCAAACCCAGCGCCAAGGCCCGGGCGGCATGTGCTGCACGAGTATGGTGTACCAGAGCAACGCCACGAGCGCGAAGACCGCCAGAGCATGATACGGCAGGGTCTCCACCCGGTGCCTCAGCAGTCCGCGCCACTGCATCAAAAGGTCACCGAGCTGCACGCCGATGTGGTGCTCCATGATGGCGGGCAGATCTTCCATCCAGCCGGCACGGGCGATCTGTTCCAGGCTGGCATCGGCCTTTAATTTGAGCGCCAGCCTTGCGGCGGTTTCACGCGCGGACCCCGCATCGGCAAAGAGCGTCGCCTCACGCATCAGGGCAGCAAGGGCGGCGTCATCCTGGCGGGTGCGCAGCAACAGGCTGGCGTATAATTCGTTAGCCAGAGGCATGGGCTTGGCCTGCTGCGCCTGATCGCCAACGCGTTTTGTCGCCTCGATTCCCGCAGCCTCCTTTTGCGCGAGACAGCCTGCGATGTAGTCGAGCAGCAGCTTTTGCATCTCCGGTGTCGCGGCATGCCTGGCCAGCAGGGACCGCACCTCATAGACCAGGATTTCACCACTCTTTTCAAAGCTGGCCCAGGTGGTCAGGTTCATGCCGAGCGAACCCGAAATGGCCGTGATGTTTGGCAGGATTTGGCGCAGCCAGCGTGCCATTTCACGGGGCTCCGGGCTGTTTGCTGTCCGCAGCCTCTGCCAATCATTGCGGATTTTTTGCTCCAAGGGATCCACGCTCACGGAATGCTCGTGTTCAGGCACGAGATGCACGATGAGCCAGGCGGTGGCAAAGCCGCCAAGCACAATGAGGCAGGCAAGCCTCTTCAACTGGCCGCCGCGACGGGACCAGTAGTGCAATCGTGAGCGCCAGCCTTGGATCATCCGGTGCTTTCGTGGGACAGCGTTACGACTCCGCGTCAAAGACGAGCCGCATCGGAATCATGCTGGAGAATGAGAAGCCGTGACTGACAAAGAAAGCCTGCGACTCGGCGCTGATCCTGTCCGTCAGCAGGGTGATGCGCTTGAAGTGCTTGGTGCGCGCGAACTGGATGGCGTGATCAAGCAGGCGGCCGCCATAGCCCTGACGACGGTGCTGCGGATGC
This sequence comes from uncultured Verrucomicrobiota bacterium, assembly GCA_903960845.1. Classification (GTDB taxonomy): domain Bacteria; phylum Verrucomicrobiota; class Verrucomicrobiia; order Verrucomicrobiales; family Verrucomicrobiaceae; genus Prosthecobacter. The sequence continues at coordinate 15,296 of CAJCCF010000671.1, read as the reverse complement.
ACGATCACATCCTCCATGAGGACCACGAGGCCACCCTCGGCCGTGCTGATGGTGAACAGCAGGTTCACCATGCCGATCACCTGATGATCAGTGCGCAGCACAAAGATGCGGCCGCGGTTCGGCTGCTCCAGGATCATGCGCAGGCCGTGTTCCTGCTTGGTTTTGTTCGGGTCAAAATCCGCCTCTTCACTAAACAGCGCCACCAGCAGCTCCACGAGCTGCGGCAGATCTTCAATGGTGGCCGGCTCGATGTGCGGCTCGGAAGCAGTGGCAGACATGGTGGCGAGGATAGACGGAGATGCCGCGATGGCAAAAGCTTACTCCGGTTTCAGCACCACCTTGAGCAGGCCTTCCTTGTTATCATAAAGACGCTTGAACCAGCCCCCGCCTTCTTCCAGCGGAGCCACGGCGCTGAGTAGCGGCTCGACCCTGATGCTGCCGTCCTCAATGCGACGGATCGCCTCGGGGTACTCGCCCGCGCAGGAGCAGGAGCCGCGGATGGTGATCTGGCGGGTGACGACTTCCTGCAATGGGAAAGGTGTGCTTGGCTGAAGATTGCCGATCAGGATCACCTGACCGCCTTTCCGCACGCAGCGGATCGCGAGATCGAGTGGAGCCGCCGCGCCAACGACTTCAAAACTGGCGTCAGCACCATCACCACCACAAATCTCACGCAGATGCATGGCCAGCCCTTCCTGCTTGGCGTGGAAGGCATCCGAAGCACCAAGCTCCTTTGCCAACTCCAGACGCTTTTCATCCAGATCGACCGCGATCACCCGCTCCCAGCCACGCGCCTTCAAGGCCTGAACCACCAGCAATCCGATCAGACCCGCACCCACCACGACGGCCGTGCCTCCGCGTGCTTCTTCAGCGTGGCACTCGCAGCCTTGGGCACAGCTCCCGGCCTCCTCTTCCTCAACAGGGTCAAAAGCTTCACCGACCTCGATGCCATCGGCCAGATTCACCGCATGCAGTGCGATGGATACCGGCTCCGCAAAGGCCGCCTTTTCATAAGCCAGCGTGTCCGGGATGCGGTACAGAATGCGCGTCGGCAGGACGATCTTCTCAGCAAAGCAGCCGTGGCGACGGTACTCGCCGGGCGAGACACCGAGCACCTTGCGCTTCGGACACAGGTTCACATAACCAGCCTGGCATTCCTCGCACTCGCCGCAGTATTCCGTGGAGTCAAAGGTGACGCGCTCACCGAGTTTCCACTCGGTCACACCTTCACCCACGCCGATGATTTCACCGGCGGCTTCATGGCCCATGACGATGGGCGGCTGGCGGCGACCGCTGCGTCCGTCCATGCCATGAATGTCACTGCCGCAGATGCCGCAGGCTTTGATCTTCACCAGCACCTCGCCAGCGGATGGCACAGGGTCGGGGAAACCGATGTCGTAATTGAATTCCGAGGGCGCAGTGAGGACGAGTGCTTTCATGGGGCGCAGAGCATGAAAAGCTCCGGCCCGCTGGCAAGGACGTTGAGTGAAGAGTTGAGGGCTGCGAGGCATCCCCCTTGACTCCTCACTCTTGACTCATCCCTCACCAATCCAGCGTCAGATCCCAGCGCTTGGCGGCTTCGAGCAACTCATCGCGCATGGCCCACTCATCAGGGCGTGGCTCCTGACCGGCGTGGCGGACGCTGGCACCTTTCAGGGCCATGCAGCCGGTGTTGTCACCGATCTGGCGGATGGTTTCGACCTCTTCCTTGGTCAGACATTGCGGGGGAAGATTGGCGACTTCATCGAGCTTGCTTTCGATGGGGCGGGCACCCTCACCATGCTCCTGGATCATGGTCGGCACCACGCTCTTCACGGCGGTGTTGGCCAGCGTCCACTGGCAGGCCAGTTGCAGCATGGTCAGACCATGCTTCTCGGCGATGGGACGGATTTTCTCCAGCCTCTCCACGCCATGCTCGATCCAGCCAGCAGGGCGGTGAGTGCGATGATCACCATCGCGGAAGGGATGACTCGGGCGCACGTCGTCGTGGAAAATGCCGCCGTAGTCCACGACGCGGGCCAGAATATCCACGCCGTTTTTCTCCGCGGCACCGAGCACATGCTGGCCGGGCCAGGGTTCAAAGGGATTGAGGATGATCATCGCCCAGTCCATGCGGTCGCCGAATTTTTCAAAGCACTCGATCATGTCCAGCGTGAATCCATTGGCCGGGCCGGGAGCGATGCCGAGGCGGTCCGCCATGCCTTCATCCTTCAGCCTGGTGAAAGCGTCCCAAACCTTGTCACTTGTGTAAGCGATGCTGTCGGGATTGTGCAGCATGAGCAGGTCAAACTTGGAAGTCTGGCAGCGTTCCAGAGACTTCTCCGTGGCCATTTTGAGGTAGTCGTAATAACCGTCAGGGCCGCGCAGAGCGGGATCAGTGAAGCGCGGGTAACCACGTGAGCCGTTGCGCAGGCCTTCGTAAAAATCATGCCCGACAATGCCAGCGAGGCAGTATTCCTCACGCGGGATGCCCTTCAAAGCCTCGCCCAGCAAGGCATCGGCACGACCCGCACCATAGACGTCGGCGGTGACAAAGGTGCGAACGCCCTTCTCAAAGGAGAGGCGCATGAGGTTCATGTAATGCTCTTCAGAGAGTTGCTCTCCGTAGTGCATGAAGCGGCCACCACTCCAGGTGCCGTAGGCGGTTCGTCCGAGGTTCATCAAGGTTCAGCGTGTTGGGTTGGGGGAATGAAAACAAAGGGTCGTTCAGCCGGCATGCCGACTCAGGATCAGGGCGGCGAGTCTAGAAGCAGAATCGCTTGAGGCAAGTGTCCTGGATCAAAACGCCAAGGACAGGCTCCAAGATGACAGGATCTGCAGACTGCGAAAAAAAGGGCAGGCCCTCTCAGGCCTGCCCTAACACAACACCTATCACCATTAAAAATCAGATCAGACCAGCGGTCTTCAGCACACTGTAGGCACCGTTCTTGTTCACGGTCTTCAGGGCGCGGGCAGTGAGCTTCACGGTCACGAACTTGTTCAGCTCAGGGATCCAGATGCGCTTCGTGCGGAGATTGGGGAAAATGACGCGCTTCACACGCTTGGTGATGTGCTTACCGATACCACCCTCTTTCTTAGCTTTACCGCTGCGATGGATGTGGTGGCCGCGCGTGACGCCGACTCCGGATACTTGACAGACTTTGGCCATAAAATTGATTCGTTGGATTGGGGGAAAAGGGGGCCGAAAGTAGCCGACGACTTCCAGTCGTCAACCACGAAACAGACTTTTCCTGCCCGGTGGGGTTTAGTAGCTGAAAATTTCTCCGTCCTTGAAGAACCGCTTCAACTCGACAGCGGCGGCCTCAGGGGAGTCCGAGGCGTGAACAACGTTGGTCATCTTGTCGCTGCCAAAGTCACCACGGATGGTGCCTTTCGGGGCGATCTTCGAGTCCGTCGGTCCAAGGAGATCACGGACATGGGCGATGACGTTGTCACCACCGAGCGCCACCGCGATCACGGGATTGCTCTTCATGAAGTTTGCCACGTCCGGGAAGAAGGGCTTGTCGGCGATGTGCGAGTAATGCTCCTTCAGGAGTTCGTCCGTGAGCAGGATCATCTTGATGCCGCGCACGCGGAAGCCTTCGGCCTCCAGACGGCGCAGAACTTCGCCATTCAGACCTTTGGCGACGCAATCGGGTTTCAGCAGGAGCAGGGAAGTTTCTTGAGCCATGGTTGTTTTCGGGGGGATGAAAAGGGCGCGCACAGTGGCGCACACCCTTGTGGAGTCAAGGGATTCAGCGGTGATGGAGAACTCACGCCGCTCGCTACAGCTTCCTCAGGTAGCCATCACAGCGGTTATGCCAGCCGGCCAGCCAGCGCTGCTCCTTGCGCGCCGGCGGGGCATTCTGGACGCGGCGTGAAAGCGTGGCTTTGGCTGAGGCCGCAAAGGCCGCCGGCGTCGGGGCGCTCATGCCCTCCAGCACCTGCAGCAGTCCCCAGCCCAGGCCGTTGTAGCGTTCCGTTTTCGCCGTGCCCTCACCCTTGAAGTTCACATAGTCGATCAGGCAAAAGGCCCCTTCCGCTGTCGCTGACAGGCCGTCAAAGTTGGACTGCACGCGCTTGGAAAGTTTCGTCTGGGCCAGCATTTTCGGCAACGCCGCCTTCAGCCTAACCAAAATGAAATCCGTCTGAAGGGACACGTTTTTCGACAGGATCACCCGCAGTTCTTTCTGGCGGCCTCCCCCGCTCTCCGCCTCAAAGGCCGCCTTGCTGCTCCACGGGCACGGCCCCTTGGTCCAGGCTGGCATCTTCAGACCCCGCGATTCAGCAAAGGCCACGAGCTGCGGGAAACTTTCCTCGAACGGCCCGCGCCGTCCCTTGGGATACCAGATAAAATGCCCGATCCCCAGCGAGGCGAAATCCTCTCCCGCATTCCAGCTCGTCAGCCCAGCCACCGACCCCGCGCATTCATTTTGCCAGATCCGCAGGCCCACCCGCTGAAGCTGTGCCTGACTTAAACTGACGGCAGCGCCCTGAGCTGCGATCAAAGCGCTGGCACCGAGGGCGAGTGTGAGAATGTGGCGACGTGTGATCATGTGAAGGTACTGTGGTTAGCATGAACCCGTGAAGCCACCGATTCAAAGATGAACATGCTCAAGTCTGAACAAACCATGGTTAGGCTATAAAAATCCGTGACCGGTCACTTCCTCAGCACACGCACTTTGTGCGATTCGCTGTCGCCAATGAAAATGGAGCCGTCGGCATCGACGAAGACGCCGTGGGGACGGGCCATCTCGCATTTGAGGGGATCACCGTCGCCGCCATTGCCCTTCAGTCCTGTGCCGGCGATGAGGTGGATGAGACCGGTTTTGGCCTCGACCATGCGGATGGTGTGGCTCTCGCAGTCGGCGAGCCAGGCATTGCCCCGGGCATCCACGGCGATGCCTTTGGGACCGCTGAGTGTGGCTTCTTTGGCCGGGCCGCCGTTGCCGGTGAGACCTTTTTTACCAGTGCCCGCGATGTGATGAATCTTGCCGGCGGCGAGATCGAATTTGAAGACCTGGTTCCCCTCGCGCATACAGAGCCAGAGGTTGCCCTGCTTGTCGAAATCCAGCGAGCGCGGGCCATTCAGCGGCGTGCCGGCGATGGGTGATCCATCTGGCGTGGGGCCGGCCTTGCCGGTGCCGGCAAAGGTGCTGATGGAGCCGCTCTTCATGTCGATCTTGCGGAGGACATGATTGCCGATGTCACACACATAAAGGGAGCCGTCCGGACCAAACTGGATGCTGTGCGGCTGCTTGAACTGCGCCTTGGCCGCCGGGCCGCCATCACCGGAGTAACCAGATTTGCCGTTGCCGGCGATGGTGGTGATGATGCCGGATTTCATGTCAATCTTGCGCACGGCGTGGTTGGTCATATCGACGACGTAGAGATCGCCTGCGGCGTCAAATCGCAGCTCATGAGGCAGATTGAACGTGGCCTGCAGCGCCGGGCCGCCGTCGCCGCTGTAGCCCTTTTGACCAGAACCGGCCACGGTGTGGATGATGCCATCGGGCGTGACTTTACGGATGCGCTGACCGGTGTATTCGCAGAAGTAGAGAGCACCGTCCGGGCCGCGTGTGAGGCCAAAGGGATTGTCAATTTGTGCCTTGGTGGCCGGGCCACCATCGCCTGCGCCGCCGGGCTGACCGGTGCCGGCAAAGGTGGTGATTTTCCAGTCAGCGGCTGAGGCGGACAGGGCGAAAGCAAAAGCAAGTGTGGTCAGGAGGCGCATGGGCAGAGGATGAAGGAGTAAGCGGCGAAAAATTACGAGTGATGAATTCACAGTCTCTCTCTCGCGCCGAACAAATCGGGGAGAGCTCGCCTTTTGCACGGGAAATCAGCGATAAGCGAGTCCGAAGCCCGGTCGTCATAACCTTGCGTAAAGCGCCCGGTCTTCCGCACAGGTGACGACGTGGAAGACTTGTTAAGCGCTATGCAAACCTGGTGCCAACCTCCAGTGCATGACCTCTCAGGAAATCAGCGGAGGCCAGGCGTTTGCCGCCTTCGGCCTGGACTTCTTCGAGCTTCAGCGATCCAGCGCCGCAACTGATGAGGAGCCCTGTTTTGGGATCAGCGGAAAGAATCGTGCCGGCCAATGGACAGGCCTCAGCTTCAGGCAATGCCGTGGCACGGTGGACTTTGAGCGGCTTGCCATCCGGCAGCAGGCAGCTGGTGCCGGGCCAGGGATTGTAGGCGCGGATGAGACGCTCAAGATCCACGGCTCCGCGGTTCCAATCGATGCGACCGTCCTCGCGTTTGAGCTTGCCGCAGTGGGTCGAGAGCGCGTTGTCCTGAGGGATGCGCGGAGGGTTGCCAGAAGCGATGAAATCAAGCGCGCGCTCCAGGCTGGCAGGCGCGGCGAGAGCGAGTTTGTCATGAAGCACACCGCCGGTGTCGGAAGGCAGGATGGGCAGGTGGTCCATGAGCAGGATGTCACCGGTATCGAGCCCCTCGTCCATGAACATGATCGTCACACCGGTCTCCGTGTCGCCCTCACGAATGGCAGCCTGAATGGGCGAGGCACCGCGATGACGCGGCAGCAGTGAAGCATGGATGTTCAGGCACGCCAGACGCGGAACATCGAGCACGCTGCGCGGTAAAATCTGACCGTAGGCCACGACGACAGCGACATCAGCCCCGAAGGCTTTCAGCTCATCCACGATCAGCCGGATTTTTGGCGGCTGCAGCACCGGCAAACCGGCGGCGAGGGCGCGCACCTTCACCTCAGGGGGCGTGAGGACGAGCTTGCGGCCTGCGGGTTTGTCAGGCTGCGTGATCACGCCGACCACTTCATGTTTCGGCGTTGAAAGCAGCCACTCGAGGGATGGCAAACCGATATCGCCAGTGCCGATGAAAAGGATGCGCATGGACTAGGCCTTCATCTTTTCGATGTCGCGCCAGGCATCCAGTTTCATGACGCTGCCAAGGATGTCGTAGAGCACTTTGGCAGGCGGCTGGCTGGCATCAATGTCCACGACACGATCACCCTTGTAGTAATCGAGGATGGGTTTGGTCTCTGCTTCATAGGTGGCGAAGCGCTGCTGGATGACACTTTCATTGGCATCATCGAAGCGGTTGTCCTTCAGCGCGCGTTTGCGCAGACGACGGGCAAGCTCGGTGCGGTCAGGGCAGCTCAGGTGAAACACTTTCAGCACCTCAATGTCGCGCTCCATGAGCTTCGCCTGCTCGACATTGCGCGGGATGCCGTCGAGCACGAGGAAGTCGATCTCGGGTTTGAACACATGACCGTCCACGCGTTGAGCGATGTTTGCGCGCCAGAGTTGCACCGTCAGATCATCGGGGACGAGCTCGCCGCGGCTGGAGTATTCCACGAATTTCTGACCGAGAACGGTGCGTGTGTCGAGCGAGCGGAAAACATCGCCGCAGGCCAGATGATGGAAACGCGGAATGGAACCCAGGACCTTGCCCTGCGTGCCTTTGCCACTGCCTGGGGCGCCGAGGATGAGAAGGGTGCGGTAGTGCGGGGAATGAGCCATGAGATCGAAAACCTAGCACGTCGGAGAGTCGTCACAAGACGCGCTTGGTACGAGTTTCCAGCTTATTGTCACCGCAACCGGGCCAGCACCGCCTCCTGCACTTCCGCCAGAGTCAGCAACTTCAAATCACCAACCGGAGCGCGCAGCACCTGCACAGTGGACTGCGGAGGAGCCCAGATGGCGGGATCGGTGGGCCCAAAGAGCAGAAGGCACGGCACGCCACAAGCTGCGGCGAGATGTGAGATGCCACTGTCGTGACCGAGAAAGAGCTGACAGGTGCCGAGGCGGTCGGCAAGCACGGTCAGTGGCAGCGCGTGCCAGTGATCAAAGCAGGCGCTGACGGTGATCCCGCGCGCTTCTTCAGCCTCACCGGTGATGAAGATGATCCTGACCTGCGGGTGCTGCGTCTGCAGTTCCTCCGCGAGTCGATGCCAGTTCTCTGCCAGCCAGTTTTTTTTCTCCGAACCGCTGCCCAGGTGGATGGCAATCCGGATCAGGCCATCCTCAGGCTGTGCCAATGCAAACAGCGGAGCGCGCCATTGCGGTTCCTCCAAAAACATCGCCAACCGTTGCAGAGGCTTGGCGAGTTGCACTGAAGCTGGTCCCTGCCCATCGACCACGCGGTGAGGGCATTCGATGAGTGTTTTCACGCCGATGCGCTCCAGATTCGCACGCAGGATGCCATCAGGATCAAAAAGGTAGCTGACAACGAGATTGAAGCTGCACAAATACTCCACCAGCGCCGGGTCAATGGTCGCACCGGGGGCAAACAGGGCCGCCATCGTCCGGTGCTCCAGGCTGCGCGTGGCATCCGCCAGACCCGCTTTAACGGCCAACTCGGCAATGCTTGGATAACCGAGCGCCTCGAGATGGCAGTTGGCGATGTTTTCGCGTAGCAGGCGAATCGCCGGCAGTGTGAGAATGAAATCACCAATTGCCCCGCCACGAATCACGAGCACGCGTGGTCGTTTCGGCTCCATGCTCAGTAAGTCGTGATCGCCAGCAGCAGCAGCGCAGCGCCATAAGCAATGCCGCTCCAGACCGCCAGCCTCCAGCGGCCTTCCCTGGCCAGCAGCCAGGTCGTCCAGTCACGCATCAGGAAAGGCATGCCGACAAAGAACATGCCCGAGATGATCCATGCATAAGCCAGAATGGGCAGCAGCAGGCGTGTGACCGGCGGCTGGAGAAAAGCGGCGGCCAGCACCGGGCCGGCGACGAGCAGCATCAGGCTGCCCAGGGCACGCACCGCGAGAAATTCCTTCACATAGACGAGCACCAGAACAAAGCCGATGGGCACCAGTGTCAGAAACCACTTCCGCAGAAAAAAGAACTCGCCCATGTCCATGTAGGCCAGCACCACCATGCTCCAGATAAAATCAAGGCTCAGCAGCGCCACACCCCACCCGTAATGCCGGGGGAAGGAGCGCAGAAAGGCCTTGGCACGGTCCGCATTACGCCAGGCCCACAAATGTACCGCCAGCAATGCCAGGCCCAGTAGAATGCCCACAGGCTGCATCGGCAGACCGCCGGTCGGCGCCAGGTGGTAGAGATAATCGTGGAGTTCTTTGAACATGCTGGGTAGGTCAGGCGGGGCGAAGACTGGCGCAAAGGTACTGATTGCGCAAACGGGTTTCAGGTTGCCCCTCTCCCCTGCCCCATGTTACCTCATCCATATGAAGTTTTCTGAGACGCCAGCATGGTACGTCATCCATTCGAGGCCCAAGTGCGAGCACATTGCCGCAGGCATGATGCTGAGCCTGCCCGACGTGGAAACCTATTGCCCGCGCATCAAGTTTCAACGCGTCACCAAGCGCGGAAAGGTGTGGTTCGTCGAGGCGCTCTTCCCCAGCTACTTTTTCGCGCATTTCACACCCGCCACCTCCATCCGCGCGGTGAAGCACTCGCAGAATGTCATCCGCGTGGTGGACTTTGGCGGCCAGCTCACACCTGTGCCCGACCGGGTGATCCAGTTGATCCGCGAGGAGATGGACGGACAGGTCATCAAGGAAATCCACGTCGGCGTCAAAGTGGGCGACACGGTGGAACTGACCGAAGGGCCGATGCGCGGGCTCAAAGGCATCGTCAACAGCATCCACAGCGGCGAAGAGCGGGTGAAGATTCTCATGGAATTCCTTGGCCGTGAAAGCCTCATCGAAGTGGCTGCCTCAAAGCTCCTCAGTGAACACACTGTCCGCGAAGTGATCACCGGCGCGGCCAGGTGAAAACGGAATCCATGCCGAAGAGTGACTGCGCAGGGCACGCCATCGCGCCTAACTACTTTTTGGGTCCGGCGGTGTCCCATGCGTCTTCGTTGTCGAGGTGCTGGCGTTTCAAATCTTCACGCAGAAGCGACTCAAGATTCTGCAAATGCTGCCGGGCGATGGAGATGTAGGCCGACTGGTCGCCGCCGTGGTGTTTGGCGAGCTCGCGCACGCTTTCCTCTTCGTAGCATTTGAAAGTCTGCACGGTGCGCAGGGCGCGGTGGGCCCGGTAACCCAGCGCGCGGAGAATATCGGTACCGAGATCGAGAGCGCTGCCGAGCGTGTCACGGCGGTAGTCCAGGATGCCGCGTTTGATCAATTCATAGGCATGACTGCGATTCACGGCACGGGCCATGATCCGCAGGTGCGGAAACTCGTGCCGGACGAGATCCACAATCTCCAGGGACTTTTCTTCATCGTCCACGGCACAGACGAAAAGCTTGGCATTGGCCACGCCGGCGGCCGCGAGAAGATCAGCGCGTGAGGCATCGCCATAAAAAGCCTTCATGCCAAAGCGCCCGAGCAGCTCCACCTGATCCGGGTCATTGTCGAGCACGGTCACGCCGAAGCCGTTGTTCTCCAGCAGGCGTCCGATGATGTGGCCAAAGCGCCCGAAGCCCGCGAGGATGACCGGATGATCATGCGACTCCACGGCATCGTGCGCGCGATCCGTTTTCAGCTTGGCAAAGCGCGGCTGGATCGCCCGGTCATTGAGGATCAGCAGCAGCGGGGTCAGCGCCATGCTCAGGGCGATGGATGCATTCAAGGGACCGGCAACCTCTGCCGGCATCAGGCCGTGCTGGCCTGCCATGCCCAGCAGCACGAAGCAGAACTCGCCGCCCTGAGCCAGCGCGCAGGCAAACAGAAACGACGAGCCCCAGCCGAGCCGTAAGGCCATGCCGACACCAAGCAGGATCAGAAATTTCAATCCGACAAGCCCCAGCGTCAGCGAGGCGATCAGGGCAGGCTTGGATGCCACCAGGCCAAGATCCAGACCCGCGCCGACAGCGATGAAGAACAGGCCCAGCAGCAGGCCTTTGAAGGGCTCGACATCGGCCTCAAGCTGGTGCCGGTATTCGCTCTCCGCCAGCACCACGCCCGCAATGAAGGTGCCGAGCGCCGCGGATAGCCCAACCAATTGCATGACAAAAGCCACGCCCGCCACGACCAGCAGGGCCACGGCGGTGAACAACTCGCGCAACTTCGCCGCCGCCACGTAGCGGAAGACGTAGCGCAGCACGTAATGCGCGACGATGACGACGGCCACCACAGCCCCCAGCGTGGCGAGCATCTGCGCCCAGTGCGGCAGCTGGGCGAGCGCCGACTCATGACCATGGGCGGCGGCCCTGGCCCCGGCACCACCATTCGCCTGCGCCAGCCATGGCAGGAGCGCCAGGATCGGGATGACGGCGATGTCTTGAAACAGCAGCACCGAGAAGCAGGCCTGACCACCGCGCGTGTTCAGCACATTGCGCTCGGCAAGCGACTGGATGACGATGGCCGTTGAAGACATCGCCAGTGTGAGACCGATGGTCACGGCGACCGGCCATGATTGCCCAAAAAACAAAGCCGCGCCGAACACGGCGAGAGTCGTGAAGATGACCTGCGCGCTGCCGGTGCCCAGGATCGGACCACGCAGCCGCCACAGCAGACTCGGGCGCAGTTCCAGCCCGACGACAAAGAGCATCATCACCACACCAAACTCGGCAAAGTGCTGCACATCCTCCACCCGGCCGACAAGATTCATCAGGCCGGGTCCGATCATGATGCCGGCGATCAGGTAACCCAGCACCGATCCCAGTCCGAGACGCCGGGCCACCGGCACCGTCACCACGGCGGCGAGGAGATAGATCACGGCCTGGAAAAGGAAGTCGGAGGTCATGCCAAAAGTTGTTGGATGCGCACACGATACTTCAACGCCGCCGCCTGCACTTCCTGCTGGGTGCAGCGGTTCACGGCATGGAGGATGAAAGGCTCCAGATAGGTCATGCCGCAAAGATGCGCGGTTTGATCAAATGGAGCGAGCAATTCATGCATGGTGAAGCGGTTATGGCCACCATGCTGATACGCCTCCTCCGGTCCACCCGTGGTCAGCGCGCTCATCACCGCTTTGCCACGCAGGGCCGTGCCCTCTTCACCATAGGCAAAACCGTATTCGAGGACCACATCCATCCATTCCTTCAACAATGACGGAGCCATATACCAATAGAACGGATGCTGCCAGACGATCACGTCATGCTCCAGCAGCAGCTTTTGCTCAGCCGTCACGTCAATGCGGTAGTCCGGATAGACCTCATAGAGATCATGAAACGTCACGCCCTGCAGCTCCTGCACGGCCGCCATCATGGCCGCGTTCATTCGCGAGCGATGCAGCGCCGGGTGGGAAAAAAGGATGAGAACACGGCGTGCCATGGGCGGGCGGGTTGGATTCCCTATTCCTGCCAGGTCCGTGCAATGCGCTCGATCTGACTGGCCATCCCTGTCGCGGGGTCCAGGGTGATAAGGACTCCATTCACCCGCACCGCACCGGAGCCCACGCCAAACTTCGTCGGCAGGGCGGTGCAAAAACGGTTCAACACAGGCTCGATCTGGCTTCCGATCACCGAGTCCATGGGGCCGCACATGCCGGCATCACTCTGGAAAGCAGTTCCCTTTGGCAAAACACGTTCGTCGGCCGTCGGGACATGCGTGTGGGTGCCGATGACGGCAGATACCAGACCATCAAGATGCCAGCCCATGGCGACTTTTTCACTCGTGGCTTCGGCATGGAAATCGACAAAGATCACCGGTGTCTCCTCGCGCATCTGCTGCACGCTTTTCAGCACGGCGGGGAAAGGATTTTCCATACCCTCCTTCATGAACGTGCGCCCCTGGAGATTGATGACGCCGACCTTGCACTTCTTGGTCTGCAAAACCAGCGTGCCCTGACCAGGCGCGCCCTCAGGGTAGTTGATCGGACGCAGCAGGCGCGGCTCCTCCTGCATGAACGGCACGATCTCTTTCTGATCCCAAATATGGTCGCCCGTGGTGATCACGGCGGCACCGGCGCGCATCAGGCTGATGGCGATCTTCGGCGTGATGCCGCGTCCACCGGCAGCGTTCTCACCGTTCACGATGATGAAATCCGCCTTCAACTCCTCTTTCAGCAATGGCAGCAGGGCGGCCACGGCTTTTCGTCCAGGCTCACCGACCACGTCTCCGAGAAAAAGAATGCGGAAAGTGTCCGGCACGGGTTCGGGAACTGCTTCAGGCGTCATGCCGTCACATAGGGGAAAGCTTCCCGCGTGGCAAGTGCCGTCTGGCGGGCTTGAGCCGGTGATGGTCTTGGCGTTTGCGTTCTGCCGGACGTGTGCTTGGATGGCCGCCTCGAATACGCACCATGTCCGCCCATTCATCCCCCCCTTCCGAGCATTCCGGCTCCTCCATCTGGTCCCTGCTGAATGTCATCATCGCTGCCGCCATTGGTGGATTCACCTTCCTCTTTGCCGGTGTCCTGTTCATCGGCTCCATCAAACAAAGCGCTGGCCTGATGGAAGCCCCGCCGGCAGCCGCAACCGCCGCAACCGCCGCAGCCGCAGCCGCAGCCGCAACCGCCGCAGCCTCAGCCCCTGCTGCTCCTGCCTCACCAGCTCCTGCCTCACCAGCTCCAGCCGCTGTCCCAGCCGCCCCAGCTCCTGTGGCCGCCGCCGCCACTGCTGCACCAGCAGCCGCAGCATCGGGCGTTGCCGAAATCACCATCAAGCCTGATGTGGCCAATCCACTGGCCTATGACACCAAGGAATTCAAGGTGAAGGCCGGTCAGAAGGTGAAGCTCATCTTCAACAACACCCACCCTGCCGTGCCACAGCCGCACAACATCGTGATCGCCAAACCAGGCACCAAGGACAAGCTGCTCGGCTTGGCCATGGCGATGGCGGCGGCTCCAGATGGCATGGCCAAGGGTTTCATCCCTGAGTCACCAGACATCCTTTTCCACACCAAGCTGCTCCAGCCCAACACAAGTGAAACACTTGAGTTCACCGCACCTGCCGCTGGCGAGTACCCCTACCTTTGTACCTTCCCCGGTCACGGCATCATCATGAATGGCGTGATGAAGGTTGATTAAGCCTCGCTGATGTCTCTTTCTCGAAAGCCCGGGTATCACGCCCGGGTTTTTTTTGTGTCCGCGTCGCGCGCTCGCGACCGCGGCTAGATGAAATCAAGCCCCAGATCCAGCGCCCGGGCTGAGTGGGTCAGGGCACCAACGGAAATCGCGTTCACGCCTGTCGCCGCCACTTGGGCGATCGTGTCGAGGGTGATGCCACCGCTGGCTTCGAGCCAGAGTTTGCCGGCATTCATTTGCACCGCCTCACGTAATTTTTCACAGCCCATGTTGTCCAGCAGCAGCATGTCCACCCCGCGCAGTTTCAGGAAGCGCGCCATCTGCTCCAGCGTGTCACACTCGATCTGGATGCGCACGCCCGGGCGCTCGGCTTTGACACGATCAATCGCGGACTGAAGCTGCTCGGAGGAGCCGTTCGCGGCGATGTGATTGTCCTTCACCATCACATGGTCATACAAACCCATGCGGTGATTCGTGCCGCCGCCCGCCTTGACCGCCGCCTTCTCAAGCAGGCGCCAGCCCGGCGTCGTCTTGCGCGTGTCCCAGATCTGCACGGGATGCGGCTTCACCGCCTCCACATAGCGCCGCGTCTGTGTCGCGATGCCGCAGAGCCTCTGAAGAAAATTCAACGCCGTGCGCTCGCCCGTCAGAAGCCCGCGCGTCGGCCCGCTGATCTCCATCAGCACATCACCCCTCACAAAAGCCTCGCCATCCGACTTCATCGCCCGCGCTTCCACGCGGGCATCCATCAGCGCAAACACACGCACCGCGATTTCAGCTCCCGACATCACACCCGGCTCGCGCGCCACGATCTGCGCCCGCGCCACCGAATCCTCCGGCACAAAGTAAGTCGCCGTCACATCACCTCCACCGACATCCTCGGCGATGGCGGCGCGGATCAGTTGTTCAGTGGTCAGGTCCAGGGGTGAAGAAGCTTTCTGCGGCTGCATGTCTCGTTGGTAACATCAACCCAAGGCCGCCGCCAGACGGACTTTACCGTTGTTGCCCGGTTAACCACCGAGATCACAGCAAGCCTAATGGCATCCCCGCCTTCCGCTCTTTGTCCGAACTCAGAAGGCAGTCCGCAGCACCTCAAACGCAGGTGCGGGGTGGAGATCACAGCCGCGTCACCTTCAGACCCCACGTCTGCGGTGTGCAGGCCACCGGAATGATCCACTTGGAAACCATGTTGAGAGCTACTTGTTAAGCCTCTGACAAAATCATCAATGGGAGGTCTCACGCCAACTTTTGCTGAGCCTAAACGCAAGACAAAGATGCTCATAATCAACAAGTTAGAATCAACTCTTTGTTCTGTTAGCCTGGCATTTTTTCGCTGGCGATGGCTTCGAGCAGTTCCTCATGCCATCGCGCCAGCTTGCGCGGCTGATCGTAGCAGGCAGCGGCGTGCGGTAACCACTGCCTCAGCAGGTCCACCGTGCCTTTGAAGCTGATGCG
>CAJCCF010000670.1 GCA_903960845.1 uncultured Verrucomicrobiota bacterium | reverse complement strand
CCACATCTCCCGTCCTTTATTTTGAAGAAGCGTTCCCGCTACGGTGGAGATTTCCATGATGATTAAAAGGTTATTCGGATGATCTGAAATCGGGCTTAAAAACTCAAGCCGCATCTTGCCGAAAAGCCTAACAATCAAAACATTTCCACCCTTAGGCCTGACGTTTAAGCCAGCACTAAAGCGCCGCCCTCGCAGAGTTCAGCCTTGCCAAAGGTCTTCAACCCCGTGTGGCCCATGGAGTGCGCCACACTCATCCACAGGCGGTTGTGCGCGGCTTTGTCGAACTTTAGCGCGCGCCCCATTTTGAAATCGCAACCGCCACCGACCATGACATAAGGGATGTTGTCGAGTGTGTGACTGTTCCCCTTCCCGAGCTCATTCGTCCAGACAAGAAGCGTGTTGTCCAGCATGCTGCCTTCACCCGTCGCTTCCGGAGTTTCGCTCAGGCGCTTCGCCAGATACGCGAACTCACCGGCGAACCAGGTGTTGATCTTCATCAACTTTTCGTAGCTCTCCTTTTTGTCATCAGGATCATGGGAAAGCGAATGGTGCCCCTCCTCGACGCCCAGCCAGCGCATCTGCGCCATGCCGACGGAGCGCATGTATTGCAGCGTCGCCACGCGGGCCATGTCATTGGCCAGACTGTTCACCAGCAGATCGATCTGAATGCGGCTGATCTCCGGCGTGTTGTCATTGACCAGTTCGATGCTTGGATCGACCTGCGGCACGGGATGGGCCAGTTTGCCCTGCTTGTCGGCATCCGCCAAATCCTGCTCCAGGCTGCGGACGAGCGTCATGTGCTGATCGAGCAGGGCCTTGTCGCGGGCACTGAGCCTGGAGGAAACGCGCTTCAAATCAGCACGCACATCATCCAGGATACTGACGAGGCTCTCCTTGTCCTTCATCCTTCCATAAAGTTTGTTCAGCATCTGATGTGGATCATCAATCGGCGCCACCGGCTGATTGCCGCCGGCATAGCTCATCCTCGTCCACGGATCGGCGCGGTCCGGCACCGCCACGCCAAACTCAAGTGATCCAAATCGCGTGCGCGTCTCCGCCCGGCTTTGGAGGAAGTTTTTGATCTCCTGGTCGATGGAAATATTGCTCGCCCAGCCAGCCGGATTGCCTCCGCCGCCCATGATGTTGCCCTTCAGGAGTTCATCACAGGTCAGGAGACAGCTCATGCCGCGCATGTGACTGTCGCCATCACCACGCACTTTGTTGTTGATGCCATTGAGGATCAGCGTGCGCTGTTTGAATGCCTCAAGGGGCTTGAGGATGGTTTTGAAGTCGCTGATCACGCCTTCCTGTTCGGGCCAGAATTCCTTCGGCAGCGTCCCGTTCGGCGAAAACATCACAATGAGTCTCTGCCGCCGCTGTGGAGCCGGCTTGCCCATGATGCTCGGCAGTCCGGCAAGGAATGGCAACGCGGAAGCCGAGATGCCGAGATCGCGGAGGAATTGACGGCGTGAAAGTGGTTTCATGAGTGGGGGGAAATGCCAACGCGCTGCCGCATGGTCATCTTGCGCTGT
>CAJCCF010000669.1 GCA_903960845.1 uncultured Verrucomicrobiota bacterium | reverse complement strand
GACGCCATGAAAGAAGCGGGTGAGAACCTCGAGGGAATCAAGGTGGGAGGTGATTCGGAGAATAGCATATTCACAAATCATCCTGATCTTGCTTATGTGGGGCAATCTGACGGCGCGTACAAATCCTATGGCCGGGGTGTCGTAGGCGGCACGGCTTGGCTGTTCACCCGTCAAGAGTGGGAAGGCGAACTCGACTATCTCTTCATTGATGAGGCCGGACAAGTGCCTCTGGCCAATGCCATTGCCATGGCCCGCAGCGCCACCAATCTCGTTTTGCTTGGTGACCAAATGCAGCTTGAACAGCCAATTCAAGGCACGCACCCCGGGGATGCCGGGCTATCGGTGCTTCAGTATGCTTTGATGGATACTGCCGCTAGCAAACCCGATGCACCGGTCTTCCATGCGGTGGTGCCGCCTGATTTGGGGATTTTCCTGAGCGAGACGCGACGAATGCATCCCGACATTTGCCGGTTCATTTCAGAAACAAGCTACGAGGGCAGACTCGTTGCTCATGCAGACTGTGCGATCCAGAGAATTGCCATTCCACCGAAGGGTGCCGCTCTGGTCGACAAGGAATCTGGCATCTTGTTTAGCGGTGTGATTCACGACGGCAATATCCAGCAAAGCGATGAGGAGGTGGCTCGCGTGAATGCAATCTACGCGGAATTGAACGGACGCGTTTACACCGACAAGCATGGCAACAGCAACCCATTAAAGCTGGAGGACTTTCTCTTTATTTCTCCCTACAATGCTCAGGTGCGTGCTTTGCAATCGGTGCTACCTGCTGGGGCGCGAGTGGGCAGCGTGGACAAGTTCCAAGGTCAGGAAGCTGCAGTCTGCATCTTTTCACTGTGCTCCAGCTATGGCGAGTATGGCTCAAGAGGTTTGGGGTTCATTCTTGATCGTAATCGCGTCAACGTCGCCATATCTCGCGCCAAGTGCCTGGCTGTAGTGGTCGCCGATCCACGCATTGCACACTCCCCTTCCCATTCAATCGCTGAAATGATGTTATTGAACCTCTTCTGCAAGCTAAGCGATCAAGAGCACTTTTCTGCTGATAGCCATGGCCTTACAACCCATGGCCGGAGGCTAAAATCTCATTGGTGAGCACCACCTTGTTCTGCTTTGCGCCGCCATCCAAAGGATCCATTGAATATACCACCATTTTTGTGACCCCAACCTTACCAACTATGATTCGTGAAGAAATCCCTCTAAAACTCTACGCCTCCGCAAGGCCCGGGTATGATCATGGACGTAACCAGCCGGTTTCGGCTAATGTTGTTGAAGACTGGATATCGAGAGCTCAAGCAACCGGTATGAAGTCCATCCTTTGCTTGTTGGATGAACATCATCTATGCCTCTATGATTCGATGCCTGGTGGCTTGCTGGATGCATATCGGGCGAAGGGATTCGAAGTGGGGCATGTCCCTGTGGTTGACCATCAATGGCCTTCCCTTTCCGAGAATGAACTCCAGCGCGTGGCATTGCTGTTCGAGCAGTTGCCCAAACCAGTTTTGATCCATTGCAGCGCAGGCATGGATCGAACCGGGACGGCGGTAAAACATATCAAGCTTCACCTGATGCCATCTGCATAATCCAGCAATACCGCTGTCCATGACACCAATCGTTTTGAGAAAGTTTGTCATGCCCACATCAAAGATTAACTAAAGGCTCAATAAATCTGACACATGAATGATGCACTTCATAGTCGCAAGTTTCTGACAAAAGTTCTCGGATTTCCTCCTGATTTTTCAATCCTTAAAACTTTTGCCAACCATCCCAGCCCGCTATTCACGAAAGATGAAGCGACCAGCCCCGAGGAAGGTGAACTCCGAGAGCAAAAACGAAGGGCCAACACCAGCGAACAAATGTTTCAGTACGCAGATGTCTGCCTTCAACGATTGGTTTGGACTGGCACGCTGGAAAATTGGGAGCCGTTTTATTCAGCCCAATTGGAGACGATGCAAGACTCCTGGATTGGGAACGGAGAAGTGGACGCTTTGTCTCCTTCACGCACACAACTGAATGCCATGAGGAAGCTCATGCGAGCGGTTCACAGAAATCCCCTGCCCAAAGAGTTGATACTATTGCATGCCTTGGTCCTGATCGACATGATGATCCCATTCGGTAGAGACTCGAATTTGGCGGCCGCTGAACCTGCGTTGAACTATCTGGAAAATCATCACCCCAGTTTGTATGCCACGGTTTTTCAAGCCGCCTGCGGCATCGACGACGTCGCCTTTTTCACTTTGGTACAAGAGTGCGATGACGTGGCCGGCGCAAGGTCCACAGATGCGCTTATGGATCCCGCACTTCTTCGTGTTACCAACCCGATCCTGTCTGAAGTCCTTCGCACCAGGCACCAGCACACAAACGTGGTCAGTGAAAACGCACCGTGATGACTATTCAGGACAGGCAGTTCAAGCAATGATTCACCTTGGAAATGGAGCTTGCAGATAACTGGATCAAGAAGCCGGAGCGTCCACAAGTTACAGCATTATGAAACCCATTTTATTAGTTATCCTTAGCATGGGTGCGATCTATTTGATTGCTTCAATCTATCATGCATGGCAGTCAGATGAACTGTCGACCAACGAACTTGTCGCTAGCGCAGAGCCTTCCCCGCAGGAGCTTGAAATGATGGTGAAACTGCTCACCCGATGTGACAAAGGAGATTCCGAGGCATTAGGGCAGCTTTCAGCTTTTAGGCGCAAACTTGCCTCCCTTGATGTGCAAACCTATTTGGAACAGCTCATGTTGCTGCATGCGGGACGACGTAAAATCATGGCGACTGAATTTCCTGAACTCCAAGCCATTGAAGTTGGTGAATGCTATGGCTCAAGGCTTGTCCGCGAAAAACGGCCAAAAGAGGCCATGAATGCGCTGTTGCGAGAGGCGCAATGCTTGGACTCTTCCGCACAAATACTGCTTCGACAGCTCTATCTTTACAAGATGGAGGGTTACCCCGAGCAGGACCCGCGCATCCTCGAACTGTTTCGTGAGCAGGCGGCGGAAGGTTCAAACCGTGCCAAGCTTAATATGGCTGATTTCTGCCTTGCCGGGGCGGGTATGCCAAAGGATTTGGATAAAATTCTGGCTTGGCTCAATGATAACACTTTGGAGGAGGCGCAACAGATGCTTGGTGGAATACTGTCGAACGCTAAGCGCACTGGCGAGGCCAAATCGATTCTCAGGAGATGCATGAGTCACAGTTGGCCGTGGGCACATTACGAGTACGCGATCTGCCTGCAGGAGGAAAATAACTACGCGGAAGCTTTCCGTCACCTTACCATCGCTGACAGTCTGCGGCCTAACGATTGGCCAACCGTCATAAGCCTGGCTGAATGCTATATGCAAGGTCTTGGTGTTGCCGAAAATGAGGCTACGGGCCTGGCTTTGTTCAAGCGCGCTGCTGACGAAGGAGGAGATCCCTCCGCGTGCTTTGTTGTTGCTGACTTGCTGTTGAATGGCGGCGGCACGGCAATTCAGCAAAAAGAGGCGCTTAGCTATCTTCAGAGGGCTGTCGAAGAAGGATTCGAACCAGCGCTGGAACTTCTGGATGAGCTACAGGAAAGCCAGACTCAAAGTTACCGCGATATCAGTCGCTAAGGGATTGTGATACACCGGCATTGGGGGAGTTTTTGGCCAGGTGTTAATCCACCATGATCCAGCTTTTGGTTTTATCCTTGGCGTGGGCAACAAACACAGAACCCTTCAACTGGAATGTCCTAGCTAGAGTTTTACAAATATGCAGCGGAGCCATGTGGGAATCGTTCCAAAAAGCGAGAATGCTAAAAGTAGCATGCCCATCACATTGCTGGTCTTTCCACAAGCGCGCGCTGACGACGCTGTAGCGGGGAAATCCCTGGTCTTGATTCATTAAAGCAAGGAAACGATCCAGGACGGAGCCTGTTAGTTCGCCATAGATAACCTCACAATGACTATCTTTGAGAATATCCGCCCAGCTACTTTTATCGTCGCATAAGCCACACTTCTCGAGTGCTTTATAGATATACATGTGGGCACCAGCAGTGGTCTTGAGAATCACGGGGCAGGTGTCTGCATCAATAATAACGATGGTTACCGCAAACGCGTCGCTATTGGTTACAATTACCGGCTTATGAAATGGGGCGGATTTGTGATCTGCAGTAAGGTGTATTCTTTCGGGCGTCTGATTCATGGAAGAATTTCTTTCGTAATAAGGTCTGATCAATACTTGCTCATATCCACTCACGCAGGCTTGATGTGTCAGGAGACCAGGGTTTGGTTGTGCAGTACTTCCTAGACCCTATTTTTTGTTGTTAGGTGTTTGTAGAAACTGGATTTTTTCCTGACAGACTCTAGCGCACAGAATCGACGAACCCTCTGTAGATTGGATAATTCAATCT
>CAJCCF010000668.1 GCA_903960845.1 uncultured Verrucomicrobiota bacterium | reverse complement strand
GGTCCACCACCGTCATGCGCCAGTCGGACGCAGGCAGGCGACGGCGCAGATGGTTCGCCATCATGGTGCCAGCGGTGCCGCCGCCGAGGATCAGTAAATGCTTGCTCATGGTGGTGTGAAGGTTGTCTTTGCCAAACTGCTATATGAGCGTATGCGTATATGCAAGTTTTAACTCTCCTCCGATCTTGTCCTCCATGAGCCATCACCTCGAATCCGACGAACGCGGCATCATCCTGCCCTGTCCCGCCTGCGGCACCGCGAACCGCATCGCCTACGCCAAAGTCAGCCAGCAAGGCCGTTGCGGCACCTGCAAGGCTGACCTGCCGCTGATCGCTGCACCGGTCGAAATGACCAGCCCGGTAGCCTTTGCCGCTCTTGTTTCCCAAAGCCCACTTCCCATCGTCATCGACTTCTGGGCCGCGTGGTGCGGCCCATGCAAGATGATGGCCCCCGAGTTCGCCAAAGCCGCTGCTCAAGCCGCTGGCGAGGCCATCTTCATCAAGGTGAACACCGACGAGCAGCAGCAAATCGCCAGCCAATTCCGTATCCAGGGCATCCCCGCCTTCGCGCTGATGAAGAACGGCAAAGTCACCGCTCAAACATCGGGTTTCCAGCCTGCAGCACGATTGCTAGCGTGGATGCGGCAGGGGTGAGCTCATTTACTTCGCCACACTGCCTTCGGACGGAGCGACCTAGGTCGAGACCGTTTTTTCAGCTCTGTTGCTGTTCCCTCACGAGACAAGACGTGTTAGGAGAACTCGTCCGTCGTGAGTGCCAACAAGCATTCTGTCCTCTCGAATCGATAGGGAAAGCGGCACGGACGGAGCCACTTCATACGGAAGAACGATTTCACCGATGGTGCGTTTTGATCGCAGATCAAAGAAGCCAATTGGGCGAGAAAACTACATCGTTGATCGGATACTTGGTCGAGATACAACCGAGCATGGTGCCATCAGCTTCGTTGTAAATGCTCAGGCGGTGTTGTGCAGGCGACACATCTGGAAACAACCAATGTCCGGGGTAGCCAAGATGAGGCGTTTGGCTGGCAACCGCGACGAGCTATTGCGCGGACTCACGAAAGACCCGATAAGGGTTTCCCAGCTCGCTAAAACGAGTCGGGGTGAGTTCAGCTTCGATGATGCATTGCATGGATTGAGGATCTCAAGATTTCTTCTTTCTGGCATAAAACGCCCCTCTTCCCTTCCCATGTGCCTCCACGAGCCCAGCGGCGATCAGCTCCGCAAACTTCGCTTTGAGCGTGGAGCGGTTGGCACCGGTGAGGGTGACGGCTTCGGCGTTGGTGAGGGTTTCGCGGGTGTCGAAGAGGGCGGCGAGTTGACTGGCGAGCGGGGAGAGTTGAGGGCGGTTGGCGTCGAGGCGCTGCTGGAGCCGCGTTATCTGCTGGCGGATGCTGCGGAGGAAGAACATGAGCCAGGCAGGCCAGTCGGCGCTGCTTTCGCGCCATGTGGTCTGCGTGCGGCGGAGCGTGAGGTAGTAGGCTTCTTTGTTTTGCTCGACGATGCTCTCCAGCGAGCTGTAGGGCACATGGCCGTAACCGGCGCGGAGCAGCAGCAGGGTGGTGAGGATACGTGAGAGGCGGCCATTGCCATCCTGGAAGGGATGCACGGCGAGGAAGACGACCACGAAGATGCCGATGCGCAGCAGCGGATGCAGGCCCGTGTCAGCCTCGGCGCGGCGATGCCAGTCGAGCAGGGCGTCCATGTGTGCGGGCGTGTCGAAGGGACTGGAGGTCTCGAAGACGATGCCGAGCTCGCGGCCATCGGCATCGAAGGCGGCGACGTGGTTCGGCAGCGACTTCCACTCACCGCGATGGCGCTCATCTTTGGTGCTGTATTGAAGAAGGTCGCGATGGAGCTGCTTCAGCATGTTCGCCGTGAGTGGGATCTCGCTGGCTTGGGCGAAGACCTGCTCCATGACGAAAGCGTAGCCAGCGACCTCCTGCTCATCGCGGGTGGCGAAGGATTTTGTCTCCAAGCGCCCGAGCAGCGCCTCGACCTCGCGGTCACTGAGGCGTGAGCCTTCGATGCGAGTGGAGGAACCGATGCTCTCGATGGTGGCAACGCGGCGCAGGCCTTGCAGCCGATCGGGTGTGAGCGACTGCCAGGTGCGCCAATGGCCTTTAAACTCGTCGATCTCGCTGACGAGCCGGAGTATCTCGGCGGTGATGGGGATGGAATCGGGCAGAACTGGGAACATGGGTGAGTTTCGGCTTCAAATGTCCATTTTCCAGTCCAATTCAGTCCAATTCAGTCCAATTCTGTCCATTTATGTCCATTTCGGGCTGTTTTACAACATCCGGCCCCGCCCCCACTTCACGAAGCAATTCTCTCCCAATGGAAAACCTGCGGTGCTCACTTCGGTTGCGAAAGGAGACGCTCGGTGATGCTGCCGTCTTCGACATCCACGATCCGATCGAAGACATCGAGCGTGCGGTGGTCGTGGGTGACGACGAGGACGCCGGCCTTGCGCTCGTGGGCGACTTTGGCGAAGAGCTCCATGACTTGACGACCGCGCTGGCTGTCGAGCGCGGCGGTGGGTTCGTCGGCGAGGATGAGGCTGGGATTGTTCGCCAGGGCGCGGGCCACGGCGACGCGCTGCTGCTCGCCGCCGGAGAGGGCGACGGGGAGGCTGTTGGCGCGCTCGGCGACGCCGAGGTAGTCGAGCAACTCCAGGGCGCGTTGGCGCGCGGCCTTGGGCGCGGTGTCGTTCACTTCGAGGGCGATCTGTACGTTTTCCAAGGCGGTGAGGAAGGGGATCAGATTCGCTTTTTGAAACACGAAACCGAGGTGCTGGCGGCGAAAGGCGCGCAGATCGACGAGCGCTTTGGAGCCATCGAGCACGGGCGTGCCGTTGATGGCGACCTGGCCGGAGGTGGGCGGATTGATCAGCGCCATGGCGGTGAGGATGGTCGATTTCCCGCTGCCGCTGGGGCCGAGCATGCCGACGATCTCGCCGCGTGCGATGCTCAGCGTGGCATCGCGGATGGCGACGACTTCGGTGTGGCCGCTGCCATAGACTTTGCGCAAATTTTGGACTTCGACGGCGGGCGTGCTCATGCGGAGAGGACGGTGTTGGGCTCCACACGCATGGCTTTCCAAATGCCGAGCATGCTGGCGAGCGTGGAGATGACGAGGACGATGAAGCCGAGCGAAACGAGGTCCGCTTTCTCGATGACGACGAGCCGCGGGAAGCGCGGGAAGGCGAACTGGCCGATCCACCATGCGAGCGCGTAACCAAAAGCGCCCATGAGGAGCGACTGCTGAAGGATGAGTCCGCCGATGACGCGGTTGCGCGCGCCGATGAGCTTTAGCAGCGCGATGTCGCGGATCTTGTCGAGCGTGAGCGTGTAAATGATGAGCGCGATGATGATGGTGGAGATGAGGATGAGCAGCACGCGGAAGAGCCCGAGCTGGCGCTTCGCCTTGTCCACCATGCCGGAGAGCAGCAGGTCTTTTTGCTCCTGCGTGGAATACACCGTGATGTCCGGCCAGTTCCCCAGCGTGGCGCGCACAACCGCCGCATCCGCGCCCGGATGCAAGGTGACGAGCACCGCGCTGACCTGCGGTTTCGACAGCGCGGGAATGCTGCTCGATGGCCCGGCCGCACGGTCGAGCAGCAGCGGTTGCAGGCGGCCGATCTCAATGTTTTCCAATCGCGCACGACGCGCCGCACGCTCCAGGCGCACGGCCTCGCCGGGCACATCAAACTGAATCGCCAGCGCATCACTCACGGTGAAAAACGCCAGTCCATCGCCGCTGGAGCCGACCATGCCTTGCGTGTGCCCCACGACTTCATACGCGTCTTTGCCCAGCGTGATTTTTTCGCCCAGTGGCAGCCGCAGCGACACGTCGGCGATCATTTCAAAATGCGCCTGCCGCAGTGCGCGCCCCGCCACGAGCGGAATCCATCCGCCACGGTCATCCGGCCACGAAAGCCCCTGCACCACCATGCGCAGCGGCCTGTCGCGATGCACACGCTGGATGGTGTGCGACACGAAACGCCGCGCGCTCGCCACGCCCGGCACCGCGCGCACACGATCCTCCAGGCTGGCTGAAATCCGCGAGATCTCCGCAAACGGCCCGCGCGTGCTGCCCTGCACGACCCACAGATCCGCGCCCACGCGATCCACCAGCAGCGTCGCCTCATGAATGAGTCCACGATAGATGCCGCCCATGCCCATCACGATCATGAGCAGCAGCCCGATGCCCACCGTGGTGAAAACAAAACGGCCCGCGTTGTGCCGGATGTCGCGGACGGCGAGGTTCATGGCCGCACTTGTTCCGTTTGGATGTAAACCTCCGCCCGCTGGCCGATGGTCCAGTTCTTCGGCAGCTCGTTCACGCGCACATCGACGAGGAACTCGCGTGTCTCGCGGTCCGTCTCACGCCCGATGCGCGACACCACGCCGGGATAGTTCTTGTCGCTCTCCGAGCGGAAAACGATGCGCGCCATTTGTCCCGCCGCGACTTTGGAGATCGCCGTTTCATCCACCCACGCGCTCACCCATATCTCGTCCAATGAGATGATCTCCATCAGCGCTCCGCCCGGCACCAGCATGTCGCCTGGATCACGATCACGCCGGATGATGAGCCCGTCGTAAGGCGCATGAATCTGCGTGAAAGCCATCTGCTCCTTCCGATACAGCAGCGTCTTCTCCGCCACCAGCACCTGGCCCTGCGCCTCCGCGATGCCCGCATTTGACCGCTTCAAATCCGCCTCTGCCACATGCAGCGCCTCGACCGCTTTGTCCGTGTCCGTCTGCGAAACCGCGTTGGAGGCCAGCAAGTCCAGCAAGCGCTTGTGATCCAGCCGTGCCTGCGCCAGCACCGCTTCCGAGCGCGCCAGGTCCGCGCTCACACGCTCCGCCGTTTGTCGCGCCGCCGCCAGCGTCGCCTCCGCGATGGCCACCTGCTGCTTGATCTCCGCATCATCCAACCGTGCGAGCAGTTGCCCCGCTTTCACCTTGTCGCCCTGATCCACCAGCACCTCCGCCAGCCGCTCCTGAATGCGTGCGCTCACCGTCGTCTTCACCCGCGCCTCCAGCGTGCCCGTGCCCATGACTTCGTCGGTGTTGGGGTTTTGATTCACCTTCGGCACGATCACCTCCACAGGTTTAACGTTGAGTTTATAAACCGCGAAGCCCGCGATTCCTGCCACGATGAGCCATGGCAGGATGCGGCGGAGGAAGGTGTGTTTCATTGGAGTAGGATGAGTGCAGGAAAGAAACGTGGTGTGCGGGCAGCATACTCGGAGTAGTCACTGAATTTTTGAGCGAGCAGCCGTTCTTCATGCGCTGCCTTGGCGTGGAAGAAGACCCAAAGCAGTCCGAACAGCACGAAATGCAGGCCGCTCGCCGCCGCGATCGCCATGCCGAGGGCCCAGACGAGAAGGCCGCTGTAAACCGGATGTCTGACGCGGCGATACAAGCCGCCCGTGAGCAACACGGCTCCCGTGCGGGGCGAAGGCATCGGCGTGAGCGAGCGCCCCGCCTGCAATTGCCACGTCGCCGCGCCTGACAGCACCAATCCAGCAAAGCCAATCAGCAACCCAAGCGGTCGCAATGGCACCAGAAACGGCAGCAGCCCGAAAGCAGGCATCAACAACAGCGCCGCCAGCAGAACCAACTGCACGGTCACCCATGAGATGTCTTTGAGCATGGCGGATTTCATGAGCGTCGATCTACTTTCGCCGGAACGTCACGAAGTAGTTCTCCTTCAGCAGATCCTTCACTTCATCCACCTTCTCAAAGCCTGCGGCGATGACTTCGGCCTCGAAGACTTCCTGCCCGGCGCGGACGTGGCCCATGATGAAATCGCTCGATTCGCCGGGGATGCGTTTGAAGTCGATCAGCACCAGTTCGCCGCCCGGTTTGAGCGCCTTGTGCAGCGTGGCGAGGCTGGCGCTTGGAAACTCGAAGTGATGATACACATCGCAGATGAACGCGAGGTCGATGCTCGCCTCTGGCAGTTCCACGCTGCGTTCGGTGCAGAGGATTGCCTGCACATTTGAGGCGCTCGCCTTGGAGGCACGGGCCTTGATGTGTTCGAGGAAATTCTTCGCGATCTCGACGGCATAGACCTTGCCTTTTTCGCCGACTGCCTGTGCAAAGTGCAGCGTGAACAGCCCTGTGCCCGCGCCGATGTCCGCCATGACCATGCCAGACTTCAACCCGGCTGCAGCGGCGATTTTCTCCCGCTGCTGGAAGATCTCGCGGCTCTCCGTCTCGAACTTCTTCGTCCACTCTTCGACGTTGAGCTTCGGATCGAGGAACTTGTCGTTGATGCCCGGTTTGACGCTCACGTCTTGAGCGAGGGCCAAGGTGGTGAGTGTGAGGAAAAGAGAGGTGCGGAATAGTTTCATCATTGGGTGTCCGGTTTCCACGACATATAGCCGCGGTGGATGTGCTGGATGTTTTTGAAGCCGAGCTGCTTGAGCTTCGCGACGGCTTTGCGACTGCGAAAACCTCCGGCGCAATAGACCAACACTGGCTTAGCTTTGTCGAGTGCGGACACCTGGCTGTCGAACCCTTCGTCGCCAAGAGAGATGTTCACCGCCTTTGGCAAAGCACCGCTAACAAACTCTTTTTTGGAGCGCACATCCAGCACCTGCGTCTCGGGATGCTCGCGCAACCACGCATTCGCTTGATCAGCATTCAGATTTTCACACACGCCGCCAGGTGCGGCTTTGAAGAGGCCACGATCCCAGCCGCCTTCATACCAATACCAAAGGCCGACAACGACGGCGATGATGACGAAGGTCCAGATCATGGTTTTGGAGTTCACTTCGCCGCTTCGATGATGGCGATGGTGTCTTTCTCGACTTGTTCGGCGATGGCTTTCAGCTCAGCGGACTCGGACAGCGAAGCGAGCAATGCCGAGGGTCGCACCATACCGATCAGGGTCTTGCCGCTGTCTTGATAGACGGAGATGCGGCATGGCAGAGCGATGTTCATGCCCATGTCGGCGGTGAGCACGGCGGCGGCTTGCTTGGGATTGCAGACTTCGAGGATGTGGCAGGCGTTCGGCACATCGAAGCCTTTGCTCGCCAGGGTTTGTTTGAGGTCGTAAATATGCAACACGCCGTAGCCGTGCTGTTTGACCGATACTTCGAGATCGGTCACGGCTTGCGCCGGTGTTTTGCTGGTTTCAGCGATGTAGCGTGGATTCATGATGGAGTGGAGTTTGGAGTTAGCGATGTGTACTGAAAGCAAACAGCAGCCCCATCACGCCGCCGTAGATCGCACCGCGCCACCAGGTGGAGGTGAGCGGGCAGTTGCCGGAGCTGCATTGGCCAAAGTAGCCCATGAGTGAGCCGAGCGTGACTCCGATGGCGATGGGGATGAGGAAGCGTGTCATCAAAGTAGCCTGGCCTTTCCAGGCTGGGCTTGGTTGGAGGCGTTGAATACAGGCTGGAAAGCCTGTGCTACGGTCAGCAGCATTTCCCGCCACCGCAACAGCCGCCACCTTTGTCGTTACCGCCTTTGCCGCAGGTGCTGATGCCGAGCGGGGCATACAACGGGCAGAAGCTGATGAACGCGGTGAGGAGCGGCACGGCGCCGATGGCTCCGATCCAACTGTGATTGATGAGGCCGTAGGCGATGAGGCCGAGGCCAAGGATGATGCGCAGAGCGCGATCGATTTTCCCGATGTTGGGTTTCATATGCGTTTGAGTTCGGGGTGTGATTGTTTGTTAGCCATGAAATACAGCACCGGCACAGCCATGCGACTGATGAGCAGGCTGGCGATTTCACCGGCCATGAGGGCAATGGCGAGACCCTGGAAAATCGGGTCGGCGAGAATGACGGCAGCTCCGACGACCACAGCCATCGCCGTAAGCAGCATGGGGCGGAAACGGACGGCACCTGCATCGATGACCGCCTCGCTCAACGGCATGCCTTCACGCACACGCAACTCGATGAAATCGACCAGAATGATGCTGTTTCGCACCACGATGCCACCGCCGGCCATGAAACCAATCATGCTGGTGGCAGTGAAGAAAGCGTCCATCATGCCATGCGCCGGTAGAATGCCGACGAGGGAGAACGGGATGGCGATCATCACAATGGCAGGCGTGATGAAACTGCGGAACCATCCAACCATAAGCACATAGATGAGGATCAAACACGCCCCAAAGGCCGCGCCGAGATCGCGGAAAACTTCAATGGTGATGTGCCACTCGCCATCCCACTTCAGCGCCGGTTCGGCATCGCTGAAAGGCATGGTGGCGTTGAGAATCTGCAACTCCGCGCCACTGCCGCCATACTCGCGGGTATCCAGTTTCTTGAGCGCCTCGTTCATCTTGAAGATGGCATACACGGGGCTTTCGACGACTCCTGCCACGTCGCCGATGACATAGGTCACGGGCATGAGGTTCTTGTGATAGAGGCTTTTTTCGACGGTGACGTTCTCGATCTTCACCAACTCGCGCAAGGGCACGAGCGGTGAACCTGCGGCCCCCGGTTCAGGCAGTGCATTGGCATCTCCAGACCGCACGCGCAGGGCCAGCAGTTCCTCGGGCGTGGTTTTGGCCGAGCGCGGCAGTTCGAGGCGGATGTTCACGTCTTCCTTCTCCTCGGGCTGATGCAGCAAATCTACCGTTTCGCCATCGACGGCAATTTTCAGCGTCTGTGAAATCGTGGCGGCGCTGATGCCGTGGAGCGCTGCTTTTTCCTTGTCGATCACAAAGCGCGCCTTCTGCTGATCAGCCTCAATGTACCAGTCCACATCGACAACGCCTGGCGTGCTTTTGAAAATGGTCTTCACCGCCTCGGCGAGTTTTAAACGCGCTTGTTCGTTAGGCCCGTATATCTCGGCAACGAGTGTCTGCAGCACGGGTGGTCCCGGTGGCACCTCGGCGATCGCCACACGCGCCTTGTATCGTTCCGCGATGGCAGTCACCGCAGGACGAATGCGCTTGGCGATGTCATGGCTTTGCGCCTGGCGCTCGTGTTTGCCAACAAGGTTCACCTGAATGTCCGCCACATTTGCTCCGCGGCGCATGAAGTAGTGACGAACAAGGCCGTTGAAATTGTAGGGCGAAGCGACACCCGCATAGACCTGATAATCGGTCACTTCAGGCTCTGTTCGGATTGCGGCAGCCATTTCACGTGCCACGGCTGCGGTTTGTTCCAGCGAAGAACCTTCGGGCATGTTCAAGATGACCTGGAATTCACTCTTGTTATCGAAGGGCAGCATTTTCACTTTCACCCATCCGAGAGCAACCGTCGCCATGGAGCCCAGCAGCAGCGCGGTAATCACCATCAGAAAAAGCCAACGCCAGCCGGTGTGGTGAAGCAGCGGCCCCATCACACTCCGGTAGAGTTTCGTGAAGAAATCTTCCGGATGCTCGCTTGCCTGATGGTGTTCAAGATCTTTGGCTGAGGGACTGCCTTCGGTTAGTTTGGAATATTTTCTTCCCCAGCGCAGAATGCGAATCGAAGCCCACGGCGTGACGACGAACGCAATCAGCAGCGACCAAAACATCGCGGCGCTCGCGCCAATTGGAATTGGCCGCATGTAAGGCCCCATCAGGCCGCCGACGAAAGCCATCGGCAACACGGCGGCGATGACGGCAAAGGTGGCGAGGATGGTGGGATTGCCGACTTCGCCCACGGCTTCCACTGCAATGGCGGACCAGTTGCGGCCTTTGTTTTGTGGCAGATGGAAATGCCTAACAATGTTTTCAACCACGACGATGGCGTCATCCACGAGAATGCCGATGCTGAAGATCAATGCGAAGAGGGTGATGCGGTTCAGCGTGAAACCGTAGAGGTAAAAGACGAGCAGCGTGAGCGCCAGCGTGGCTGGAATCGCAACGGCAACGATGCCGCTCTCACGCCAGCCGAGCGTAAGCCAGATCAGAATTGCCACACTGAAGACGGCGATGCCCATGTGCAGCAGCAGCTCATTGGATTTTTCCGCCGCTGTCTCGCCGTAGTTGCGCGTCACACTCACGGTGACATCAGCGGGAATGACCGACCCTTTGAGCAAGTCCACCTTGCGCAGCACATCATCAGCCACGGAGATGGCATTTGCACCCGGGCGCTTCGCAATGCTGAGCGTCACAGCGGGTTCTTCAGAGATCTTCGAACCGTGGAACACGTATTGCACCGCTTCCTCGCCTGTATCGTTGATCCCGGCGACTTCACGCAGATACACCGGACGGCCGCTGAAGGCGCCTATGACTACGTTGCCAACGTCTTCCGCCGTTTTGAGAAATGCTCCGGTTTCAACAAGAATCTCTTTGTTGATTGTGGTTAGGCCACCTGCGCGGAACTGGCGGTTTGCCTGCTGAAGCATTGGCACGAGTCCCGCGGGGCTCAGATTGCGCGAAGCAAGCTTCACGGGATCAAGCAGCACCCGCACAGCGCGGCGCGATCCGCCAAGCAGGTTCGTCTCGGCCACCTGCGACACTTGTTTGATCGATTCATCCACCTGGGCGGCCAATCGCCGCAGGGTCAGGTGATCATATCGCGCGCTGTGAAAAGTGAGCGCCAGGATGGGCACATCATCAATGCTCTTTGGCTTGATCAGCGGTGGCGTGACGCCCATGGGGATGCGATCAAAGTTCGAGCGCAATTTTTCTGTGAGCTTCAGCAGGCTGCGTTCAGGATCTTCGCCCACTTTAAATCGCACGATGACCAGGCTCTCGCTGTCACGAGAAGTGCTGTAGATGTACTCCACACCGGCGATCTCCCACAGCAGCTTTTCCATCGGGCGGGTCGCACGCTCCTCGATCTCCTTTGCCGTGGATCCGGGCATCGTCACCATGACATCGACCATCGGCACCTTGATCTGCGGTTCTTCCTCACGGGGCAGCAGCACAATCGCCGCAGCCCCCAGCAGCACCGATGCAATGATGATAAGTGGCGTGAGTTTGGAATCAATGAACGCGGCCGCGATGCGACCGGCGATGCCATGATGGCTGGATGATGCCTCGCTCATGGCTGGATAATCACGGGTTGGCTGTCGGCAAGTTTTGCCACGTCGCTGATAACGACCTTCTCACCTTCTTCAAGGCCGGAGAGCACTTCCACACGACCATCCATGATCTTGCCAGTTTTAACCAATCGCAACGCCGCCTTGCCATCTTTGGCGACGAACAGCAACTCCATCTGCCCGCGTTTCATCACGGCAATTTTGGGCACAAGAAGCAACTTTGTATCAGCTACCGGCACTGCAACCCGGCCAAATTGTCCTGTTCGCAAACCTTCTGCGACTGGCAGGTCGAATTTCACCTGAAACGTTCGACTCACCGGATCAGCGACGGGCGCAATTTCGCTCACCATCGCTTCGAGCGCTTTTGCGACTGAGGCAATTTTCACCCGCATCTTTGCGCCCATTTGAATGCGATCGAGAATAGCTTCCGGAAGATCGGCCTCGAAGCGTAACGCAGTCGGTGCCTCGATTTCGAGCAGCGGTTTGCCCGGCATCGCCAGATCACCCACATCCGCAAGTTTCCGCGTCACCACACCATCAAAGGGCGCTGTGACTCGAGCATAACTCATCATCGTCTCCGCTTCGCTCACGCCGGCGACCGCCACTTTCATGCGCGCTTCAGCAGCATCGAAATCCTGGCGGCTTGTCGCATTGCTCACGATCAACTGCTTCTGGCGGTCCAAATCTCGTTGTGCCTGATCGAGCCTTGCCTTGGCTTGATCCACCCTGGCCTGAATCTCCTGCACCTCGAGCCGCGCAAGCAAATCACCTGATTTCACCAATGCTCCCGGCGTTGCGGAGTATTCGAGAACGCGCCCGCTTACCTTCGCCTCGACAATCGCGCGCAACTTTGAACGCACGGTACCCACGACCTCTTCGGCAGCCACATGTGACTCCAATTTGGCTGCCTGAACCTCGACGGCGACCGCAGGCAGCGAGACCGCTTTTGTTTCGGCGATCTCGTGTTTGCCACAGGCGGCCAACATGAGTAGAGAGAAAAGCGATACGAGTTTCATGGTGAAATCAAGGTGCTCAATGCTTCGTGCAGCATGAGCCGCCAACGCCGAGCTTTTTGAGGATTGTTTCCGCCGGACAAAATCCGGTGAATGCCGACTGCAATAGATTGAAACCAACGAAAGTAGTCAGCCACAACCAGTTAGGGCTCACATATTGACTCAGGGCTAAGCTGACCAGGATCATGGTGCCGGCCAGGGCACGAATGGCATTTTCAAGTTTCATGTGGTTGGGTGGATTCGTGATTGACGGAGAAGGGTGATGAAGGATAATTCAATTCAACTATATGAGTCTATACGCATATAGCACCTACTAGCAAACATTTTTTTATACCATGGCTGCTCGCACCAAAAAAGCTCCGCCTCCCATGTCCGAAGAAGCGCTCAGTTTGATCGCATCCTGGTTCCGCACACTTGCCGAGCCCAGTCGCCTGAAGATTTTGCGCTCATTGGAAGAAGGAGAGAAAAACATCACCGAGCTCGTGGCCGCGACCGGCCTGACGCAGGCAAATGTCTCTCGTCACGTACAGTCGCTCGTCGACGCGGGCATGGTGGGTCGCCGCCGTGAAGGCCTCACGGCTATCTGCTTCATTGCCGATCCGAGCATCTCCGATCTGTGCGACAATGTGTGTAACAATCTCATGAAGCGTCTCTCCGATCAGGTAGAGAAACTGGGCGGTTCTTAAACCACTCGGACTTGTCCAAGTTCCGTCTCTCTCATCTTTGCTTAGCGCTCAAAGTCTTGTGGCTGCGCACAAAACTAGCGCCTCCGGGCGGCGACATGGCTTGACCATCAAGGGGGCAAACGCTAGCCTGCGCGCCCAAACCAAAACCTTCAATCGCACACTATGGAAACCGTCAGACTTGGCATCGTTGGACTCGGAAACATGGGCAAAGCCCACCTCGGAAACATTCGCGCCGGCAAGGTGCCAGGGCTGAAGGTTACCTGCCTTTGCGAGAGCCACGGCACGATTCCCCCGCTTCAGGAAGGTGAGCAGGCTTTCACTGATGTCAGTGCCATGATCAAATCAGGTCAGATCGATGCCATCCTCATCTGCACCCCTCATTTCAGCCATACCACCATCGGTATTGAGGCTCTCCAAGCTGGTCTCCATGTGCTGGTCGAAAAGCCAATCTCGGTACACAAAGCCGACTGCGAACGCCTCATCGCCGCTCACACGGACAAGAGCAAAATCTTCGCCGCCATGTTCAACATGCGCACGAATGCCTGCTTCAGGAAAGTCAAAGATCTCATCGATAGTGGTGAACTCGGTGCTGTGCGGCGCGTCCACTGGGAGGTCACCAACTGGTTCCGCACCAACTACTACTATGCCACCGGCGGCTGGCGCGGCACATGGAAGGGAGAGGGCGGCGGCGTCCTCATGAACCAGTGCCCTCACAATCTTGACCTCTTTCAGTGGATGTTTGGCATGCCGCAAAAAGTCCGCGGCTTCTGCCAGTTTGGCCGCTTCCATGAGATTGAAGTTGAGGACGATGTCACCGCCGTGCTGCAATACGACAACGGCACCACCGCCACCTTTGTCACCAGCACCGGTGAAGCTCCAGGTGTCAATAAGCTCGAAATCACCGGCGAACAGGGTCGCCTCACTGTCACCGATGGCAGCAAAATCCACTTCCAGCGCAATCGCCAGCCCATGAGCAAATTCTGCATGGAAGCCGAAGCCGCCTTCGCCATGCCCGAGTCCTGGCACATGGACATCCCAGTCGCCGAGAGCGGCGGACAGCATGTGGAAATCCTGCAAAACTTCACCAACGCCATCCTCAAAGGTGAAAAGCTCCTGAGCCCCGCCGCCGAAGGCATCTACAGCGTCGAATTGGCGAATGCCATCCTCCTCAGCACCTGGCAGGACAAAGCCATCGAACTCCCGATGAGCAGCGCCGACTACGAGCGCATCCTCATCGAGAAAGGCGAAAAGAGCACCTTCCAGAAAACCAAGGTGGTGGCCAAAGCCAGTGCTGACGACTTCGCGAAGAGCTTCCGTTAATCCAACAAAGCTCCCCTTCCCCGCCCCGATGAGCCGCAAGCCATCGGGGCTTTTTGTGAAAGCTTTGTATGCATAAGAACGCTGAACCTGATCCCTTTGTAAGCTGGCCACGGGACATTCTAATGCTGCAGGCTCTGGTGTGGATTCTTTATGCCATGCTTTCCCAGTTATTTCCGCTGGCAGAAGGGCTGGTCGTATTCTCCTTACTTTTTACCGTGTATTTCAGCTTTGCGGGATGGTTTGTCGCATTGAGTGTTATTTGTGTTCGTCTCTGGTTCCTCCAAGACCGAGTTGGTTGGTTGACGCTTATCATGGTCGTTATTTCTACACCGATATTGCTCTTGTTGTGCGCCTATGCATGTCGTGGACTAGGTGGTGGAATCGCCTAACTTTGTTCTACATGGAACAATTCCACCCCATGTGCTAGCCTGCCAACTCCATGTCATCCAGCCTTTATACTTTCCCCAAACACTACGATGTCATCGTCTGCGGCGCAGGTCATGCCGGGGTAGAGGCGGCGATGGCGGCGGCTCGGCTCGGTTGCCAAACGGCAATTCTCACCCAGAATCTCGACACCATCTCCCAGATGTCCTGCAACCCAGCTATTGGGGGACTCGCCAAAGGGCATGTGGTTCGCGAGATCGATGCACTCGGCGGAGTGATGGGCCTGAACACGGACGCCACGGGCATCCAGTTCCGCATGCTCAACGCCACCAAAGGCCCCAGCGTCCAAGCTCCGCGCGCTCAGTGCGACAAAAAGGCCTACCAGTTTCGCATGAAGTGGTTGATCGAGAACCAGCCGAATCTCGACATGCATCAGGGGAACGCTGCCGAGATCTTGGTGGAAGATGATGTCGTCACCGGCATCCGCACCAGCCTTGGGATGATTTATCGGGCCAAATCCGTCATCATATCTTCCGGCACATTCATGCGGGGATTGCTCCACGTCGGCCTCCAGAATCAGGCTGGCGGCCGAATGGGGGACAGCATTTCCACCTTATCCGACAGCCTGAAACACCTCGGATTCGAGATCAAACGCTTCAAAACCGGCACCCCCTGCCGCATCAACAGCCGCAGCATCGATTTCTCAAAGTGCGAGATCCAACCAGGCGATACCCCCGCCCCACCTTTCTCCTACCTGTCAGGCATCGTGCCTGAGGACCCTGAGAACAGCACCTCCAACACAGGATCACCCCAGTTCACCCTCAACTCTTGGTTGCCTGAAAAGTTCCACGTGGAACAAATTCCCTGCTGGATCACCTACACGAACCCGCAAACCCACGACATAATCCGGGCAAATCTGGATAAATCCCCGATGTATTGCGGGCGGATTGAGGGCGTGGGACCGCGTTATTGCCCGTCCATCGAGGACAAGGTGGTGCGTTTTGCAGAGAAGGAACGGCACCAGGTTTTCCTGGAACCGGAGGGCCGCCACACCCGGGAATTCTACATCAATGGTGTCTCCACTTCCCTGCCCTACGAGGTTCAGCACGATTTCATTCGATCGATCACCGGTTTGGAGAAAGCTGAAATCATCCGCCCTGGTTATGCGGTGGAGTATGATTACTGCCCACCGACCCAACTTTATCCGACGCTGGAAACGAAACTCGTTTCAGGCCTCTACTTCGCGGGGCAGATCAATGGCACTTCCGGTTACGAAGAAGCCGCCGGTCAGGGATTACTCGCCGGGGCCAATGCTGCGCTGAAAGTGCAAGGTAAAGCACCGTTCATTCTCAGCCGCAGCGAGGCCTACCTAGGCGTTCTGATCGACGACCTCGTCACCAAAGGCGTCACGGAGCCCTACCGCCTCTTCACCTCCCGTGCCGAGTATCGCCTCCTCCTACGTCAGGACAATTGCGATCTCCGCCTCACTCCTCGCGCTGCGGAGGTCGGCCTCACCTGCCCCACGCGCAACCACCTCACTCAGGAGAAAGCCGAGCTCCTCGCCAAAGCGATGCAGTTCGCCCAAATCACGAGTCACGAAGGCATGAAACTGCATTCCTGGGTTCGCCGC
>CAJCCF010000667.1 GCA_903960845.1 uncultured Verrucomicrobiota bacterium | reverse complement strand
GTTCTTCGATCGTCCTTGGCAGCATCTATGCAGTGGGCTTCTTCCTGGCCAGCGGACTGCATCCGCTCGAAGTCATTGATGAAATCAAACGCGAGGTGCAGTTCATGATTGAGCGCGCCCGCATCCGCCGGGAGATGGCCGCCGAGCAGGCCGAACTGGAAGCGCGGGAGGCGGCCAATCCTGGGTCCGTGCCCGCAGCGGTGATGCGCCGGAAACGGACTGCCAAGGAAGAAATCCGGCCCGACGTGTCCGCGCCTTCGGGGCCGTTGATGACACCCGAGCTGGGACTGACCTTTGAGTCGCCCAAACCAAAAATCATCGACTCCTCGGCACCTCGAGTGCACCACGAGGAAGACAAGGACAAGCCCAAGCTCTCCGAAGTCTGGGAGAAAAAGCGCGCCCAGAAGATTGAGCAGGCTCCGCATGGATCGCTCGGCGGACTCACGGTTCGCTTTAAGGATTACAAGCTGCCCGAGCTGGATCTGCTGCATTGGGCTGATGACGCCGAGCGCGTGCCTACGGACAAAGGCGAGTTGCTGGCGATCCAGGACACCATCGTCAAGGCGCTGGCCAGTTTTGGTGTGAAGGTCGAGGCCGGTGACATCACCCGCGGTCCTGCCATCACCCGCTACGAAGTCCGCCCGGTCGATGGATTGCGCGTGGCCCGCATCGCGGCACTGGATGACGACATCGCCCGTGCCACCTGCGCTGAACGCATCAACATTCTGGCCCCAATCCCCGGCAAGGATACCGTGGGCATCGAACTGGCGAACCGAGAGAAGATCGCGGTTCGCATCCGTGAGCTTCTGGAGGACGATGTCTTCGCCAATGGCAAGGCCAAGATCCCGATCGCACTGGGCAAGGACGTGTATGGCAAGACCATCATCGGCGATCTCGCCGCCATGCCGCACCTGCTTGTGGCCGGTGCCACCGGGTCGGGTAAATCCGTCTGCATCAATGGCATCATCACCAGTCTGCTGTGCCGCTTTGCGCCCGATGAATTACGCTTCATCATGATCGACCCGAAAGTCGTGGAAATGCAGGCCTACGCCGAGCTGCCGCATCTGGCCCTGCCCGTGGTCACCGATCCAAAGAAGGCGCTCATGGCCCTGCGCTGGGTGGTCAAGGAGATGGAAAACCGCTACCAGATATTTGCCCACGAAGGCTGCCGCAACTTTGAAGTCTTCAACAACCGCAACCGCAAACGCGCCGCCGACAATGAAGCGCGCAAGGCCGCTGCGGCGATCGCCGCGAAAAACGCTCCCTCGGTCGTGCTCAGTTCCGGTGTCAGTCCGGTGACAAGCGTGGGCACTGATGACGTGCGCGTTTCTGCAGCCTTTGCCAAAGCCGCTGCGGCAGCCGATCATCTTGTCGATGGCACCACGGCGCCATGGGAGGAAGTCGCGCCCGACAGCGAGGCTCTGCCGACGGAATTGCCTGAGGATGACAGCGGTATCTGGCATGGCGACTCTGAACCGCCGCCGCGCCGCAGCCAGGAGCTTGAGATCCCTGACACGCTGCCCTACATCGTTGTCATCATTGACGAGTTGGCCGACCTGATGCAGACCGCTCCTGCGGACATTGAAGGCTCCATCGCCCGCATCACCCAGATGGCGCGCGCTGCGGGCATTCACCTCATCGTCGCCACCCAGACACCGCGTGCGGATGTGATCACCGGAGTCATCAAGGCCAATATCCCCACACGCATCGCCTTCCAGGTTTCCTCCGCTCTCGACAGCCGCGTCATTCTTGACCGCAAGGGCGCCGAGAATCTCGTGGGCAAGGGGGACATGCTCTACGTCCCGCCCGGCGGTGCGCAGCAGATCCGCAGCCAGGGCGCGCTCGTCACCGATGATGAGTTGCACGATCTCGTGGCTCATTGTGTTTCCCAGGGCAAACCCGTCTTTGATGTCCGTGTCGATGATGACGGCAACGATTTCATGGGCGATGACGAAGAAGGCGGAAACAGCGTCAATGCCGAGGAAGAAGAGACACTGGAGAAGTGTCTGGAAGTCATGCGCCAGGAAAAAAAGGCCTCCACCAGCCTTTTCCAGCGTCGTCTGCGCCTCGGCTACGGCCGCGCCGCCCGCATGATGGACATCCTCGAAGATCGCGGCATCATCGGACCCGGCGACGGAGCCAAGCCCCGCGAGATATTGGTGTCGATGGACATGATTTGAGCGGTTGCCGTGCCTGCTTTGGGAACAGGGGTTGGGGTTGCCGATTGAGGTTTTAAAGCCTGAATTGGGGGGCTTATGCTCTTCCTTAGGCGCTCACGTTCTGAGTTAATGATCCTGATGCGCATATTTCGACGCCCGGCGCATGCTCTCGATTCTCAATCTTGGCCCCATTGCACTTACGTGAGGAGATCTACCGGGTTCGGGGAACCCGGGGGAATGCTGATGGTCAATCTGTGCAAGACATCTCCGTGATAGACAAATGCGCTCAATGTCGTAGTTCAGGCCCCCCATTTCCCAAGCCAGTGCGACTCAACCCTTCGCATGCAGGTTTGGGCTCTATTTTATTCGTCCCTATGTCCCATCCACGTCACGTCCGCTCAGTCCAGGCTCTGGCCCTGCTGAGCCTAGGCCTGGCGGGTTGTTCACAGGGGTTTTATAAAAAGTGGGCTGACAAGCAGGTCTTTGGGATTATCGGCGGCAAGAAAGAGGCCGTGGCCGGGGCAGGGGATGACACGCTGCTGAGCATCACTCAGCCTCAGCCGGTGAAGCTGGACGCCCTGATGAAGCAGTCGGAAACGGTGGATTTCCTGGGCAAGCGGGCCTTCATCGAGGACGGGGCCCGGGTGATCACGCTGGCGAACGCGCTGGACTTCGGGGTGCACCGGAATCGCACTTATTTGAGCCGGAAAGAGCAGGTTTACCTCAGTGCGCTGGGATTGACGGGTACGCGACAACTCTACAGCCCCATCGGCGACAGTGCGGGTGGGGGGACATTTTCTGAGCGGCAGGTGAAATCGGGTGTGAACAACTGGGTGCGCACTTCGACCCTGACGACGAACGGCGCTCTGGGATTGACCTACCTGATGAAGACGGGCGCTCGATTGGCGCTGGACCTGACCACCGACTTCCAGCGATTCTTCACGGGCAATGTGAAAAGCTTGAGCGACTCGCGCGCGGCAGCCACGCTGAGCCAGCCTTTGCTGCGCGGGGCAGGCGTTCTGGCTGCGGCGGAGCCGCTGCGGCAAAATGAGAGGGACGTCCTCTACGCCATTCGTGATTTCACCCAGTATCGCAAGGGTTTTGCCGTGGATGTCACCCGCCAGTATTTGCGGACCATCCAGGCGCGCGAGGCAGCCAGAAATCGTTTTTTGGCCTACAAGGCATCGCTGGTCTCCATCATACGGGATCGCGCACTGGCAGAGGCGAACCTGCGAACTCAGTCGATGCTGAAGCAGATCGAGCAGGGCAGCATCACTTATGAACGCACCTGGTTGGCCGCCATCGTCACCTATGAGGACCAGTTGGATAACCTGAAAGTGACGCTCGGACTGCCAGTCACCGAGCGGATCATGCCGGACTCCAGTGAGATTAAGCGACTGGAGATCATGCACCCCAAGGAACCTGTCGAGCAGATGGTGGACACGGCGATTGTTACCCGCCTCGATTTGTACAACCAGCGCGAGCGCCTGCAGGATGCTTCACGCAAAGTCAAAATTGCGCATCAGAACACCCTGCCAACCGTCAATGCACTGACGAATTATGAAATGGCAACGCCGACGGGAAATCCCGGCCTGGAACTAAACCCGCATCAGCGCCGCCTGTCTGGCGGGCTCTTCATCGACCCAAATTTGAACACCCTGCCCGAGCGCAATTTGCTGCGTGCCGCCCAGGTTCTGGAGCAGAGCACGCGCCGCACGCTGGAACTGCAAGAGGAGCAGTTGCGTGCCACGATCCGGACGGACTGGCGTGCACTGGAGTTGGCCCGCCGCCAGTATGAATTGGCGCAGAAAGGGCTGGATCTGGCTCAAAAACGTCTCGAAATCGAAGAGGCCCTGATGGCGGAAGGATTGGGCACGGCTCGTGACATCGTGGAATCTCAGGACCGGCTGATCACCGCCCGGGATTTGATTATTTCGACGATCATTGATCACAATCTGGTCCGGCTGCAGCTATGGACGGACATGGGTGTGCTGTTCATTCGGAAAGACGGCACATGGGTGGACGTATTAGAAAGCGAGAAAGTAAAGGAAGATTCATGATAAAACCACGCTGGAAGACTTGGATGATCATCGGCACTCTCGCCCTCGGGGCGGGTGTGTGGTTGGCCATGCCCGGAGGGGGCAAAACCGGCGAAGAAGTGCCTACCTTTGTGGCTCAACGCGGTCCGCTTCAGGTGGATGTCCTGCAGGGTGGGGAAATTCAGGCACTGAAGAATTTTGAGGTGAAGTCTGAAATCGAGATTCCCACCAAGATTATAAGCATCATCCCTGAAGGCTACCTCATCACCGAGGAGGATGTGAAAGAAGGAAAGGTGCTGGTGGAGTTGGACAGTTCCGAGCTCAAAACCCGCATGCTGGATCACGAGATTGAATTCCAGACCACGGTGGCCACCTACATTGATGCTGATGAAGGACGCGAGATCCAGCGCAGCGAGAACCAGAGTCTCGTTCGGGACATGAAGGAATTGGGTGTTTTTGCTCTCATGGATTTTGAGAAGTATCTTGGAAGGGTGCTCACCGGGAAGATTCTCACGGATGTAGGGCTGCCCTCCACAGGGGAGGATTTGGACAAATTTGTGTCCATGCTCGACACTCAGGCCAACACCCCGCTCAAATCATCCGACATGAAGCCGGGAGGTGGCGCAGCTGTTGCCATGCCGGCAAGGAAAGCATTGCCAAAGAATCCTGCCAGAGAGATCTCTGAACGCATCGATTTTTCACCCTTTCTGGAAGGTCTGGGCAGTGGCGATGGCGAAGCCCAGCAAAAGCTCCGCCAGCTTGAGGACGAGCTATTGCTCCGCAAATCCGAATTGTCCGTGGCCAAGCAGAAAGCCGAAGCATCCGAGCGCCTTTCGGCTCGCGGTTTTGTTCCCAAAGCACAACTTGAAAATGACCAGGTCACTTTTGAAAAGGTATCACTTTCAGGAAAAACGGCAGAGACCGAACTCAGTCTCTTCAAAAAATATGCATTCTCCAAGCAGTGCGCCCTGCTGCTCTCCGCCTATCGGGAATGCCTAACCAAACTGGAGCGCACTGTTCGCGCGAACCGCGCAAAAATGGCCCAGGCTGAGACGCGCTTCCAGACTTCCAAGCGTCGTTATGAAATGGAACTCGCCAAGACCGAGGAGCTTGAACGCCAACTCAAGGCCTGCACCATCAAGGCTGTCCAGCCAGGTCTCGTTGCCTACGGCGACCTCAACGCAGGCTCATCGTACAATTACAGCAACAGCATCGAGGAAGGGGCCAGCGTGCGCCTTCGGCAGACCATTCTCACCATTCCGGACATGGCCCAGATGGGGGTCAATGTGAAGATTCACGAATCCCACGTCAAAAAAGTCAAAATCGGCCAGATCGCCCTGATTCGAGTTGATGCCGAGCCTGGCAAAGTTCTTGAAGGTCGCGTGGCCGAACTGGCCCTCCTGCCGGACTCAGGAAGCAGCCGCTACACACCCAACCTTAAAGTCTACCCCGCCACCATTCACATCACCGGCACGCATGCCTGGTTGAAACCCGGCATGAATGCCAAGGTCGAAATCATTGTCGATCAGCTTGCCGAAGTTCTCTATGTGCCGGTGCAGTCGATTGAGGTCGAAGAGGATCACCATTTTTGCTACATCAGCGATGGCAGCAAACTGGAGCGTCGCCCAATCACCACCGGCGTCTTCAATGATGAGTTTATTGAAGTTCGTGATGGCTTGAAACCCGGCGAACTCGTGGCTCTTTCACTGCCCAAGAAAGCCACGACCGAGGACGCCAGACCGGAACCCAATTCCCCAATGCCCGGATCGC
The DNA here is from genome assembly GCA_903960845.1 of uncultured Verrucomicrobiota bacterium. Taxonomy (GTDB): domain Bacteria; phylum Verrucomicrobiota; class Verrucomicrobiia; order Verrucomicrobiales; family Verrucomicrobiaceae; genus Prosthecobacter. The sequence goes on along the minus strand of CAJCCF010000667.1, from coordinate 69,187 downwards.
TGGACAAATCAAAGCCAAAGGCCAAGGAGAAGATCAAAGCCGTGGCCTCCGTCGCCAAGTAGGCCTGACATCCACGCGAGCGATGCCTGACCCCATCATCAGTCTGCGGGAAATCTGCAAGTCTTACCAAATGGGGGACGTCACCAGCCAGGTCTTGCAGGGAGTCAGTCTGGATATCTACCCCGGCGAGTACGTCTGCATCATGGGGCCCTCCGGTTGCGGTAAATCGACGCTGTTGAATGTGCTAGGCTGTCTCGATCAGCCAACCACGGGAGATTACTTCCTTGGCGGTCAGAATGTGGCCCATCTGAACGACGATGACCTCTCTGCCGCGCGCAACCGCAACCTCGGCTTCATCTTTCAGAGCTACAATCTCATCCAGCAGCTCACCGTCTTGGAGAATATTGCCGTTCCGATGTACTACGGCGGAGCCGAAGATGCCAAAATGCGCGCTGTGGCTGAGGATCTGGCCAATCAGGTCGGTCTTGGGCATCGCCTCAATCACAAGCCCATGGAGCTCTCCGGTGGTCAGCAGCAGCGCGTCGCCATTGCCCGCGCCCTGTCAAACAGCCCGCTCGTCATTCTTGCCGATGAAGCCACGGGGAATCTCGACAGCAAATCCGGGCAGGAAATTCTTGGTCTTTTTGACGACCTCAACGCCCAGGGCCGCACCCTTGTTTTTGTCACCCACGACGAACGCATGGTTGAGCGCAGCACGCGCATCATCCGCCTCCGGGACGGGGTGGTTGAGCGGGATGAACCGGGCGCTAAAGCGAAACCCCATTGAAGGGTGATGAGCCGTCTTTTTGTAAGTCTGCATTTCTGTCTGAAAAAAGCCTTGCCCATCTGGTAATCGACTGCATCTTCGCGACCCTCTATGTCCAAAAACGCTGGTATAGCAAAAACGAGAAAAGCTGTTTCTAAACGATTCAAAGTCACTGCGACTGGAAAGGTGCTGCGCCGTAAACAAGGCAAGCGCCATATCCTGCAGAACAAGAGCCGTAAACGTAAACGCAATCTCGGTAAAGTCGCCCTCGTGGCAGAAGTGGATAAAGCAGCCGTCCTTGCGAACATGCCGTTCTCACATCGATAATGCTCCCACGGTCCCCCTGGCGGGGACCACGATGCTCCGGACTGGTCTCCTCTGCGGGATCTACGATCAGGTGAGTCCGGTCATCGAATCCCCAACAACAGCCTGCTCAGTTAAAAAGAAACATGTCAAGAGCCACCAACGCACCCGCTAGCCGCAAACGCCGCAAGCGGACACTCGCGAAAGCCAAGGGATTCCGCGGCTTCCGCTCCACCCACTTCCGTTACGCCAAGGACGCTGTCCGCAAGGCGATGACGTATTCCTACCGTGACCGCAAGGTCCGCAAGCGCACCTTCCGTAACCTCTGGATCCAGCGTATCAATGCCGCTGCACGCGCCGTGGGTATCACCTACAGCCGCATGATGGAAGGCTTCAAATTCGCCGGTATCGACATCGACCGCAAAGTGCTGTCCGACATCGCCATCAAGGACGAAGCCGCCTTTGCTGCACTGGCCAATCAGGCCAAGGCTGCATTGGAACGGAAAAGCGCCCAGGCAAAAGTTGCCGCATAGTTGAATACGTTTTCCCTCTAACACTCACCACAGCCGGAACAGCAATGTTCCGGCTGTTTTGTTTTGGTGGAGCGGGTTCCAGTTACGCTTTCACGGGATCTGGAATCAGCGGTGCAGGGTCGTCACCTTCAAGGCGGCCGCAAAGGCAGTAGCCCAGCCTGCCAAAGCAGGTTCAAGTCCCGCCAAAGAAACCGCCAAGTTTGCGGATGCGCGTGGGGTGGCGGAGTTTTCTCAGCGCCTTTGCCTCAATCTGGCGGATGCGCTCGCGTGTGACCTGGAACTGTTTGCCCACTTCCTCCAGTGTCCGCCCGGCGCCATCGACGAGTCCAAAACGCTGTTCAAGCACCTCGCGTTCACGGGGATTGAGCGTTTCAAGCACATCCCGAAGCTTGTCGCGCAGGAGATTCATCGCGGTGAGTTCCATCGGGTCACGAGCTTCCTTGTCCTCGATGAAATCGCCGAACTCGGTGTCACCCTCTCCGTCACCCACCTTGGCTTGCATGGAGACAGGCTGCTGGGCCATGCGCAACACCGTATTCACCCGGTCGACTGGCAGATGAATTTCCTCGGCGATCTCTTCAGGCGACGGGTCACGTCCCAACTCTTGAACGAGCTGCTTGTGCACGCGCATGAGTTTGTTGATCGTCTCGATCATATGGACCGGGATGCGGATGGTGCGCGCCTGGTCGGCGATGCTGCGGGTGATGGCCTGCCGGATCCACCAGGTGGCATAGGTGGAGAATTTGTAACCGCGGCGGTACTCAAATTTTTCCACCGCGCGCATCAACCCCATGTTTCCCTCCTGGATCAGGTCCAGGAATGAAAGACCACGGTTGGTGTATTTTTTGGCGATCGAAATGACCAGACGCAGGTTCGCCTCAATCATTTCGGTCTTGGCTTTTGTCGAGTCGGTCACGCATTTGCGTGCCTCAGCCGCAATGCTCCGGTATCCCTCGGCGGTCTGCCAACCTTGCAGCTCGAATTGCAGCAGCTCTTCTTTTGGCTGGTTGCTGCGGGGGTGTGCGCGCCTTTCGCGATCCAGTGCATCCAGTTCCTCCTGCTTTTGCTGGATCAGGGCGACGAAGTCCTCGTTGATTTTCTGCTTGAAGTAGAACTTGGCGCAGAGCTTGAAAAAAGCGGCACGTGCTGAATGAAAGCTGTCCGTGGCATTCTGCTTCCTTTTTCCGACGGCGCTTTGCGACGTTTTGTAAAAAGCGCAGCATTTGTCATACGACTCGCGCGCCTGAAGGATAAGCGGAGGCAGTTTTTTGAAGTAGTTGTCACGCTCCTCGATCTTCCGGTCGATGACCAGGCGATCAAAACGCTCCAGTCCATCCGCCAGATTCTGAGCGAACTGCAAATAATTCTGGGCCACAAAGCCAATGTTTTGCAGACACTGCAGCAGGCCTGATTCCGCTTTCTCGATGCGTTTTGAAATGTTGATTTCCTGTTCGCGCGTGAGCAGTGCCACCTGCCCCATTTGGCGCAGATACATTCGTACAGGGTCATCCAGTATGTCTGCCCGTGATGCCTCAGCCCGTTCTTCCGGGGATGTGCTGCCAGCTGCTGCGGCAGCCTTGACGGTGCTGACCATGAGCCTTCCGTCCACGGTGCCTTCCTCGGTGATTCGGATTTCGAGCGAGCGCAGGCGGGTGAGGACCTCCTCCATCAAATCCACCGTGACGATGCCACTCGGCAGGGCATCATTCACATCGTCCCAGCTCAGATGATCCTGATCCTTGGCCAAGCGGATGAGGTTGCGAATCCTCGACTGAATGTCGGGAGCATTGATGTCATCGTAGATCACCACGAGTGGTGTTTGGGCTTGGTCAGTCTTTGGCGGACGGCCACGGCGGCGTTTGATGAGCAGGCCGTCAGCCGTCATCGTCGGACCTGCAGCAGGCTTCTCCGGGACGGGGTATTTGCGTGGACGTCCGCGCTTACGCTTCTCCTGTTGCTCTGCTGGAGCTACAGGTGCGGGTGCAACTGCTGCCAATGGCTTGGCAGACTGCTTAACGCTTTTCTTTCCGTGAACTGGTTTTTTAGAGACGGCCATAGGTGCCGTGGTTTGCCTGGGGGCTGGGGGACATCGCCGGGTGGCGAACGGGGCCGACTATCTGGGCGGCCTGCGCGCGGTCAAGATGTTCTTCGAGAGTTTCAAGTCAATCAACCATTGCCGGATTCAAACAATAGGCGGCTGGGAAAGCGGTTGCCTCATGAAAGGCAGCGTGCTAGCAGACCCGCCCTCAGCACAACCGCCCCCATCCATGACTGCACAGCAAATCCTCGAGGCCATCGGCCCTGAACTGCGTAACCAAATTTTCACCTACATTCAAACCGATGAGCGGCCAGCCTACCGTGCTGTGATCAATTCGTTGGCTGGTGCCAGAAAGCTGCGCCCGCAGTTCATTCTGGAAAAATCACGCCAGCAGCAGGCTGAGTGGCTCCACGCTCAACTCGGGATGAAAACCAACGGCCCGGTGGTTGAGCAGATCCTGCAAATCTGGCTGCTGAAGTCGCAGGGAGCCATGCTCATCACTTTCCTTGATACCGTTGGCATCGAGCATGATGGCAAGGGCCAGGTTGAAGAACTCCCGGAGGAGATTGCTGAAGACAAGGCCGCAGCCGGCGTTCAGGCACTTCTAGCCGCCTATCCGTCTAAGCAGGTCGCTCTCTACCTGCACATGTTCCAAGTCCAGCGCCCGGAAGGCTGGCCTGGTCTTACCAAGGCCATCGAGGCCAATCCTGCCGCGAAGCTCTAAGCATCGTCGCGGTAATTGCTGCGACCGGAAGGAACTTCATAAGTTTCCGGTTTTTTGCGCTTGTATGCCAGACCGCTTTCGAGTCTGGCGTACCAGACCGCCTCCATGCATCAACAACCAGCTCACTTCTCCCGCCGTCGGTTCCTGCAGAGCACTGCCAGCAGTCTCTTCGCCGCACCTTTTGTCACCAGTGGCCTCCGGGCCGCGTCACCGAACGGAAAACTGCGCCATGCCGCCTTTGGCGCCTCGGGCATGTCCTGGGCGGACATCACCTCCATGTCCAATCATCCCCAGTGGGAGCTGGCGGCCGTGTGCGATGTTGATACGCGCAATTTCGCCCGAGTGAAGGAGAAATGGCCTAACGTGAAGTGCTATCAGGACTGGCGTGAACTGCTGGAAAAGGAATCCGGCAACATTGATTCCGTCAACGTCTCCGTTCCTGACCACATGCACGGACCCATCGGCCTGAAGGCGCTTGAACTTGGCAAGCATGTGTATGGCCAGAAGCCTCTGGCGCAGAATCTTTACGAATGCCGCAAGCTGATGCTCAAGGCTCGCGAAAAAGGTGTCATGACCCAGATGGGTATTCAAATTTCATCGGACTTCACCGAGCGCTTTGCCGTGGAACTCGTCCACATGGGCGCCATCGGTAAAATCAAGGAGGTCCACACCTTCTCAAACAAGAAGTGGGGCGACATGGAGCCTGTGCCGCAGAAGACAGATCCGGTGCCGGATGGTTTTGACTGGAACAAATGGCTCGGCACCGCCACGGAACGCCCCTTCATCGCTGGCTATTATCATCCGGGGAACTGGCGCAAGCGCCGCGACTTCGGCACCGGCACGCTTGGTGACATGGGTTGCCACATGTTCAGCGGCTGGTTCCGTTCACTTGGCCTTGCGGCACCTGTTGCGGTGAAGTCCACCGGACCAGCTCCGCTGAATGCCACCAATTGGGCCATCAATGCCGTCGTTGAATACACCTTCAAAGGCACCCAATACACCGCCGGGGATACGGTCAAAGTCACCTGGTATGATGGTGATGCCCGTCCGCCTGCCGAGGTCATGGCGCTGGCAGATGCCTCTAAATTCCCAGGTCAGGGCAGTCTCTACATCGGGACTGATGGCGTGCTTTTGCACCCGCACGGCAGCACTCCGCAGCTCTTCCCGAAAGAGAAATTCAAAGGCTTCAAGTATCCCAAGCTCGAGCCGCGCAACCACTGGTTCGATTTCATTGATTGCTGCATCAAGGGTGACAAAAAACCGACCGCCAACTTCGATTACGCCGGGCCTCTCACCGAGGCCGTGCTTCTCGGCTGTCTTGCCAGCCCATTCCCCGGCGAAACACTTCAGTGGGACGCACCCGGGCTCAAGATCACCAACCATGAAGCGGCCAACGCGCTCGTGAAGCGCCAGTATCGCCCCGGTTGGGAGGTCTAAAACACCATGTCCGTCTCGCGCTCACTCGTCCGCGACGTGATTCACGGAGCACTTGGCTTTGCATTGGTCAGCATTGCCGCCTTCTCCGTGTGGGCGTTTGCGGCACCGCTGTTCCGTCATGCGGGCGGTGAACTCGGCATGTATGCCGCGATCGCCGCCGTGTTTCTCGGTTTGTCCGGCATCGCGCTCGGACCGGTTGCGGGTGGTGCGGGTCGTTTTTACCGGGCCTTTTTGCCCGCCTTCTTCGCTTATGCATTGATCTGGTGCGTGGCTTGGTTTGGGCTCAAAGGCAGGGCGGGGGAATGGATCGGCGCCGCGGCTGGCTGCCTGGTTTTCACCATCATCAGCATGAGAATGCTGGGCTGCATGCGTGGATGGCTGGTTGCGGCGCTGGCGCTGTTTGTGCTGCATACCGCGGGTTACTTCGCCGGCGACTGGGCCATGTACGATTTCTGGCTGGCAGACCGGAATGCCAAAATCCCCCGTCCTGAAGCGGCCATGCTGGCCAAGCTATCCTGGGGTCTCTGCTACGGACTTGGCTTCGGGGCAGGCATTGGTTGGGTGTTTCATCACGCCTGTGCCGGGATGAGTACTTTCAAAAATGAGCGTTAGGCCGTTCACTGTCTCATTCTCTGCATTTGATCCTGGCGGTTTGCCTGCTAAAGAACGGCCACCCATGGCCCTCGCAAAGATCACCCAAGTTTCCGGCACCGCCGTCCACGTCACAGGTTCAGACATCGACACTGACCGCATCATCCCAGCGCGTTTCATGAAATGCGTGACCTTTGATGGTCTCGGCGAGTACGCTTTCTATGATGTGCGTTTCGATAAGGACGGCAAGTCCACCGGTCATCCTCTCGATGACCTGCGCTTCAAGGGGGCATCCATCCTGCTTTCCGGAACCAATTTCGGTTGCGGCAGTTCACGCGAGCACGCCCCTCAGGCTCTCTACCGCTTCGGTTTCCGGGCCATCATCGCCCAGAGTTTTGCCGAGATCTTCTTCGGCAATTGCACCACCCTCGGCATCCCCTGTGTCATCGCCACGGCGGAAGACATCGCCAAGTTGGCTGCCGCAATTGAGGCCGATCCCAAACTCATCGTCAATGTTGATGTCGCCAATCGCAAAGTCGTCTATGGCAGCGACAGCTTCAGTGTCAGCCTGCCGAGCACTGCGCACGATGCCCTGACCAGCGGCAAATGGGATCCCATTGCCGAACTGCTCGAGGCCAAGGATGCCATCCATGAGCGCATGACTGCGCTTGGTTTCGCCACCGCCTGATTCACCTCAAACGCACTTCCCGTCATGAGCAACGTCCCTGACCAACTCCGCTATCGCGATTCTCACGAGTGGGTGGATCCCACGCAGGCTATTTCACCCGTTGGCATTTCCGACCACGCCCAGGCGGAATTGACGGATGTTGTTTTTGTCGAGTTGCCCAAGCTGGGGCCTGTGACTGCCGGTCAGCAGGTTTGTGTCATCGAGTCAGTCAAGGCTGCCAGCGACATCTATGCGCCAGTCAGTGGTGAAATCGTCGAGATTAACAATGAGCTCACCAACAATCCAGGCCTCATCAACACCGATCCTTATGGTGCCGGCTGGATTTTCAAGATCAAGCCTGCCGGCAGCGTCGAAGCCGCCGGCTTGATGGATGCCGCCGCCTATCGCGCGCACATCGGCTGATTTCCTGATCTCAAGGCCCTTCGGGAAATCATCCCTGCCACCCTCTAATCTTCATGGATCTATTTCGTGAGCAGAGATTGATGGCTTTTGGTGTTCCTCTGATACTGGCGGCAATTCTGCTGGAGATTGGCATCACCCATTTCAGAGGCATCCGCGCCTACACCTGGCGTGAGACGCTAACCAATTTTTATCTTGCCGCGCTCAACGGCAGCCTTGATCTGCTTCTGCGTGCCATGGTGGTCATGCCCGTTCTCGCATTCTTCTGGCATCACCGCCTCATCGGGTGGGACAGGGGCTGGTCATACTGGCTGGTGCTTTTTGTCGCCGAAGATTTGGCTTATTACGTGCTCCACTTTGTGGACCATCACTGCCGGTTGTTCTGGGCCGTTCACGTCACACACCACTCTTCCGAAGAGTACAATCTCACCACGGGCTTTCGTTCCTCCGTCTTCCAGCCCGTGTATCGCACCGCCTATTTCATACCCATTGCCCTGCTCGGATTTGAGCCGCTCGACATTCTCCTGATGTACGCCGCCACCCAGATTTATGGCAGCCTCCTTCATACCGAGCGCATCGGGAAACTCGGGTGGCTGGAGCACATCCTCGTCACGCCTTCGCATCACCGTGTGCATCATGCCTCCAATGCCCGTTACCTTGATAAAAACATGGGCACATGCCTCATCCTTTGGGACAAGCTCTTTGGAACCTTTGCGGCCGAGTCGCCTGAGGATCCGCCGCGCTATGGTCTCACGAAGGCCATCCCTGACCGCGGTCCTGTGAACATTGTTTTCCACGAATGGCGAGACATGCTGCGCGACTTTCGCGCCAGTCCGCTGCCTTTGTCGCAGCGCCTGGGTTATCTGCTGCGGGGGCCCGGTTGGAAGCCTGCGGTGAGGGAAAAATAAGATGAGTTGTCCCGGAGTGATCGTGGATGATTCCAGCGCGTGAGATTTCTGCCGAAATTCCTCCGCAATCCCCAGCGTTTCCAGCAGCCATGTTCCGACTCGCTTTCTTCTCTTTGGTCTTCGTTCTTGTCTCTTCAGCTTCGGCCGCGCAACCAAATGTTATTCTCTTTCTCGTCGATGACATGGGCTGGATGGACTGCGGGGCCTACGGTTCACGGTATTATGAGACGCCGAACATCGACCGCTTCGCCAAGCGCGCGATGAGGTTCACGAATGCTTATGCGCAGCCGCTGTGCTCGCCGACGCGTGGATCTTTGCTCACGGGGCAATATTCGGCGCGGCATGGGATCACGAGTGCGACAGGTCATCAGCCTCCGCAGGCGGAGGGTTTCAAGGCCTTGCCGGATACTGCCCCGGCGAATGTGGCAATGCTGGTTCCACACAGCAAAAACTATCTGGAGCCAGCCCAGATCACCCTGGCGGAGACCTTGAAGACTGCGGGCTATCGCACGGCGCATATTGGCAAATGGCATCTGGGTCTGACGCAGCCGCACTGGCCGGAGCAGCAGGGCTTTGATGTCGCGTTTCACTGCCATCCGGATCCGGGCCCGCCGGGGAATTATTTTTCACCCTATGGCGTGATGAAAGAGGGGATGCCGGCGAACAAGGTCAAAGTCGGCACGATCACCGATGGACCCGATGGCGAGTATATCGTGGACCGGCAGGCGGCGGAGGCGGTGAAATTCATCGCGGGCAGCAAAGGCGGGCCGTTCTTCCTCAATCTCTGGTGCTACGGCGTCCACGGGCCGTGGGGACACAAGGAAGAGTACACCAAGAGTTTCGCCGGGAAAAAAGATCCGAGCGGCCGTCAGGGAAATCCGATCATGGCATCAATGCTCAGGAGTGTGGACGAATGTTTTGGGCGCATCCTCGATGAACTCGACCGGCAGGGCCTCGCCGACAACACGATCATCATTTTCAATTCCGACAACGGTGGCAATCAGCACAGCAACATCACCACTGAAGGCAAGAAATCGGCCAATGAGGACTGGCAGAAGTGGGCCGGCAATCAGCCGCCGACGATGAACACGCCGCTGCGCGATGGCAAAGGCACACTTTACGAAGGCGGTACGCGTGTCCCGCTCATGTGGGCCTGGACCGGCAGGATCAAGCCGGGCAGCACCAGCGATGCCGTCGTGGGTCCCATCGATGTGTATCCGACGCTGATTGATCTCATCGGTGTCCCGAAGCCCGCACAGCAGCGTTTTGACGGCGTTAGTTACGCCAGGGTGCTCAAGTCTGAAGGGGGGCTCAATCGCTCGGCTTACTTCAACTATCATCCACATGCCGGTGCCAATCGCGCCGGCGGCGTCTGGGTGCGCAGTGGCGACTTCAAGCTGCTTCGCTGGTTCGGCAATCCAGCCACGCATGAGCTTTTTAATCTGCGTGAGGATATCAGCGAATCCAAAGATCTCGCCAACCAAATGCCTGACAAAGTGAAGGAACTCGATTCACTCATCGACGGCTTTCGTCAGGACACCGGAGCAGCCTTTCCATTGCCGAATCCGGCCTACAAGCCTGTTGCCGCCAAGGTCGCGGTGAAGAGCACTGATCCACTCGACGGATGGAAGGAGCGCGGATGCAAGGCGACCGTCACCGACGGCATCCTGAGCCTGAAGAGCACAGGCAAATCCGGTGCGGCCTTCCTTGGCCATGGCATGGCCAAAATGGCTGGTCCGGCGGCCGTGAAAATCCGCGTGCGCAGTCAATCGGGTGGTGCGGGCAAGGTCGAGAGTTATCCCAAGGGCTCCGCTGATGCCACCGGCATGACTGCGGTGCCGCTGGAGATCAATGCGGGAGAATGGCAGGAGTTGAAGCTTGATCTGGCCGGCAAATCTCCGCTCGGCACGCTGCGCGTATATCTGCCTGATGCCGAAATCGATTTCATCGAAGTCGCGCCGGCGAAAGGAAAACCGCAACGTTGGAACTTTTGAGATCGTTGCTTCACACCCCTATGATTCGACATACCGTTGCCTTCCGCCTCAAGCATGAATCAGGCACTGCCGCCGAACATGATTTTCTTCTGGCTGCGCGCGAGCTTTCCAAGATCGAAGGCGTGCGGAAATTTGAGTGCCTGCGTCAGACCAGTCGGAAAAATCAATTCACCTTTGGCCTGTCCATGGAGTTCGCTGATGCCGCCGCCTACGCTTTTTACAGCAATCATCCCGATCACGCCGCGTTCGTGCAGAATCGCTGGATACCTGAAGTGGCCGAGTTCATGGAGATCGACTACGAGCCGTGCCATGTTTGATTTTTAGCAGTGAGATACCTCTAAAATGAGGCTTTCGCTTGCCTATGGCAGCCGCATCACGATAGACAAGGCATCTCCATGAAGACCCTTTTTCTGACCAACGAATACCCGCCCTACATTTATGGCGGTGCCGGCGTGCATGTTGAATACCTCACACGTGAGCTGGCCAAACTCATGGAGGTGGAGGTTCGCTGTTTTGGTGATCAAAACAGCACCAAGGGCGGCATCACCGTTCACGGCGCCGGGCTCGACATGTTGAAGTGGACCAGTCCGGGGAAATTAAAACCCGTCTTTGGCGCGCTGCAGCGCAATCTGGACTTCAACACGCAGAACATCGACGCCCAGGTTGTCCATCTTCACACTTGGTACGCGCACTTCGGAGGCATTCTGGCCAAGCTCAATTACGGTTTGCCCATGGTGCTCACCGTTCATTCTCTGGAGCCGCTGCGCCCCTGGAAGCGTGAGCAGCTCGGCGGGGGTTATGATTTCTCCTGCTGGCTGGAGAAAACCGCCATCGAGATGTCCGACGCAGTGATCGCCGTGTCGGAGGAGACAAAGACCGACATCATGCGGCTCTTCCACGTCGATCCGCACAAGATCCATGTCATTCACAATGGCATCGATCCTGTTGAGTACCATCGCGTCGAGGACCCTGATGTTCTGCGCAAGCATGGTGTGAATCCTGATGTTCCGTATGTCCTCTTTGTCGGTCGTATCACGCGGCAGAAGGGCATCATCCACCTGGTGCGTGCCATTGAGAGCATGGATCCGGGTTTCCAGATTGTGCTCTGTGCCGGCGCGCCTGACACGCCTGAGATTCTGGCTGAGATGGAGGCTGCGGTGGCTGCCGCCCAGGTCAGGCACGGGGGCATTGTCTGGATTCAATCCATGCTGCCAGCGCCTGAAAAGATCGTCATGTATTCGCACGCGAGCGTCTTCTGCTGCCCTTCGATTTACGAGCCCTTTGGCATCATTAATCTTGAGGCCATGGCTTGCGAAACTGCCGTTGTTGCCAGCGCCGTCGGAGGCATCAAGGAAGTCGTCGTTCCTTATGAGACAGGGCTTCTTGTCCAGCTCGATCAGCAAAACGAAAGCCCCTTTGAGGCCACCGACCCGGCACGCTTTGCCAAAGATCTGGCGCAAGCCGTCAACACTCTCATGGCAGACCCGGAAAAATGCCGTCTGATGGGCCTCGCGGGCCGCAAGCGTGCAGTCGAGCGCTTCAGCTGGACCAGTATTGCCGAGCGCACCAAGGCGCTCTATGAGACGCTCGTGAAGTGAACCCCGCCTATCCAAATTTATGAAAAACTACATCTGGGATTCTTATTTCGTCGAACTCTTCGATTCCTGCGTGGACGAGTACGATGAGGGCAATCACGACTATGAAGAGTGGTTCAGCGACGAGGATCACGAGTTCCTGAAATCCATCGGTTACCGTGAGCGCGAGTTCTTTGATTTTGTCGAAGACAACGTCACCTCCGGCGGTGAAGACCCCACCGCCATCGCGGCCCTGCTCATTGCCGCCGCACGCCGCGACTACTTCCTCATCATTCAGAAAGGTGTGCCCAGCACCAAAATCATCGCCCCTTCTGAACTCCCCGCCAAGAGCGCCGAACTCGACGGCATCGTCTGGCTGCCGCGCATCATCGTCAAAGCCCGCGCCAAACTGCGCGGTGAGATGGATCCCGACACCATGTTCGGTTGCGGTGGTGACCGCGCCTTTCTCTCCAAGTACGACATCCATCCCGCCGACTTTCTTCGTGTCGTCTGGGCTGCCGGTGACGATGATCAAAAGATCCTCGCTTACGTGAAATCAAAGCGCTGAGGCCGAAAGTCGGGAGTCACGAATGCCGCAAAGAAAAGAGACTGCACCGGGTCTTTTTTCCATGAAGCACTGCATGTGGAATCGATCTTTTGATCGATTCATGGTTGGGAATTGAATCCAGACATCCTCAGGCCACTGGTATTGGCGCGGCTCAGTGCGGCAGCAAAGCGGCGATCTTGTGGCACCACCGCGAGAAGATGTCACTGGCCAGGGCGTGTGCTTCTTCGGCATCCACGTGCTCGGTGATCGTTTGCGGGGCCGCCAGCCAGTCCGGAGAGCTGATTTCGCCGATGTGATCATGCTTCGTCGCGCGGAGAAAGGCCCGCAGATTCACGGTGAGATGATTGTCGTGGCGGTCATGGTTGGCGAGGGCTTCGGCGCAGACTTCATGGATGGCGTGGTCGATTTCGACGGTGCCAATGACTTGAGTTGTGTCGAGCAGTGCATGGATCATGCCGCCGAAGGTTGCGAATCAGGGTTGCCTGTCGATGTGATTTTCCGGATCAATCCTGGCCAGCCTGCGAAAAAACCGGGTCCGGTGCATCGCTTCGCTCCAGTGGGCTGGAGCGCGGCAGGCGTGTGATTGAAACTTTGCTCGACTGGTCGCTTGCTCTGGCGGCAGGCTGCGTTTCCTGTCAGCACTCATGAGTTCTTCCGAATCCAAGCAGTCTCCACTCGGTGTTTTTGACTCCGGCGTCGGCGGTTTGACCGTTGTCCGTGCCTTGCGTGAACTGCTGCCCAATGAGTCCATCGTCTATCTCGGCGATACCGCACGGGTGCCTTATGGATCAAAGTCTCCGGACACGATCCGCCGCTTCTCGGTGGAGGATGCGCACTTTCTCGTCGGTCACGGAGTCAAGGCGGTGATCGTCGCGTGCAACACCGCCACGGCTCATGCCCTGCCACTGCTGCAGGCCACCTTTCGCGTGCCCATCATCGGCGTGCTCGAAGCGGGCGTCGAGGCCACGCTGGCCGAGTCTGATTGTGAACGCGTGGGCATCATCGGCACTGCGGGCACGATCCGCAGCAGTGCGTATCAGTATGCGCTGGCGATGCGCAAGCCAAGCCTGCAAATCCACGCCGTCGCCACGCCGCTGCTGGTGCCCTTTGTTGAGGAGGGATGGACGGATCACCCGGCGCTGAAACTGGTCCTCAAGGAGTACCTCAATCCGCTCCTGGCAAAAGGCATGGACACACTCGTGCTGGGCTGCACGCACTACCCGCTGCTCATGCCGGTGCTGCAAAAAATGCTCGGAAAAAAAGTCCGCCTAGTGGACAGCGCCAGCACCTGTGCGGCTCACACCAAACGTGTGCTGGAAGAACAGAACCTGCTCCGCACGGCACGCAGCAAGCCGACGCTGGAGATCTTTTTGACCGACCTTTCCGAGCAGGCTGAGGGAATGGCAAAGCGCTTCCTGGGCGCTGATTTTGGCAAGGTGAAGAAAGCGACTCTTTGATCAGTCGCGCGCCTTCAGCACGCTCACCATGTCCAGCTTGCGCAGCATCCGGCTGACCACCCAGAAGCAGGCGGCGGCCGCACCCATCACCACCAGCACCGCCACACTGTAGGTGCGCGTGCTGATCATCAGCGGAAGGCGCACCGTTTCGGTGCTGATCGCGCTGATGATGAAATTGGCCAGACCACGGCCAAAGAGCAGTCCCAAAGGCAATGCAGCCAGCACCAGCAGGGTCAATTCCCCGAGCAGGACGCCGCCGATTTCGCGCTGCGTGAATCCCACGACGCGAAGAGTCGCCAAATCGCGACTGCGTTCACTCAGGGCGATGCGCGCGCTGTTATACACGACACCAAAGGCAACGATCACCGCCAGAATGAAATACAACCGCCGGATGATGGCAATGCTCTCTCCCGTGGTGTTGCGAAAGGCGGCGAGCTGATCCTTTTTCACCATCGTCACCGCGATGCGTGGTGTCTGCTTCACTTCATCCATAAAAGCCGCCCAGTGGGATTCATCAACGCTCAGGTAAGCGCCGTTGATGGAAGGACCCTCACGCATCATGCGGCGCAGGGCATCGATATCCATGAACGCGGACACGCCGGTGAAGTCCTGCATCAGGCCGCGGATGGCCACGGTGAGGTTCGGGCGCTGACCTTCCAGGACCGAGACCTGCACTTCTTCACCGAGGCGCGCTCCGAGCACCTCGGCGAGCTTGTCAGACATCACCAGGCCTTCTTCCGGCAGTTCGATTCGGCGACCCTGGATGTCCAGCAGCCGGTTCAGCTCACTGTGTTTTGGCAGCCCGGTGATGGCCAGTTTCCGCACATGGTGTCCATAGCGGATGCGCGCCTGCACTGCGCGGATCGGCTCGGCATACGTCACGCCTGGCAGGTGCTCAAGATCGTGCAGGGCGGCACCGGATCCGGGCTCACTGAGAAAGGCCACCACGTCCTGCCTCTGCACGTCATTCCACTGGTAGGTCAGCAGGTGGTCGATGCTGTCCTGCATTGATCCCGGCAGCACCATCAGGCCCGTCGCCAGGGACAGGCCCGCCATCGTGAAGACCGACTGCCAAGGCCTGCGCTCGATGTTTCGCAGGGCCATGCGGAATGCCGGAGTGAACCAGCGTGTCAGGCCGATGCGCTCCAGCATGCTTGGTTTAAAATCAGCCGGGGGCTCGGGGCGCATGGCTTCAGCTGGAGGCAGTTTCACCGCCATCCAGACCACGCTCAGCACTCCGAGCATCGAGGCTCCGGCACTCACCATCAGCGCGGTGCCCAGCGCGCTCCAGTCCATGGTGAACCTGAGTTCCGGGAAACGGAAAAACAAATGATACATGTGGATCAAACTCCCGCCCATCTGGCGCCCAGCCACTCCTCCGAGAGTCGAGCCGACGACCACGATGACCAGCGCGAAACTCAGGTAGTGCCGGCCCACCTGCCATGAAGAATAGCCCAGCGCCTTGAGCTGGGCGATCTGCTCCCTTTGCAGCCTAACCAAACGTGCCAAAACAGAATTCACCATGAAGGCGGCCACGCTCAGAAACACCACGGGATAAACCAGGGACAGCGCATGCAGCACGCGCAGCTCGTCCTCCAGGCGCGAGGCGCTGCCGTGATCGCGGCGCGTGTAGGCACCGCCGGCACCGTAACGGTTGAGCAGCCGGTCCAGTTCGGCGATCACCGGTCCGGCCTCGGAGCCGGGAGGCAGATCGATGCAGAAGTCATTGAACGCACCATCCATGTTGTAGGCCACGGCCAGCGAGCGGTAGTTCATCCAGAACACCCCGAAACGTGTGTTGTCCGGGAGCGTCTCGCCGGCGCGCGCTTCAAAGACAAACTCAGGAGACAGGCCGATACCGACAATTTCCAGCGTGTCACGGCGGCCATTGATGATCGCCGTCACCGCATCGCCGGAGCGCAGACCATGGGCTTCAGCAAAGGCCTCACTGACCACCGCTTCCCGGCGTGCATCCGGTCGCGGCATCCGGCCCGAGCGGAGAAAAACCTGATTGAGCGCCGGCATGCCTCCATCCTCCGGCAATGAAACCAGATGTCCGGTGCACGTCGCCTGCACGCCCTGCATGTCCAGCAGTGCATCCAGCACCACGCGCGTCTCGATGGCCGCCACGCCCGGTATCTCCGCCAGTCGATCGCGCATGGACCATGGGGCGCGCTTCAGTGAGCCAAAGACATCCGCCATCCGGTAAGTCTGATAATAGGCATCGCGCGTGCTTTCGAGCGTGAGGATCAGACTGCGTGTCATGATCATCATTGCCAGCCCGCAGGCCATCACCAGGCCCACAGCGAGCACCTGCCCCTTCATGCGCCCGAGATCGCGCAGCAGTTTGAGATCAAGCGGGGTGAGCATGGCAATTGTGAGGAGGGCCTTGACCCGGACAACTGTGCGGCAGAGTTCCTCCTGCCGCAATCAGTGGCCAGCGAAACTCACATGAAACCAAGCGGGAGGTGAGCGGAGATGGTTGCGGGCAAATGCCCGCAACGAACTGCATGCTTCAATCCGGCTGAGTCAAAAACTCAGAAAGAGCCTGGACCTGGAACGATCTCAACAAGACCGGTGAAAATTGGTGCGGAGCTGACGGTCTGAGGCGGGATGGCAGCGCCATCAGGCAATTGTTTCAGATTGAAATAGCCACGACCAACGATGCTGCCATCAGGCCGCTGGATGAACATGCCGAGGAAGGAGGCGCTGCGCGTGAGTGTGCCGGTGAGGGTCAGTGGGTTCGGGTCGGCAAGGGTGAAGCTTCCGCTGAATTCTGAGGTGGCGGGCTTGACGGTGACGGCCACTTTGGCGGGATTGTCGGCACCGGTTTTCATCGTCGCTGCTCCGGTGCTGGATATGCGGAAAATGGTGTTAGGCTGTGTCTCCGAGTTGTCAGCGCTGGCGCCAGCGAAATTGATTGCGGCATTGTCGGCCGCGTTAGTTAGACCCATGACGATGCTGCCGGAAGGGGTCACGACCTGCCGCCCGCCTTCAAAGATCAATGGGGAAGGGCCGATGCCGTTCACATAAATGGTTTCAGCGGAGGAGGTCTGCCGCGGTTTGAAGAGACTGGCTTCCTCAGCTGTTTCGACAAACACAGGATCTCCGGCTGGGCTGTCAGGTTCGACAGCCAGGCGCAGTGGGGCGATCACACTGCCAAGGCGCGCGTAGAGTGCCTGGTAGACCACGAACTCTCCTCTTGGACCGAGCTGGCTGCTGCAGGTAAAGGCGGTTCCATCCGGCAGGCGTCCCTTGATGTCAAAGGCGGCTCCGTTGGTTGGGACCGTGCATGTGGCAAAACCGGCGCCACCGGGAGAGTTCTCGCTGGGGCCATCTGTCGTGTTCAAGGCAAAGGTGTAGTTGCCTGCATACGCGGTCGCAGGATTTGAGGCAGACCAGGTTTTTCTCCAGGCATGAACGGGGATTTCGGTTCCGCCCAATCCAGGCTGGGAGTCGCTGACCATGCCCATGATTTCTGGCATGAGGGGATCCACGTTGCATTGGAAGAAGAGGACGGGTTTGCCTGTGCGCTGGATGAGTGCGCTGGCGGTGATGATGCCTGTCTCATCCGCTGACAGGATGCCATTGAAACTGTTGGGTGTGCCCGCGTAGGTCAGCTTGCCGCTGAAACTGCCGGCGGCATTGGTGGTCATTTCAAACAGTGCTCCCAATTCGGCCTCAGGCCACGGGGCAACGTAATCAGGCGGCATGGCGTCTGTGGGCTCTCCGACATGGCGATTCAAATAGCCGAAGAATGTCCCGACAGTTCCAGTGGGCAGAGGGTCGGTCGTGATCTGAGTGTTGAAGGTGTCTGACCCAATCGCATTCGTGGCGGTGATTGAGATGCTGCGATTGGTGACGGCTGCGGTTGGAGTGCCTGAGATCAGGCCGGTGACGGGGTCGATGCTGAGTCCACCTGGCAGATTGGTGGCGCTGAAACTGGAGGGTCGGCGATAGGATTCAGGCTGGAACTCCACTTGATAGATGAACGCACGTGCCACCGCACCGGGAAGCAGCGGGGTCTCCACCAATTCAGGCGCGGCAGTGACAATGGAGAGCCGGTGAAACGGACTTGGGAGCATGAAACCGGGCGGTGGCATGTTACTGTCGACCAGCGTGACATTGCAAATGTAGTCGTCCTCGTCTTCTGCCGAGATGTTGTTGATCTTGAGCGTTTGGGTCGTGCTGCCATTGATGCGGGCATCATTGACAACCGGAGTAAACACGGTGCCGCGCGTCCACTGGAAAGTCACGGATCCGGCCGGTGCATTGATGTTCAGCCCCAGGGTGGCGCTGGCACCTTCGGCGACCGGGATGAAACGCTCTGTCACGTCCATGACGGCGATACTCGTGGAGTTGGAAGGCACGCTGCCACAGCGATTGGTGACAACGACCTGGTAGCGTCCGCCATCGCTCAGTTTGACGAGATCGATGTCCAATGTGGGTTGGATGGCTCCGGGAATTTCCACGTTATCTTTTTTCCACTGATAGCTGAAAGGTTCAGAGCCGGTGACCTCGACATTCAACGTCAGCGGTTCGCCCGTGTTCACCAGCAGCGGCAGCAGAGGGGTGGTGATTTCCACAGCCTCGTCGTCGTCCATGATAACGGCAGCCAGCCGGCCATTAAGCAGATTATAGCCGGGACCATCGGCCAGTTTGAGGTAAAAGGTTTCGTCCTGCTCGTCCAGATTGTCCTGATTGACCGTGAGGTTGATTGAAGCCTCAGTTTGACCCGGTTCAAAGACGACTGAGGCGGCCGACACGGTGAAGTCTGCGGATGAGGTGGTGCGGTGCTGGATGCTCAGCGCAACAGTGCGGCGCGTGGTTGAAGGCTCGCTGATGTTCACCATGACTTCGTGAATGGGTTCGCCTTCCATGATGCTCAACATCGGCCCATCCGTGAAACCAATGGTGATGGGTGGCGGTGCTCCCTCATTTGGCATCAGGAAGAGATTTCCGGAGAGTGTTTGGGCATTGGCGGTGGTGATCGGTGGATCAGTGTCGGCGTTGGGTAGTTGAGGAATGGTGAAGAGTCCTCTGCCAACGGACATGCCGGGGCCTGCGGCTAAAACTGAGCTGTTGATGATGATTCCGAAGAAGCGTGCATTGCGGGTGAAGTAGCCCTGGGCACGAATCAGCTTGCCGGTGTCGTCATTGTAGAGCGGCGGGCGGTTAGGATCTTCATCCAGTTTGGTGAAGGCACCATTAAATTGACCCGTGAGTGCGTTCACGGTGAAAGTGACTTTCATTGGATTGTCGACACCTGTGGGGAGGACTGCCTTGCCGGTTGATAGAATGGTCAGATCCTGGCTGGGAATTTCTGAACCTGCACTACCGGAGAAGAATTGAAGCTGAGCATTGAGCAACACATCCGGCAGGTCCATGACGACCTGACCGGATTCGGGAGGAGTGTAGAGACCACCATCCACCAGGAGTGAAATGACCGGGAACCCTGCGCGGTAGAGTTTGTCCGCCGGATCGGTTTGAGTTGGCTTGTTCCAAGTGAAGTTGAGTGGCTCCGGATTGAATTCGGAGGTCAGATCGGCCAGCACGACAGCGGGTGCTGGAGGGTCGAAACCGCCCGGGAGATCGGGTCCCTCTTCCACAGTGGCCAACTTCACCTGTATGGCCCCATGGAGACTTCCCGGGATTTTGAAAAGCGGCTGGAAAAGAACCACTTGGCCCGTTGGACCAAGGAAGGTGTTGCAGATGAATACCGTGCCATCGGGCATGAGTCCGGTGATGTTGAAAGTGCCGGTTGCGGGAATGATAAAGGTTCCGAAGCCCGAGCCTTCAGGTGATTCCTCTCCCGCCGCACCATCGCTGCCGAGCGCAAAATTAAAGCGGCCAAGATAAGCTGTGGCCGGTGTGGCCTTGGTCCATGAATTGCGCCAGCCCCAAACTCCGGCAGAGCCAGGATCAATCGGGTCGATGGGGTCAGGGCTGTAGGAGGGCGGGTAGAGTCGTCCGGTGAAGGTTTGTTCGGCAGGATCAATGGTTAGGCTGAGAATCAGTGGCGGAAGTTTCTTATCAAGCTGGGGAACGCTGGTCGTTGCAGTGAGGAGGTCACCATCAAAGGCAAGCTGGCCGCTGAAAGGCAGCGTGGTGCCGTTGAGCAGTTTGCCGCTGAAACCTCCCGTCGCTGTGGTGAGGATTTCGATCCTGGCACCGAGATCGGAGCGCACCCAGGGATTGGCCGTGATTTCAGGAGGCATGGCGTTGGCGTTCACGCGATCCACGATCCCATGAAAGGTGCCCAGTGCCCCGGCAGGGAAGGGCAGGATGGTGAGGAGACTTTCCACACTGGTGCTGCCGATGGGGTTGGTCGCGGTGATGACCACCTTCGCATTGGTCACTGGAGTGACCGGAGTTCCGCTGATGATGCCGGTGTTGGCGTTGATGCTCAGCCCTGCCGGCAGGCCCGTGGCGCTAAAGTTGCCAGGGGCGGAGTCAAAGTCGGTATCGAAAAGCACGTCGTGATGATAGGCCCTTAGAATCTGGCCGTCCGGCAGTTCCAGGTCGCTGAGATCAGGCTTCATCGTCGGAAGGCGGAGCCTGAATTCTCCGGATGGCATCTCCAATCCCGAGGAGGTCTGAGTGACGGTGCAGACGTAGTCGCCAATGTCAGTATCAACGAGGTTTTTGATGATCAAAACCGGTGTGGTGGCCCCTGAAATACGGGGAGTCGATCCAGTGTCGTTATCCACGTCGGAACCTGACACGCGCCACTGATATGTGAGGCTGCCTGGAGGTCCGGCGACTCCTGCCGTAAGTGTGGCGGTTGCTCCGGCCGTGAGTGCGACAAGTTTTGTGCCGGTGTCCACGACCGCGAGCTCCGCGTTGCCGGAGAAATACCCGTTGATCAGGTTGGACACCTTCACGCGATAAATACCCGCCTGGGAAAGCTGAACATTGTTGAGCAGCAGCGGGTTCTTGCTCATCCCCAAAAGATCGGTGCTGGTGCGCTGCCACTGAAAGATCATGTCGCTGCCCACGGCCTCCACCTGGAAGGTGCCATCGCTGCCAAGCTCCAGAATTTGGGACTGCGGATCACCCGTGATTTCGATAGGAAAATCATCATCAGTGATCACCACGTTGCAGATTGCGGGAGTATCGAGATCAAACCCGGGGCCGTCCGACAGAACGAGATCAAAGTCCTCATCCTCTTCATCCAGACCATCATCTTTCACGGGGATCATGATGGTGACATGATCCGATCCGGCGGGGATGGTCGCCGTGATCGAGGTGGCGCTGAGATCAGCTGCCACGGCGGTGTGGGGAATAACCGAAATGGTCAGCGTGCGGTTTTGCGTGAGCGCCTCGGAGGAGCGGATGATGATCGATTGAGCCTCACCTTCGGTGACATTCGCGGTCTCAGTCTCAAAACCGATCAGAAGCGGAGGCGGGGCGTCAGGGTTCGGGGTAAGGCTGGCGGCACCGCCGATGAGCGGAGAGTTGGTCAGGGTGATGGGAGGAGTTGCATTCGGATCCGGATCGGAGGGCGCCAGATAGAAACCTGAGCTGGTGGCTATGCGTCCATTGTCCACGATGAGCCCTTCAAAGGTCACTTTGCGGGTCAGTTTTTTATAGATTGGATTGCCATTGCTGTCCGTGCCGGGTGTTGAGTTGAGATCGTCATCAACCAAGGTGAATCCGCCGCTGAATTCTCCTGTGGCGGGCTTCACCGTGAGGGTTGTTTTGGCGGGATTCGATGCTGCCGGTGCCATGGTGACTTTTGCCGCTGAATTGAGCGTGAAGAAGGTGTTGGCAACCGTCTGTGAATTGCTTGCCAGGCCTTCGAACGTCACGAAACCATTTCGATCCACATCCGGAAGGCCTGCGGCGATATCGCCCGCTGCGGGCGGGATATATTGCCCGCCACTGATCTGGCAGGAGGCGAGAAAACCTTCACGATGAAACCGGTCTGTTAAAAGTGTTTGCTCCGGTTTGTACCAGCTTGATGAAGGCTCAATGGATGAAAGTGTGGAAGGATCATCCTTTGTCGAAGCCGTGATTTGAAGCGCTGCCATGAAGCTCCCGGGCTTGGTGTAGAAAGTCTGGTAGATGAGAGCCTCCCCAGTGGGGCCGAGGAATGTGATGCAATTGAGAATGGTGCCGTCGGGTAACTTTCCTGTGATGCTGAGGCTGCCATTGGCTGCCACGGTGAAGCTGCCAAACCCGGCGCCAACGTCAGGAAGATCGGAAGTGATGATGAAATTGTGACGTCCAAGATAATCTTTGGCCGGTCGTGTGGCCGCAACCCAAACACTGCGCCAGCCCGTGATGCTGGCGGTTTCTCCGTCAGGGTGAGTGATGGTGCCGGTCATCAGATCATTCGAGAAGTCCAGATCAAGAGTCAGTGCCGGCAGCCCTGTCCTAAGGATGGTTGTGGAGCTTGTTCCCTCAGTTGGATCGGCGCTGGTGATGCGGCCACTGAAACTCAGAGGCGTCCCCGTGGTGATCAGCTTACCCATGTAGTTGCCATTGACCTGGGTGATGATTTCAATCCGCGCTCCGAGGTGCGAATTCACCCACGCTGGCGGTTCCGCCGTTCTGGAAACCAAACCATGGTAAGTTCCAATGATGCTTGGATCTTGAGCCATCGATGGCTGGACGGTGAACCACGCCATAACCGCAAGGGCAATGCGGAGAAAATAAGCATGTCCTGAGCCGGGTGAGTAGGTTTGCAGAATCATCCTTGTGAACTGACTCAAGGTGCTTGGAAAAGCGAGTGGAATTTAAGATTAGACAAACATGAAGGAATCGCTGCTGCCATCCTGCCGAATTACTCGACCTAAGGATTACATAAATAGGGCTCATGAAAAGCATTTGGCAGCATGCAGGTGCGCTGGCACGCGCTGTGCTTTGTCTCTTGGGACAACCCAACCGCATGTCCATTCACGTCGCCCTTCGTCACGTCACCCAGTATCAGTTTGATCGTCACGTGTCGCTTTCACCACACGTGGTGAGGTTGCGTCCCGCGCCGCACTGCCGCACACCGGTGCTGAGTTACTCACTCAAAATCACGCCGGGGGATCACTTCATCAATTGGCAGCAGGATCCGCAGTCAAACTATCTGGCCCGGCTGGTCTTTCCTGAAAAGGCGACGGAGTTGACGGTGGAGGTCGATCTGGTGGCGGAGATCGCGGTCTACAATCCCTTTGATTTTTTCCTGGAGCCTGACGCGGAGCATGTGCCCTTTCGCTATGACCCGGTGCTGGTGCATGAGTTGGAACCCTACCACCGGAAACTGCCCCTGACATCGTTGCTCGGCGCTTACGTCAGGCAGGTGCGGCAGCTCATGTTGGGATCCAAGGAGCCTCTGCGGACGATTGATTTTTTAGTGGCACTCAATCAGATGCTTTGGAAGGACATCAGCTATGGCATCCGCCTTGAACCAGGCGTGCAGACACCGGAGGAGACACTGGAACTGGGCAGCGGTTCCTGCCGCGATTCGGCCTGGCTGATGGTGCAGGTTTTTCGTCATCTGGGCATGGCGGCACGCTTTGTCAGTGGTTACCTGATTCAGCTGAAGGCGGATGTGAAATCGCTGGATGGTCCGAGTGGCACGGAGGTGGATTTTACCGATCTGCACGCCTGGTGTGAGGTGTATCTGCCGGGTGCCGGATGGGTGGGACTGGATCCGACTTCCGGGCTGATGGCTGGTGAGGGACACTTGCCGCTGGCCGCAACTCCCGACCCGCAGAGTGCCGCACCCGTGAGTGGTGCCGTGGACAAATGTGAGGTGACTTTCCAGCATGAGATGTCAGTCACGCGTATCGTTGAATCCCCTCGCGTTACGAAACCCTACACGCCGGAGCAATGGTCTGAAATCGAGGCTCTGGGACACCGCGTGGATGAGGATCTGATCCAGGGCGATGTACGCCTGACCATGGGTGGTGAGCCCACTTTTGTGAGCATTGATGACATGGAGGGGGAGGAGTGGAACACGGCAGCGGTGGGGCCGAACAAGCGCCTTCTGTCCGGCAAACTCATCAAGCGTCTGCGCGAGCGCTTTGGCCCCGGTGGATTGCTGCATCACGGCATGGGCAAATGGTATCCGGGTGAGTCGCTGCCGCGCTGGGCGCTGGGCTGTTACTGGCGTCAGGATGGCGTGCCGCTGTGGTTGGATGACTCGCTGATGGCGGATGAAACGGTGAACTACGGCCACGGCAGCGGTGAGGCCAGGCGCTTTGGCCTGGCGCTGGCGACGGTGCTCGGCGTTGATCCACGATGGTTGAAGCCCGGTTATGAAGATGTCTTTTACTATCTCTGGAAGGAGAAGCGTCTGCCGGTCAATGTGGATCCGTTAAAGTCTAACCTAAAAAATGCTGAAGAACGCCTGCGTCTGGCGCGCTTGTTTGAGCAGGGAATTGATGAGGTGGTGGGGTTTGCGCTGCCGCTGCAGCGTGCCGAAATGCGCGGCAAACCGCGCTGGCAAAGCGGACCATGGTTCGTTCGCGATGATGCAATGTACCTGATTCCGGGTGATTCGCCGATGGGGCTGCGTCTGCCGCTGGACACGCTGCCATGGGTGAGCGCCTCGGATTATCCATGGATTTATCCGGCCGATCCTTCCAGCGACTGGCCGGATTTGCCGCCGCGTCCTGAGGGACGGCAGCACTTCCTGGGTGCCGTGGCGGATTGGCTGGAAGGCGTTTCATCCGTTCCCGCGAGCTATGGCCGGGGCGTCTACTCAGGCCAGGGCAAGCCTGAGCGCCTTAAGTTGGATGCACCAGAAGGCTCTGAAATTGCTGACGCGGAGCGCTGCCCGCTGCCGCAGGAGTCGGCAGGCAAGGTGATCCGTACGGCGGTCTGCATTGAGCCTCGTGAGGGCCGTCTGCATCTCTTCATGCCACCGGTGGAAAAGGTGGAGGATTACCTGGATCTTTTGACGGCAATTGAAGAGGTCGCTTCGGCGCTGAAGATGCCGGTCATCATTGAAGGCACTCCGCCGCCCTATGATCCGCGTCTGAACGTGCTCAAGGTCACGCCTGATCCCGGCGTGATCGAGGTGAACATGCACCCGGTTAAAACTTGGGCCGATCTGGTGCAGAACACCAAAACGCTCTATGAAGAAGCGCGTCTCACAAGGCTGGGCACGGAGAAATTCATGGTGGATGGCCGTCACACCGGAACAGGCGGTGGCAATCACATCGTCTTCGGTGGTGAACAACCAAGGGAGTCGCCACTGCTGCGGCGACCTGATTTGCTCAAAAGTTTGTTGGGCTACTGGCACAATCATCCGAGTCTGAGCTATCTCTTCAGCGGCCTGTTCATCGGCCCGACCAGCCAGTCGCCGCGCATTGATGAATCGCGCAATGATGCTGTCTTCGAAATCGAGCTGGCATTCAAGGAGATGGATCGCTACAGCAAGGAAAATGGCCACACGCCGCCCTGGCTGGTGGACCGGCTTTTCCGCCATCTGCTCGCGGATGCCTCGGGCAACACGCACCGCACGGAATTTTCCATCGACAAGCTCTTTGACCCGGGCAGTGGCACCGGCCGTCTGGGGCTCGTTGAGTTGCGTTCATTTGAAATGCCGCCTCATGCTGAGATGAGTCTCGCCCAGCACCTGCTGGTGCGTGCTGCCATCGCCCGTTTCTGGGATCGGCCTTATGAGCAAAAGCTTGTTCGCTGGGGCACTGCGCTGCATGATCGCTTCCTGCTTCCGCACTTTGTGTGGGATGATTTCAGCGACGTGCTCGCCGACATGAAGGATGCTGGCTACGACCTGAAACCCGAGTGGTTCATGCCGCATTTTGAGTTCAAATTCCCCAATCTAGGCCACATCACGCGGCGCGGAATCACGCTGGAAATCCGCTCTGCTTTGGAGCCCTGGCATGTCCTTGGTGAGGAGGGCGCGCCCGGCGGAACTGTTCGTTATGTGGACAGCAGTCTGGAGCGCGTGCAGGTGAAAACGAGCGGTCTGGTGGGCGGAAGGTATGTCATCACCTGCAACGGTCGCGAGGTGCCGCTGCATCACACTGGAACGGTCGGTGAATACGTCGCTGGTGTGCGCTATCGCGCCTGGCAGCCGCCCAACTGCCTGCATCCGACCATTGGCATTCACAGTCCGCTCGTGTTTGACATCGTGGATGTCTGGAACAAGCGCAGCCTTGGCGGTTGCACCTATCATGTGGTGCATCCCGGAGGTCGCAGCTACGACACATTCCCGGTGAACAGCTTTGAGGCGGAGAGCCGCCGGCTCGGTCGGTTCTTCCCCATGGGGCACACGCCTGGAGCGATCGAGCCAGTGAGGCTGGATATCGCCCCGGAGTTCCCGCTGACTCTGGATCTGCGCATGGGTTAGGAGAGTGCCGGGGCAAGAATTGCGTGAGTTCTGGTGGTGTTTGACGTATCGGTTTCAGCACCCATGTCCCAGCCGCAACCTCAACCTCTCGATCCCGCTGAACTGCCCGCGCTTGCGCAGGCGACGATGGCCAAAGCCAAGTTTCCCATGCTCGCCACGGTGGAGGGCGATCAGGCTCGGGTGCGACCCGTTTCGCCGGTGCGCACGGATGGGTTCACCGTTTATGTGGCCAATCTGCGCCGCTACGGCAAGACCGCTCAGCTTGCGGCGAATCCAAAGGCTGAGCTGTGTTACACCGATGACGATCATCATCAGGTGCGCATCACCGCCGTGGCACGTGTGGTCACAGACGCCTCGATCATCAAAGCGATTTGGGACAGCAATCCGCTGCTGCGCGCCTACCTGCGCACGCCGGAGAATCCCGAGCTGATTATTTACTGTTTTGAACCGAACGAGGTGCGCTACATGCGGGAGTGGGCTTTGGAGTACCATCTGGTGCCGCTTGCCTGAGGGCTGCGCTGCTCCGCGCAACATCCTGCCAGTTCTTTTCGTTTCCCGCCTCCCATGCTTCCTGATCTCACTGAAACCGATCGCGCGCTCTATGAATGGCAGATGTCGGTGCCAGGTGTCGGTGAGGAGGGACAGCGTCGTTTAAAAGCGGCCTCGGTGCTGATTTCACGGGTCGGTGGTCTGGGCGGGCTGGTGGCGCTGGAACTGGCTGCGGCCGGAGTTGGGAAACTGGTGCTGGCTCACGGCGGCGATTTAAAACTATCCGATCTGAACCGCCAACTCCTGCAAACTCGCAGCCAAGTGGGACGGCCGCGTGTGGAATCCATCGCGCAGCGCCTGTTTGAATTGAATCCCGACTGCGAAATCGTGGCGTTGCCTGAGAACATCAGCGCTGTCAATGCCGACGCCATGGTCGGGCTGGCTGACTTCGTTGTCGATGCCGCGCCGCTCTTTGAAGAACGCCTGGCTCTGAACGCCGCTGCGGCTCGTGCCCGCAAGCCCCTGGTCGAGTGCGCCATGCACACGCTTGAGGCCAGTGTGACCACCTTCATCCCCGGGCTCACCGGCTGTCTGGCCTGTTATGTGCCCGAAGTGCCACCGACCTGGACGAGGCGGTTCCCTGTGTTCGGTGCGGTGTCGGGCACGGCCGCCTGTGTGGGGGCCATGGAGGTGATCAAACTCATCACCGGCATCGGCCAGCCACTGGCTGGTGAGATGCTCTGCATGGATCTGGGGCAGATGCGGTTCCGCCGCGTTAAACTGCCGCGCCGTGATAATTGCGCCGTCTGTGCCAGTCATCAGTTGTGATGGCGTAGGCGCGCTCATTGGCGGTTTCCTGGCCAAAAAAACCGATCTCAAGCGGTGCGGAACTTTCAAAGAATGAAGCAAATGATGAAAGTCTGAACGCAGATTCATTGCAGGTCGTAATTGACTGGGAATTCACGGTGCGCGATTGGAAGCGTCAGCTGTGTCCACCGGATTGACCGGACCCCCTCCACTGCAATGAACACTCAAACTGCCAGCGCCAACACCCCCGTCTTCCCCTTTGAGCTAATCCGCGCTGATCTGGAAGTGGTGGAAAAGGCAATCCGTGATCAGGCCCGCGCCTTTGATCCTGCTGTGGAAGGTTACGTTGCTTATGTCTGCCAGGGTGCCGGGAAACGCATTCGCCCCGCGCTCGCCCTCATGGCTGGTGGTGCTACTGGCGGGAAAACAGCAGATCACACGCGACTCTCGGTGATTCTTGAGATGATTCATATCGCATCGCTCGTGCATGATGACATCATGGACGGAGCAGCCACCCGGCGCGGCATGCCCACGGCGGCGGCAAAATGGGGCAGCGCACTCAGCGTGCTCCTTGGTGATGCCCTCTTTGCCTATGCGCTGGAACTGGCCACCGAGTTCGAGGACTCCGTCGTCTGCCGCAGCATCGCCAAAGCCTCGCGCGATGTGTGCAGTGGCGAGATTTTTCAAACCCAGCGCCGCTTTGATCTGAACCTCTCCGTGCCCGATTACCTGCGCATGATCGAAATGAAGACCGCAGCCCTCTTCGGTGTCGCCGCAGGCATGGGGGCCAGGCTGAACAAAGTTCCCGAAAAGATCGAGGCCGCCCTCTTCAGCTACGGCATGAAGCTCGGCACCGTCTATCAGATCTACGATGACTGTCTGGATCTGGTGGGCGATGAAGCCAAGGTCGGCAAGACTCTCCGCACCGATCTGGTGAAGGGTAAACTCACTCTCCCCATCCTTTATCTCCTCATGGATGCCACGGATGCGCAGAAGCAAAAACTCAACAAGATGCTCCTTCAGGGCGAGCCCATGGACACCACCATCCTCGCCAGCATCGCCGACGACGAGGGGGCCATCGAAAAGGCCGTCAATTTCGCCCAGTCCATGCTCAGGGAAGCTGTCGCCGATCTCATCTGTCTCGACGACACACCCTACAAGCAAGCCTTCGAAGGCGTCGCTGCCTATGTGCACGGCCTGCTCGATAACTGCCGTGCGCTTTCCAGGTAGAATCGCTGGCCTCCTCTCGCGAGCGTGAGCCAACTCAAGCGTGGTGAGTGTGCTCCGAAACGTGCGCGCACCGTCCGCCTCAATCTTCCCACACCTTCAGCAGCTCGACCTCGAAGATGAGCGTCTCATCCGGGCCGATGTCGATGCCGGCACCGCGTGTGCCATAGGCGAGGTGGGAGGGGATGAAGAAGCGGAATTTGGCACCTTCCTTCATGAGCTGCACGCCTTCCGTCCAGCCCTTGATGACACGATTCAGGGGAAACTCAGCGGGCTCGCGTCCGGCGAGGTAGCTGCTGTCGAATTCGACGCCGTTAATCAGGGTCCCGCGATAGTTCACCACGACCGTGTCGGTCTTCTTCGGGCTCTTGCCGGTGCCTGGAGTGAGCACAAGATATTGCAGGCCGCTGGCGGTGGTGATGACGCCGGGTTGGGTGGCATTGGCGGCGAGAAAGGCTTTTCCGGTTTCGAGAGCTGGGGATGGCATAAGGGTCGCGCTCTATGGCGACTCTTCGCCGCCTCGGCAAGCTGGAATCCTCATGGCCGGAGGATCATGACCGGTTTGCGTTTGGGCTGGCGCAATCGCTCCATTCACCACTCTCCCAGTGCAGGGTTTCAAGTCCCCGAAGCTGCTTTTTATAATCATAGGCGCTGGGCTCCCTCGTGGCATAGCCCGGGTAGTAGTAGCGGCCTCCGCGTGCACGGGTGAACTCGATCTCGCAGAGCATCGTGTAGATGCCGAGACTGCGCTGTGCGTGCGCGGGTTCAAACAGGCCATACACCGCCGAGGTGCTGCCTTCTCCGAGATCGAGATAACTGAGTGCGATGAGTTCATCACCCAGATGCACCCGGCACTCGACGCAAGGGCAGGGGATCGATGCTGGATCGGTGGAGAGGAAGGTGTCCAGATCATCCGGCACGTTGTCCTTGAAGCGCGCCTTGTGTCGCTGAAACATCGCGCGCGATTCCTCGCCAAGCTGTGCCGGGACAAACTCGCAGCGCAGGTCTGCATTCTTGCGCAGCACACGGCGTTGGCTCTTGCTCAGCGTGAATTTTTCCAGATCCACCCGCAATGGAGTGATGGTCTGCACGCCCTGGTCATTCACGTTCAGATTGTAACGAAAAAAGGTCTCACCGAAATGCCGCCATCCCGTCTCCCACAGCCGGTCCATGATCTCCGGCGGCACGGAGGTGCAGAGGAAGGACTGATTCAGAATGGCTGACATGGATGCTTGGGGATGGGTGAACGAAGCATTGATTTGATTCGTCATCCCGTCATTCTGCATTCGTCATTCTTTATGTATCCTCCAGCCCTCACCGAGATCATCGAGCTCTTCGAGTTCCTGCCTGAGCCGGAGCGGCGGGAGAACCTGATCAATTACGCCGATGCCGCCGCTGCCTGTGTTCGCAAGGAAGGCGATACCTTTGATCTCGAAGACGTGCGCAAGGACGAGGAATGCACGGACACGGTGGGCGTTTATCTGCGTGTTGATGAACTGGGCAGGGCGCAATTCGCCATTGAACTCGGACCCAAGGTGCAGACGCTGACCAAGGCCATGGCGGCCATTCTTTGCCGTGGTCTCAGCGGCAGCACACCGGAGGAGATCATGGCCGTGCCAGCCGACTTCGTCCCCCGCATCATCGGAGCCGATCTGGTCCGGCTGCGCAGCCAGACCGTTTATTACATCCTCACACGCATGAAGTCCGCCGTGAAGACATGGCTGGATCAGCGCCCGGCGGCATGAGCGGAAATTACTTTTGCGGGAGCCGGGCCGGAGTGGCTATGGGCGTGGTGCAGTGAGGCTATCCAGAGTAAACTGTCCCAACTTCTTTCTTCGTCACTCCATCGGCTTCACTCGCAATCGTCGCAGCGCGTAAAGCGGTGATTCAGATTCGCTGACCCGTCGCGCTCCATCTTTGCGTTTGGGACCAAACTTCTCGCGGTTTTAGTGAAGACACTCTCCACAAATTCTTTGCTCCCAAGCACCAAGCCATCGCTGAAATACCTCACCCGCAACCGCACCATCTCGGCCGTGCTCAGCTTACCTGCGTCTTCGAGTGAGATACTTCACCGATAGGGCAGTGATCGGGAGCCGGGAGTAGGTGAACGAGGTGTTCACTTCCTTGCGGGAACGTTTTGGGGCGAAGCGAAGGACCGGGGCGCGACTGATGCGGGGGCTGGCAGGCGAGGAAAAGCTATACGCTTTGCGAGACCTGCGTGTTCAGCCGCTGAGTTGATTGATTTTACTCCAGCCCAGCGGTTGGGAAAACCATGGGTGTCGGCAGGGCGGAGCATCGTCAGCTTCAGGCTCTCAACCCTCGGCTGACGGCTCGATGCGGCCATGAGACTTAGAGCAACCGTGCGCCGGCCTCGGCCAGCGGGCTGCGCTCGCCTTTGCTGAGGGGGACGTGGGCGGCGAAGGGCTGGCCTCTCATGCGCTGGCGGGTGTAGACGAGACCGTTGCTGCGGCTGTCCACATACGGATTGTCGATCTGCGCGGGATCGCCGACGAGAACGAGTTTGGAGCCGCGAGACATGCGGGTAACGATGGTTTTGGCCTCAAGCGGGGTGAGTTGCTGGGCTTCATCGAGAATGAAGAAGCGATCGGGAATGGAGCGTCCGCGGATGTAGCAGAGCGCCTCGATTTCGATCACGCCCTGCTGGATGAGCGGATCGTAGGGGGCGAGGGCTTCATTCTGGCCGGGATTGCGATCGGGCAGGAAACGGTTCTTTTTCCGCTGTGGTCCCTGAAGGTTGTCTACGGGGCGCATCAGCAGATCCAGCGCGTCATAGACGGGCTGCAACCAGGGGCGCATTTTTTCCTGAAGCGTGCCGGGCAGGAAACCGACGGTCTGTCCCATGGCCACGATGGGGCGGCTGACGGTGAGACCATTGTAGGTGCGGCCAAAGACCTGGGAAAGGCCGGCGGCCACGGCCAGCAGCGTCTTCCCTGTGCCGGCCTGACCGTAGCAGGTGACAAGGCTGATCTCGGGATCAAGCAAAGCGTCGAGCAGGCAGGTCTGACCAAGATTCATCGGCTTGATCGAGCGCCCCTGGCCGACCTTGATGTCTTCGGGCGTGTGGATGAGGCGCACAAATTCACCCTGTGCGTTCAGCTTCGCGGGAATGGAGGTCTTTTCACCGGCGGTCAGCAGCGCATAGTCGTTGATCATCACATCGCCCGCGCGTTTGGCGGTCAGGGTGATGCGCCCGCTGCTGGCAAAACGCTGCAGCTCATGCGTGGTGATGTCGATGCGGGCGATGTCAAAGTTCGAGACTTCCCGCGGCTCCACTTTGTCATGCAGGTAGTCCTCGCAGACGATGCCCACGGCGCGTGCCTTGAGCTGCATGTTCAAATCCTTGCTCACCAGAATCACCGGTGGCTGGATCTGCTCACAGAGCTGAAGCACGCAGGCCAGGATGCGGTGGTCGGTCTTTTCGATGCCCGGAAAGATGCGCTCAAAGGCACACACACTTGGGATCTGCCGGGCGGCCTCAGGGTCGTAGGTCACGATGCGGATCATGCCGCCACCGGCGGTTTTGACGCCTTCCATCACGGAGGCGTCCGGCGCGGAGAAAATTTT
The DNA here is from genome assembly GCA_903960845.1 of uncultured Verrucomicrobiota bacterium. Classification (GTDB taxonomy): domain Bacteria; phylum Verrucomicrobiota; class Verrucomicrobiia; order Verrucomicrobiales; family Verrucomicrobiaceae; genus Prosthecobacter. Next base: position 36,783 of record CAJCCF010000667.1, on the reverse strand, counting down.
CATCAGCGCCCGGTGAACCTCACGGGCATTTGCGCCGCGCTCGGTCATTTCATTTTTAAAGCGGTCCAACTCGCTGAGCACATCCACCGGAATGCAGAGATGATGCTCGGCAAAGCGATTGATGCAGGCCGGATCATGGAGCAGGACGTTGGTGTCCAGAACGAAGGTCTTGGTGCCGGCGGGCATCGGAGCGCGGCGCTGGCTGGTGGCGTTTTTTTGTTTTCTGGGCACGGGGGCGGATCGGGCGGACTGGGTGATGGGCGCGTGATCGAGGTTTTCGATCAGGGTTGAAGCGTGGCTTGCGGTGTGGTCGTCGCGGTCCATGTCAGTGCGGGTTGGGGGTTCAAACGTGGTCCGGCGCAGGGGGAGTTTTTCCCTGCCTTGTGCAGTTCAGGTGCCAGGCAGGCCGCTCCACGTTCTGGTTGATGTGAGTGTCTCACGGAATAGATCGAAACTGTCAAAAACAGAAGCAGGCGACAAGCCATATATTCACAATCCTGCCGCTTTTGTGAATAAAGTTCCGTGACGTTGCCGTCACCGGGTGCCGGACTGCATCCATCCAATTCAGATTTGCAGGCGATTGAGCGTTGAGCAGCGGCTGAAAGGATGATCCAGATTGAGTCACTCAAAAACTGGGGGTCCTCAGGTTCAGCCTCCCTGGCGATTACCGCGTTTCTTGATTCAACGCACTCTTGCCAATTCGCCATCCCGTCCTAGCCTCCGCGCCCTATGCTCGACATCCGCCTCATCCGCGAAAACCCTGACCTCATCAAACAACGCCTCGCCAACCGGAGTGGAGACTTTGCAGCGATCGTGGATGAAGTGCTGGCCATCGACAGTGCCCGCCGCACGGCTGAGACCGAACGCCAAAAACTTCAGAGCGACCGCAATCGCATCAGCAAAGAGATCGGCATTGCCAAAAAGAACGGCCAGGACACCAGCGTCATTGAGGCCGAGGTGCGTGGTATCGGCAGTCGTATTGATGAAATCGGGCGCGAGGCCGATGCGGCTGATGTTCGCCAGCGCGATCTGCTGTTAGGCATCCCGAATCTGCCGCATGATGACTGTCCCGTGGGCCACAGCGCTGAGGAGAACCCTGAAGTGCGCGTCTGGGGCACGAAGCCAAGCTACGATTTCCAGCCCAAGGATCACACCGTGCTCGGCCAGGCGCTGGGCATGATCGACTTCGAAGCCGGGGCCAAGATCACCGGCAGCGCCTTTGTTGTTTATCGCGGCACCGGCGCACGTTTGGAGCGCGCGCTCATCAATTTCCTTCTCGATCTGCACACCACGCAGCACGGCTACACCGAGATCAGCCCGCCGTTGCTGGTGAAGCCCGAATGCCTCGTCGGGACCGGGCAGCTCCCGAAATTTGGTGATCAGGTGTATCACAGCCCTGAGGATGACCTGTATCTCATCCCGACTGCCGAGGTGCCGGTCACGAACCTGCACCGCGAGGAGATCCTCAAGGCCGAGCAACTGCCCGTCCAATACGCCGCCTACACGCCCTGCTTCCGTCGCGAGGCCGGCAGCGCCGGTCTCGGCACGCGCGGTCTCATCCGCATGCATCAGTTCGACAAGGTTGAGCTGGTGAAAATCACCACGCCCGAGACCAGCATGGCCGAGCTGGAAAGCCTAACCGCAAATGCTGAAAAGGTGCTGCAGTTGCTCGGTCTTCATTACCGTGTCATTGAGCTTTGCACCGGCGACATCGGCTTCGGTTCCGCCAAGACCTATGACATCGAAGTCTGGGCGCCAGGGCAGGGAACGTATCTTGAGGTGTCGAGCTGCTCGACCTTTGGTGACTACCAGGCCCGCCGCATGAATCTCCGCTTCAAAGGTGAAGATGGGAAAAACCGCTTCTGTCACACCCTCAACGGTTCAGGTACCGCTCTCGCCCGGCTGTTTGTCGCCCTCGTCGAGACCTATCAGCAGGCGGATGGCAGCATCCTGATCCCTGAAGCGCTCAGATCACATTTCGGTGCGGCGAGCATTCAGTGATGCTCCGGCAGCAGGATCGGAATGCCATCATCAATGGGAAAGAGTCGTGAGCCATCCTCACGCGCCAGGGCTCTGGCATCAGCGGGGAACCCGTGCCTTGCCAATTCCTCTGCGGTTGCCCAGCGCAGGGATTGATGCGTGTCCGGGCAGCGCAGCGTGGGCAGGAAGTCGTTGATCCAGTCGAGGTTCATGCGTGTCAGCGGGTCTGGCCTGAGCCATCGACGAGGTATTTGTAACTGCACAGCTCGGCAAGCCCCATTGGGCCGCGTGCGTGGAGCTTGTCAGTGCTGATGCCGATCTCGGCACCGAAGCCGAATTCGCCGCCGTCGTTGAATCGCGTGCTGGCGTTGTGCATGACCACGGCGCTGTCCACCTCATGCTGGAAGCGCTCGGCAGCACTGCGGTCACGGGTGATGATGCTGTCGGTGTGGTGGGAGCCGTAGTGATTGATGTGGTTGATGGCTTCATCGAGCCCTGACACGGTTTTGGCGGATAAAATCAGGTCCAGCCATTCCGTGCTCCAGTCCTGCTCGAGAGCCGGAGTGGAGGGGACGTCGAGCCGTTGCTGCGCCTCGGTGTCCGCGTGAATCTGCACGCCGGCTTCGGCCAGTCGTTTGCCGATCAGAGGATAGAAGCTGCCGGCAATGTCCCGATGCACGAGGATCGTTTCGAGCGCGTTGCAGACGCCGGGTTTCTGGGTCTTGGCATTCACGATGATCCGGGCGGCCATCTCCTGATCCGCATCCGCTGCGACATAAACATGGCAGACGCCGTCGTAGTGCTTGATCACGGGCATGCGCGCGGTGGCGACGACTTTTTCGATCAGGCCTTTGCCGCCGCGCGGGATGATGAGATCGAGATACTGATCCATCCTGGCCATGTGCTCCACACTGGCGCGGTCGGTGAAAGGAATGAGCTGCACGCTGTCGGCCGGCAGTCCGGCACGCTCACCACCGGCTTGCAATGCGGCGGCCAGCGCGACGTTGGATTCAATGGCCTCGCTGCCTCCGCGCAGGAGCGTTGCATTGCCGGTCTTGAAGCACAGGCTGGCGGCGTCGGTGGTCACATTGGGACGCGATTCAAAGATGATGCCGATCACGCCGATGGGGACGCGTTTTTTGGTGATGTGCAGACCATTGGGCCGGGTCCAGTCAGTGAGGATTTCGCCCACGGGATCAGGCAGTGCGGCCACTTCGCGCACGGCGTCCGCCACGGCCTTGAGGCGTTTCGGGTCGAGTGTGAGCCGGTCGATCATGGCCTTGGACAGGCCATTCTCAGTCGCGCGGGCGAGGTCCTTTGCGTTGGCTTCGAGGATGCTGCCCTGGCGCGCTTCGATCTCATCGGCCATGGCCAGCAGGATGACGTTTTTTTGCTCCGTGGTCAGCTTCACGAGTTCGCGCGATGCCGCCCTGGCTTTGCGGCCCATGTCGAGGATGGCGGATTGGATTTCGGTATCGGTCATGTGTGAGTCATGTCATGCCGTCCGATTCCGCCTCTGCAAACGGAAACTCACGGCGGCAAGCACGAAGGTGCTGGCGATCATGAGCGTGCTCAGGGCATTGATCATGGGCAGACTGCGGCTGGTTTTCATCATGCTGGCCACGCGCAGTGGCAGGGTGGTCGTGCCGGGACCGGAGACAAAGAAGGTGATCACGTAGTCGTCGATGGAGAGCGTGAAGGCCAGCAGTCCGCCTGCAAGAATGCCCGGCAGCAGCAGTGGCAGCAGCACGCGCCGCGCGGCCTGCCAGCGGGTCGCGCCGAGATCCCGGGCGGCATCGAGCAGGGTGAAATCGAAGTCCTGCAACCGCGCCAGCACGACCATGGTCACATAGCTCAGGCAAAAGGTCGTATGCGCGATCCACAGTGTCAGCATCCCGGTTTCCACACCGAGCGCGACGAACATGGCGAGCAGTGACATGCCCATCAAAATGTCCGGCAGCGCCAGGGGCAGGGTGATCAGCGTGTGATGCACGCTTTGCAGCCAGGACCGGCAGCGATGCAGTGCCAGAGCCGCCAGCGTGCCAAGAATCATTGAGCCCAGCGTGGCGCTGGTGGCGATCTTCAGCGTGACCAGCATCGACTCCCAGACCTCGTCGGCATCGCGGAGCTTCTCATACCATTTGAAAGTGAAGCCCTCCCACTCGCCGCCGAAGCGCGAAGCATTGAAGGAGTTCGCCACCAGCACGAGCAAAGGCGCGTGCAGAAAGACCAGCACGAGCACGGTGATGATGAGCGGAAGACGTGAGCGTTTCATGCCTTCACCTCCTTCCTGTCTTTCCATGCCATGATGAGCACTGGCACCAGCACTGCGAGTAGCAGAGCCCCCGCCAGCGCACAGGCAAGCGGCAGATTGCGATCCGTGAAAGCGCGTTGGACGATCTTGTTGCCGATCATTTCATCCCCCGTGCCGCCGATGAACTGCGGGATGACATACTGCCCGAGCGAGCAAACAAAAACGATGATCGCCGCGGAGGCGGTGCCCTGACGCACGCCAGGCAGAAAGATGCGCTGAAAGGCCTGCCAGCCACTGGCTCCGAGATCGCGCGCGGCATCGATCAGGGTGAAGTCGAATTTTTCCGCAGCGGCATAGATGGGCAGGATCGCAAAGGGGAGCTGGGTGTAGATCATCACCACAAGCACGGACCAGGCATTGTTGAGCAGCAGAGTGTCCTCACTGACGAGGTGCAGCCAGACGAGGAGATGTTTGACCGGTCCCTCGGGATGCAGAAGGGACTTCCAGGCGAAGATGCGGATCAGGAAGTTGGTGAGAAACGGCAGCACCACGAGCAGCAGCAGCGCACTGCGTCCGCACGGTGTCAGGCGTGCCAGGCACCAGCCCATGGGCAGGGCGAGTGCGAGGCAGGCGGCTGTGGTCGCCGTGCTGATCCAGAGCGTGCGCCACAGCACCGGCAGATAAACCGGATCAGCGAGCGCCTTCACGGTGTCCCACGTCCAGCCCTCAGCCACACCACCGCGCAGATCACTCAGGCGGAAGGCCAGCGTGAGTGTCAGCAGGCAGGGCAGGGCAAAGAACACGATCAACCATCCCATGGAAGGGGCGGTGAGCAGGAGTTCCTGGCGATTGGGTTTCGACATGACCCGTGATGAGAGATCACAGAAGCCTGATGAGCAAGGAAAGGTGTGCCAGAGCCTGGGCATTCAGGTGGCGATTGGTTCCGGCACAGCGGTGCCGGGTGACTTCATTCATCGGGGTTGCCCTGGCTCAGACACATCAGGGCCTGAGTCCCCACTGGCATGATGAAATCACCACCGGCCATGAGCGCATGCCACTCCACCGTGAGCGTGCGGCTCTGGCCATCAAAGAGGAACACACCGCGTGAACTCCAGCGCAGGCCCTGCCAGGCGTTCAAAGCTTCGCGCGCTTTGAGAAGGGTGGGCGCGGCAGCCTTGGGCCAGCCGCTTTCCCACAGAACATCGCCGCTGCTGGCATTGATGACGCTTATTTTTTCGACCGTCGCCACACCGAGGAGATGACCATCGAGAGCCACGGCGGGCATGGGATGTTTGGAGGGGCTGTTGTTTTGAACTGCATTGGAAAAAAGCACATCAACCTGACCTTCCGGCAGAACCTTGAGCACGCTGGTTTCCGTGGCCACGATCAGCGCACGCCCCACGGTGCCGACGGGCAGCGCCGAGCTCAGGGAAGAGGTGCTGTGTGTCAGACCTGTCGTGACCGGCAGGCCGAGCACCGAGTAGCGCGCTGTGGTGATGTTTTGGCCGAGCATCCAGATTCCGTCGCCCTGCAGCCAGCGTTCGCCATCGCCGCCCCAGAGCAGCCACGGACTGCCCTGGGCGCTGCCATACATGCCTGGGTAACCATAACTCGGCAGCGCCAGTTGATTGGCGAGAATGACTTGATTGAAGCCTCCGCGGAACGCCAGGGCTGACCGTCCGCGGCCAAAGCCGTCAACGATGAGCGAGCGGCCGGTGAGCGCTGATGCCGGCTTGGTTTCCTCCAGTTCCAGCGGAAACGAAATGGGCTTGGTCGATGCGCTCACTTTCCATAGCAGCGTGCCGTCACGGACCTGCACCACGGCGGTGCCATTGCCCCAGACCAGCACCCGCTTGCTGTCAGCGCGGATGCCGCTCGTCAACCAGACCGGATGACTGGCGTTTGATGCCGGGGCGCTGGCGAGCGGCGGGATGCGGCAGGTCCACAGGAGCTTGCCTGTTATTTCATCCAGGGCATCCAGCCTGCCGAGAGCGGCACGCCACCAGAGCACGCGCCCATCCACATGCGTGAGGCAGCCCTGGGAGCCCGGCACCACGGCGTCCGTTTTGACCTGCCAGACGAGCGCGGCATCAGACAAACTCAGGCAGCTCAGCGTCGTCTCATCGAGCACGCAAACATGCTTGTCACTGAGGCACCATTCAGTCGGGTAGTTCACCTGTTCCTGGCCGCTGCGTGAGACACGCACGGTGGCAGGTTGGCCGCTGATGCGCCGGTTCCAGAGCAGGCGGCCGCTTGCCCGATCCACGCTGTAGAGCCAGCCTGCTGAATCCTGCACCAGCATGCGCAGGCCGTCGGGGGTGAGCCGCCAGCGTTGAAGTTGTGCCGTTCCTTTGGGGGTGAAAATCCACGACAGTTTGCCGGGTGATGCATAACCAACTTGACTCAATAAAGTCACCGGCGGTTCCGGGGCGGGCATTTCCAAAAGCCGCCGGGCCTCCGGCAGTGAGAGTGAAAGGCCATCCGGAAAATCCAGCCATGGATTCTGCGTTTTCAGGGCTTCGCGCGCTTCCGCCAGTGCGGTTTCATTGCCTTCACGCAGCGCCAGTGTGCCGCGCACCCAGGCGGTCCAGAGCCGGCGCTTCGGGTCGTGCTCGGTCTGCTCCAGTTCGCTCAAGCAGAGCCAGGCGGTGTCGTGTGAGCTGTCTGGCTCCGCCAGCACGCGCGACACACTGCGCCAGCAACTCGCCGCCAAATGACGGCGCAGAGTTTCCTGTGCCTGACCGCTCAATTTCCAGGCGGCGGCGCGCGCGCGCATCTCACGCAGCGCCGTGCGCAGCAGGGTTTCATCCCCAGACTGAACGAGCAGGGAAGTCCAGGTGATCCAATGGGCGCGTTCGTCGGGCTGCAGGCGCACCAACCGTTCGGCAAAGGCCGTGCCTTCAGCCTGCATGTCGAGCTGCTGGGCTGCGCTCACCGCACGCTGGATCAGTGCGGCCTCCCGGCACTTGTCCGCCTGCACTTGCAGCAGTGATTTCCGGGCCAGATCCGGACGCTGGCCGTCGAGATACATCAGGGCCAGCCGCAGTCGCAGATCCGCCGAATCGTCCTCTTTCAAGGCGGTTACGATTTCGGTTTCCAGCGCCTTCTGCTGATCTTTCCGGCCATCCAGCACGGCGATGAGCTGACGCTGCATCTCACGCTTTCCGGCCGGCGGCAGGCTCGGGTCACTCAAGGCGGCACGCAGCAGCTTCTCGGCGTCGGCCTGCACTTTGGATTGCATCGTTTGTTGGGCCAAAATCGAGAGCTTGCCGAGACGGGCTGCATCCCAGGTCTCCTTCTCTTTGGGCCACAAACGCGCGCGCTCCGCATCCAGGAACACGGAGGTTGTCTCCATCTCGGTGGCACGCTCCCAGGCCGCCGCCAGCCACGCGGCATAGCGAGCTTCGGTGTCGCCAAGAGTGCGGCACAGTTGCAGATTCTTTTCAGCACCGGCTTCATCACCGGACTGCGCCTGTACCTTGGCCAGCAGCAGCAGGGTATCAAAATCCGGTCGTTGCGTTTCAAGCACACGCCTGGCCTCAGGCCACATCTTCCGGGCGATCAGGAACTGGGCCACCTCCATTCGCACCTCGGTTGCCACATCCGCCGGCATGGCACTCTCAAAGAGCCGCTGCATTTCGGGCTTTTTCTTCAGCAGCACATACATTTCCGCGAGTTCCTTGCGCACATCCCAGCGCTGCGCGTCATGCCTGAGAGCGCCTTCGAGCACGAGTGCGGCCTCGGCGAAGAGATTGCGTGAGCGCAACCAGCGTGCGGTTTGCAGCAGGGCCGCCACACGCTGCGCGGGGGTGACGCGGGCGAGCAGATCATCGAGCGCGCGGTTGCCTTCATCGACCCGGCCGAGTTGCAGCAGCGTGCGGGCCCGGCGGAGTTTTAAATCGTCGCGCCCGGGCTGCTGCTTCACGCGCATGGCGAGAAACGTGAGCATGGCCTCGTCCTGGCGCAGGGAGTCGAGCAGTTCGAGCACACGCTCCTCAATCAGTCGTGACTTCGGCAGGGTTTCGAGTGCCTTGCGCCATACCTGAAGGGCTTCGTCACGCTGGTTTGCCGTCACCAGCAGGTCTCCGTGCGACAGCGCGGCGGTCTCGGATGACGGGGCCTCTTTCCAGGCTTTTCCGGAATCGGCCAGCATCTGTTTTTGCTCCGCGCCGTCCGCCGTCTGCCAGCGCAGGATCATGGCTTCCTTGCGCCGCCAATGATCCGCCGCCAGCATGTCGAGCGCCGCTTTTGCGTGAGCCGCCGCTTCGGCGCGGTGGTCATTCACCAGAGCCACGCGTGATTGCACCAGGCGGGCTTCCACCGCCTCGTCACCCTGAAGGCTGGAGAAATCGCCATCCACCAGCGGTGCCGCGGCACTCTGGTTGAGTCCGAGTTCAAGGCAGCGCCGGGCCCAGGCCAGGCGTTGTGCGGGAGAGAAGGCCTTTTCCCTGGCCAGGGCCGTGACCCTGCGGGTGATCAGATCTTCGCGCCCGGATCCTTCCGCCGCTTTGATCAGTTCGCCGAGCCACTGAGTTCGCCGGGACGTCTGATCAAGGGCGATCGCTGCGTCCAGTGCTTCAAACGCACGCGGATCATGTTTCGATTCCAGCCAATGGGCGCGGGTGTGGAGCAGGAGCGCGTTTTGCGGATGTGCTGCGATGCTCTTGGTTAGGAAGGATTCAGCGCGCTCATCACCCGTCTCCACAAACAGCCGCGCCAGGACCACCTTCGCGCCCTCATCCTGCGGGAACTGGGTCAGATGCTGAGTGTAAAGCCCGATCAGCTCCGTGATCTTGCCGCCCGCCTGATACAGTTTGATCAAAGAACTCAGCGGGGCATCCGCAGCCGGATCAAAGTGCAGCGCCGTGCGCCAGGCCAGGGATGATTTGTCAAAACCGCTCTCCGTCTGTGCCAGCAGGGGCAGTATCAACCACGCGCTGAGAAAGCTGAGGCGGCACAGTTTCATAAAGACTCAGCTCAGCAGATCAGGACGCACACGTCGAGTGCGTTCCAGGGCTTGTTGCTCGCGCCATTCGGCGATTTTGCCATGATTGCCGCTGAGCAGGATGTCCGGCACTTTCAGGCCGCGGTACTCTGCCGGTTTCGTGTAGTGCGGTGCCTCCAGCAGGCCGCTCTGACCAAAGGACTCTTCCACCGCGCTCATGTCATCTCCCAGCACTCCGGGCAGCAGGCGCACGATGGCATCCATCACGATCACGGCGGCGATGGCACCATTCGTGAGCACGTAGTCGCCGATGCTCAGTTCCTCATCCACCCAGTGATCGACCACCCGCTGATCCACACCTTCATAATGACCGGAGATGAAAATCAAATGCTCCTCCGCACTCAAGCGGCGTGCAGCCGCCTGGTCAAAGCGAGCTCCGGCGGGCGACATCAGGATCACGCGGCTCTTTTCCGTGTGGACCCGGTCCAGTGCCTCAAACAACGGCTCCGGTCGCAGCAGCATCCCCTGACCGCCGCCATAGGGCGTGTCATCCACCTGCTTGTGTTTGCCCAGCCCATGCTCGCGCAGATCATGCACCCCGACCGTGATGGCTCCCTTCTCCCGGGCACGGCCCATGATGCTGGTGCTCATGGGCACCGTGATAAGTTCGGGGAAGAGAGTGATGACATCCAGACGCACGCTGGAGCTATGCTGGGGACTGGCTGCTGGTGCAAGCAGGTTGCTTGGTCTGTCAGGACATGCTTGCCATTCATGCCGTGCTTCCGCTAAATCTAGGCAATGCGCTTTTTGTCCCTGATTTTTCTCTGCTTTGCCGCCCGTCTCCAGGCTCAGGAGATTGAGGCTCCGAAGGCGGCGGATGAGTCGCTGGAAGTGACGCTGTTTGCGGCGGAGCCGATGATTCAGCAGCCGATTGGCTGCACCTTTGACCAACATGGCCGGCTGCTGGTGATCGAGAGCCAGACGCACTTCAGGCCGAAGGACTGGAAGGGGCCTGAGCATGATCAGATCGTACTGCTGACGGACACGGATGGCGATGGCCGCGCGGACAAGCGTGCGGTGTTCTTTGACCAGACGGATCTGACGATGGACATCGCCACACACCCTGATGGCGCGATCTACCTGTCCACGCGCAATGAGATCCTGCGGCTGCGCGATGATGATGGCGATGGCAGGCCGGAGAAGGTGGAGCGCAGGCTGGTGTGGATGGAGAGCGAGAGTCGTTATCCGCACAATGGACTGTCCGGACTGGCCTTTGATGCAAAGGGCGATCTCTACTTCGGCATGGGCGAGAATCTCGGCGCGGCCTACACGCTGACCGGCAGCGATGGCAGCTCGGAGAGTGATGGCGGCGAGGGCGGAAACGTCTGGCACGTGACCAAAGACGGCGCGCGGCTCAAGCGCATCGCCACCGGATTCTGGAATCCCTTCGGTGTGTGTGTCGATCCCTGGGGTCACGTGTTTGCCACGGACAATGATCCTGATTCATCGCCCCCCTGCCGGTTGCACCACATCATTCCTGGTGGCGATTACGGCTACCAGTTCCGCTATGGTCGCACAGGGCTGCATCCATTCATCTCGTGGAATGGTCAGCGTCTCGGCACCCTGCCGATGCTGGCCGGCACGGGTGAAGCGCCCTGTGATGTGATCTTTTATGAGGGCAGTCCGCACAAGGCGTATCGCGGCCTGAGCGCGCCCTGGGCAGGCTCGCTGCTGGTGGCATCCTGGGTGGATCACCGCATCGAGAGCCACACGCTGAAACCCGCCAAGGGCAGTTTCACCAGCACCATGAAACCGCTGATCACAGGCGGCACGGATTTCAAGCCGGTGGCCATGGCGGTGGCGGCAGATGGCTCGCTGTTGATCACCGACTGGGTGAAGCGCGATTACGAACTGCACGGCAAAGGCCGCGTCTGGCGCGTGCGCTCAAAGGTGGCCCGGCCGCTTGATGCCAGCATCGCACAGCCCTTTGCCGCGGATGCGGATTCGACGCTGCGTGAAAGGATTGAAAGCGGTCCGTCACCCTCCGGCCAGGAGGCTCTGTCATGGCTGGCTGACACACGTCCATACGTTTATGCCGCAGCCATCGAGCGCCTGTCGAAAGAGCCTGAATTGGCGCGGGGCCTTGGGTTTCAAACCTGGCCGGATGCACATCAGCAGGCCGGGATTTTGCTGGCCACACGGCGTGCACTCAAGCGTCAGGGGCATCCATTGGACGATCTTGAACCGGCGGAGAGCGCATTGCTGCTGCGCTGCCTTCAGGATGTGAATCCCGAAGTGGTGCTCGTGGCACTGCACTGGATTTCCGATGAGCGGGTCAAGCACTTCAAAAAGTTCGTGGAAAGCCGGCTCGATTCACCGGACCTGACCCCTGAAATTTTCTATGCAGTCATCACCACCCTGGTCCGTCTGGAATCAACAAACGCGACTGAGGAAGATCTGGTGAAGCGGCTCAAAGACATCCTCACGGATCCCAAGACGGATGTCAGACGCGCGCGGCTCGCTGTGCAGGCGCTGCCTGGAGTGGACCGTTTCCTTAAACCGGCTGAAGTGCATGCGCTGATCCTCAAGGCAAGCCCTGAAGGAGCGGTCTGGTTCACTCATCTGCTCGGGCTCATGCGTGATCCGGCCAGACAGCCGCTGCTGCGGGAACTTTTCATCGACGCCAAGCAGAGTCCTGAAGTCAGGGCCGCCGCGCTCCTGCATCTCGACGTGACGATCGCGGATGCCTCATTGGTCATTGAAGCGCTGAAGCCTGACAATGAAACCCTGCGCCGCGCCGCGCTCGCCGCCTACTCGGCAGCCAATGTGCCGGCCTCATTCAGAGATGCCCTGGGTACTCAAAAATCCGAGATGATGGAAGCGAAGGTGAAGCGACTGAAAGGTCAGCCATTTTTCCATGAGGAACGGCCTGCCTTCACGGACATCAAAGGCTGGAAAACATTGCTGGCCATCGTTCCCGGCACCGCCAGCGCGGAGCATGGGCGCGAGGTCTTCCTTTCACCCAAACTCGGCGGCTGCGCTTCCTGCCATCGCATGGACGGCCTCGGTAGTCCGAGCGGCCCCAATCTGACCAATATTCGCGACAGCCAGGCGCCTGATTATGCGCTGACCTCCCTGCTTCAGCCAAATGCCAATGTGTCGCCTCAGTTCGAGTCCTACTCGATCACCACCGCCGACGGCCAGTCACGCACCGCTTTCCAGCTCAATGAACGTGGCAGCACGCACACCTACATCGACCTGAGTGGCAAGACGTTTGACGTGGACATCAAGGACATCGTCAGCCGCCTGCATCTGCCTGTATCAATCATGCCCGAAGGCATCGTCAGCCGCCTGACCGATGCTGAAGTGCGCGATCTCATGACTTATCTCGGGGTGTTTTGAAAGCACCATGAGACGAGCGGGCTGCCGCCACGCTCATCCCGGATAGTCAGCACGCATTGCCCTCTTCCAGTTGCCTGTTCGGTACCGGCTTCCTGCGGGCTTACAATCTCAGCGTTGGTTCATCAGCGCCTCGATCTCATCCGGTTCGATCGGGATGGAGGCCATGAGATCGGTGTTGTGCTGCTCACCGATGAGGATGTTGTTTTCGAGGCGCACGCCGAGCCCTTCTTCGCGGATGTAGATGCCGGGCTCGACGGTGAAGATCATGCCGGATTGCACGGGCTTCCACATGTGGCCGACATCATGGACGTCGATGCCGAGAGGGTGGCTGGTGCCGTGCGGGAAGTACTTTTTATAGAGCGGCTTTTCGGGATCCTGCTTCTCCACGGCATCCCGATCCAACAGGCCGAGTCCGATCAATTCGGAGGTCATCAACTTGCCGACTTCCTCCTGATATTCGCGGATGATGACACCGGGGCGCAGCATCCGGCAGCACTCGTTGAAGACGCGATGCACCGCATCATAGACCTGGCGCTGACGCGCGGTGAAGCGGCCATTCACCGGGATCGTGCGCGTGAGGTCGGCATTGTAGTTGCCGTAGTTGGCGGCGATGTCGAGCAGCAGCATCTCCCCGTCCTGACACTGGCAGTGATTTGTGATGTAATGCAGCACGCAGGCGTTTGCGCCGGTGCCGATGATCGGCGTGTAGGCGAAGCCGCGCGCGCGCTGGCGGATGAATTCGTGCGCCAGTTCAGCCTCGATCTCGAACTCATGCACGCCCGGTTTAACAAACTTCAGCAGTCGGCGGAAACCATCTTCCGTGATGCGAATGGCCTCGTTCATGGCGCTCATCTCCAGCGGTTGCTTGATCACGCGCAGTTCATGCATCAGCGGCGCGGCGCGGCGGTAGTCATGCAGCGGGTACTCGCGCATGCAGCGGTGGGTGAAGCGGGTCTCACGCGTTTCGGTCGGGATGGTGGCGCGTGGATGCTCGTTTGAGTTCAGGTACACTTGCTGCGCCTGGCACATGACGATGCGGAACTGGGTCTCGAACTCCTGCAGCCAGTGCACGTGCTGAATCCCTGAACGCCCGGTGGCCTGTTGCTTCGTCAGTTTTTCCCCTTCCCACACGGCGATGTGTTCGTTCGTCTCACGGACAAAGAGCATCTCCCGCTGCTTGGGATCCTGCGCATCCGGAAAGAGCATGAGGATGGTTTCTTCCTGGTCCACTCCACTGAGATAAAACAGATCGCTGTTTTGCACGAAGCCGAGAGAGCCGTCGGCATTCGTCGGCAGCACGTCATTCGAATGCAGGATCACCAGCGATCCCGGGGGGAGTTTTTGATACAGCCGCTGGCGGTTCGTGACGTAGAGATCGGCGGGGAGTGGTTGGTAGCGCATGGTGTTTGGGAACGAGCCGTTGGCGTTGAGTTGCTGGTGTTGGTGTTGGCGAAGGGATACAGTTGTTAACCCGAAAGACAATCCGCTGTCAACGCAAGTGAAGCCCGCCTAACCTAACATCACGGTTTTCCGTAACCCGGATACTTTTCCTTCAGCTGCTTGCGGAATTCTGCGGCCTTGTCCGCCTTTCCCGTTTTCTCAAGGGCATACGCAGCCTTGTTGAGGGCTTCGGGGGTGATCTCCTCATCTTCAAAAAATTGCGCGGGGATCATGAATTTGCCGGCGGCGGTGGTGTACTTTTCCTGGGCGGCGTCGGCCTGAGATTCAGCGGCGAACTTGTCACCGAGAGCCAGGGAAATGTCACCCTGAAGCAGCAGCAGGAGCGCCTGAGGTTTGCCGTCTTTGGCGAACCCAAGCCCCTCCTGAACGACGGCTTCAGCTTCATCAAATTTGTTCTGTCCAAGCAGGCCGCGTCCTTTGGTCAGCAGGCCGCGGGCGCGGGCGGCGCTTTCCGGTGTGGCTTTGAGGAAGTTCTCCGTGGTTTTGACGCAGTTCTCGTAGTCCTTCGTTTCCAGAAAGGCCATGCCCAGATAGCTCCAGACTCGCGGGTCGGTGTTCTCAGGCGCATCCGGCGTGGAGGCGAGTGTGAGAAAGTGCGCGGCGCGTGCATAGAGTTTCTGATCGTAGAGCTTCAGGCCCAGCCAGGTCAGTACATTCGGTGGCACGCTGGCATTGGGGTTGGCCTTGCGGTAATCATCGATGGCCTTTGCCAGTGCTTCGGCATTTTGCTGCACATACTGAGCCTGGATGATCATCATGCTGGCCTGCTCACGGTAGGTTTTGGGATCCACACCGATGGCTCTTTGCAGCGCCTCGACGGCTTTGTCCCATTGCTGCAGCGAGTAGCTGGCGCGTCCGATGCCAAACCAGGCCTGGCCGGCGGCAGCACTGCCGGGATATTTTTTCACAAGCATTTCAAAGGCGGCAACGGTGGCCTTAAAATCACGCTGCTCGGCGGCGATGAGGCCCATCTGCAGATAGGCGAGTTCCACGGCCTCGGAGTTCGGATGATCCTTCACCACTGCCTGAAAATCGGACATGGCTCTGGGCAGTTCCTTGGCTTCACGATAGGCCAGACCGCGGCGTGCGAGCGCCTTGGCTGTCAGTTCGTGGGACGGGAAGGTCTTGATGAATTGGGTGAAAGTCCCGATCGCGTCCTGGCCGCGTTTTGCTTCAGCTTGCGCCCAGGCTTTGTTGAAGAGCGTGCCCGGCTGCAGCTTGGCTGGCAGCTTGTCGATCTGCACATCGTTGAAGCTGGTGGCTGCGCTGGTGTAATTCTGCTTGTTGAAGTGAAAGTCGGCGCGGATCAGGCGGGCCAGATTGATGAATTCGTGATTGGCGTGGGAGTCGGCATTTTTGGCGATGAATGCCGTGGCGAAGTCGGCGAGATCCTTGTCATCGAGGAGATAGAAGCAGTAGAGTTTCCAATAGCCCGCCTCAAAGGCCTGATCACTGCCGGGCTTGCTCTCCTCAATCTTCAGATACACTTCCACCGCCCGCGCATAACTTTTCTTCATGCGGTAGGCATTGCCCACCATGAGCAGAATCTTCGGTCGTGTCTCACCCTCTGGCAGGACGTTGGCGTATTGGCTGTATCTGCTGACCACGCCTTCGTAATCGCCTTTGGCAAACAGCGCCTGCACGATGCCGACGAGGGCAATGCCACGATTTTCAGTGCTGGTTTCCGGCAGTTGCAGGGCACGTTCAAAGAGCGGGATCGCCTCCTCAGGCTTGCCCATCTCCGCGTGCAGCACGGCTGCTTTCATGGAGGCGTCAGCGATGGTGGCGTTGTCCTTGCTGGTGCTGAGCAGGTCTTGAAAAATCGGCAGAGCCTCCGCCTTCTTGTCATCGGCCAGCAGGATCGTGCCAAGACTGAGAAGGGCAGCTTCGCGGTAGGGGTTGTCGGTCTTGACGGCCACGACGGTGTCGAGTGCGGCGAGCTGGTTCGGCTTGTCACCGAGCATCTGATAGGCGCGGGCTTTGTTGAAGGCGGCTGCCAGGCGCACCTGCGGCAGCGTGGTCTTCGCTTCGCAGAAGGTGAACATGCGCGCTGACTTCACGAAATCCTGGGCATTGAATTGCATCGCCCCAAGCCGGTAGGCCGCTGATGGCGCGCCATCGCTGTTCGGGTAGCGGTTCACCACTTCTTCATAATACGTTTCCGCCACCTTGAGCTGCTTCTGCTGCATGTAGCACTCGCCGATGCGGAAGAGCGCCAGCGGTACATGACGGCCTGATGGGTAGTTTTGCAGATACTCGCCCAGAGATTGGGCGGCGAGGCCGAACTCGCCGCGATCATAGATCATGCTGGCGTAATCAAAGAGATCCTCGTCCGGTCCCTTGGGCCGGCTGGTTTCCGGCGTGGCAGGCTTGGATTCGACCGGGACAGCTTTGGATTCGACCGGGACGGCCTTGTTGGTTTCGACTGGAACCGCCTTGGGGGCCGGAACTGCATCTTCCTCCAGGGGCACAGCTTTCGGCACCGGCTGAACCTGGGGCACCGGCTGAGCCTGCGGAACCTGCGGAACCTGAGCTTGGAGACTGGAGAGCAAGGCGCACAAGCCCAGAACGGACAGGGTGACGGTGAAGCTGACCGTGGGTGGCGGACGTGATGTCATGGGCGTGTGGGACGAGAGGTAGCTCATGGCTCTTCACTTTTTCGGTGCATCTGTCTCGGGCTTGCGCGTGGCAAAGGCGATGTTCCAGATGCCGGCCTTCTGGCAGGTGTCGAGCACGCGGATGACAAATTTGTAATCGACCACTTCATCACCACGCAGGATCACGGCCTGATCTTTGTAAATGGCGGCAATGTTTTTCAGTTTCACCAGCAGTTCGGCTTCGGTGAGCTGCTGTCCGTTGACGATGATTTCACCCGCTGTTTTGATGTTGATGATGATCTCGCCGACGTTGCGGGATTCCTTGTCCTTCCCCTCTTCAGCCGCCGGAACGTTGATGTCCATCACCTGCTCGTTCTTGGCGTAGTGCGAGGTGACGGCAAAAAAGATGACCAGCAGAAACAGCACGTCCACCAATGGCGCGAGCTGCATGGGTGTCGGTTCGATGGAGTGTTGTTTGCGGAAGTTCATGGCAAATCAAATCCTCATTCACCCCGCGCCGACACGGCGCGCGCGGCGCGTTTGTATTGCACGGACAGCAGGGCCATCAAGTGGGTGGTGGCCGCCTCCATCTCGGAGATCAGGCGGTTCACTTTACCGCGGAAGATCGAATAAAAAATCAGTGCCGGAATGCCGATGACAAGACCCGAGGCGGTGCACAGCAGAGCCTCCGACACGCCCTGCGCCAGGCCGAGTTGATTGCTGCCGCCATACTGCGTGCTCGAGATCGCATGGAATGTGCCCATCATCCCGAGCGTCGTGCCCAGCAGGCCGAGCATCGGAGCCACCGCGCCCACGTCTCCGAGATAGGCGATGCGCGCCAGCAACAGGGACGACTGGCGGTTGCCCTCGGCCTCGGTCACTTCCTTCACCTCTTCATAACTTGCCGTCGGGTTGCGTGTGGCGAAGTCCAGGGTCTTTGCCGTGATGCGGGCGATGCATTCATTGCGTCGATTGCACACGGCCAGGAGACCGAGGTAATCCTGTTTGCGGATCAGCGCGTCGGCGCTGTTCATGAAGGCGTCACTCACCACCGTGCCCTGACGCACGGTGAAGGTGAAGAGCACGATGAGAAAGGCGGTGATCATCGAAAGCAGCATCAGCGGATAAGCCATGACGCCGGTGCGCTTGATGAAGCCATCAATGGTCAGGGCGTTGGCAAACGGACTCTCCTCGGCGGGAGCGGTCTTGGAAGTCTGGGCCGTTGCGGTGGCGGGCGCCGGCGCTGCGGTCTGGGCTCCTGCCCGGGTGGTCATTGAGGTGAACATGACCGCCAGCAGGGCGAGGGCGAAAAGGATGTTTCGATGCATGAGGCGCGAACCGTAGCCGCATGATGCAGGCTTGCAAGGAGTGACAACAGGCTCTGCATGCAGTTGTACTGGGCGTTTGCCCTCGGCTCAGGCCTTTCTACCGTGGGGCGGAATGCCCGCCATCACGCCCGACTCCATCATCGGTTTGCTCCTCGAGCACGATATTCTTTGCAGTGAAGAACCGGTTTTGCCTGACAGCGACCTCTTCACCCTTGGTCTTGACTCTTTGGCCATGATGCAGCTGCTTCTTCACATCGAGCGTCATTTCGCGCTGAGCATCCCCCAGGCCGGGATCACCCGGGAACACTTCATGACTCCGGCAAAACTGGCCGGGTGGCTGGGCGGTTGTGCTGGCTGATGAGTTGGTTGCGTCCTGCCGTGCTGCCATGTCAAGATGCAGGATCGGCCATGGTTTGGGTGGGAATATCACATCTCTTCGCAGCGTTCTATTCACGACATTTTTATGAGCAAAAGCCTCCTCCTCCTTGTTTTCACCACCATCAGCATCCGCGCCGCCGAACCTCCGGTCCCGGCCAGGATCGAGTTCAATCGCGATGTGCGTTCCATTTTGTCAGACAATTGTTTTTACTGCCACGGCAACGATCCGAAGCATCGCGAAGCGGATCTGCGGCTTGATATCCGCGAAGAGGCGGTGGCGGCGAAGGCCTTTGTGCCGGGCAAAGCAAATGAGAGTGAGCTGATCAGCCGCATCCTGACGGAGGATGAGGACGATCACATGCCGCCGGCGGACTCGCACAAAAAGCTCACCCAACGGCAGAAGGACATTCTCAAAAAATGGATCGATCAGGGCGCAAAATACCAGCAGCACTGGGCCTATGAAAAGCCGGTGAAGGCGGTAATCCCGGCAGGCAGGAATGGCGTGGATGTCCTGGTGCAGAAGCGTCTCGCGGAGATATCCCTGAAACCGGCAGCTGAGGCCGACAAGCGCACACTGATTCGCCGGCTCTATTTCGACCTCCTTGGCCTTCCGCCGAAGATGGAGGAGGTATCCGCGTTTGAGAATGACCGGTCGCCTGATGCGTATGAGAAGGTGCTGGAGCGCCTTTTGAAAAGCCCGCACTATGGCGAACGCATGGCCATCGGCTGGCTCGACGTCGTGCGCTACGCTGACACGATCGGTTATCACAGCGACACGCCGCGCAATGTCTGGCCGTATCGCGATTACGTCATCAAGTCCTTCAATGACAACAAGCGCTTTGACCGCTTCACCATCGAGCAGATCGCCGGTGACCTGATGCCGGATGCCAGTCAGGAGACCAGGGTCGGCTCAGCCTTCAATCGCCTGCTGCTTTCCACCGAGGAAGGCGGTGCGCAGGCAAAGGATTATGAACAGCGCATGCTGACCGACCGCGTGCGCGCCGTGGGTGCCGCATGGCTGGGACAGACAACAGGCTGCGCGCAGTGCCACGATCACAAGTTTGATCCCATCAATCAGCGTGACTTTTACTCGCTCGGCGCCTTTTTTGCCGACATCAAGGAGGGCATCATCGGCAAGCGCGAAGACGGCATGATCGTCGGCACGCCCGATCAGGAGGCAAAACTCGCAAAGCTCGACGCCGATCTCGCCGGGGCCAAAAAAAAGCTCGCGGTCATGCTGCCTCAACTCGCCGAGGCCCAGAAAGTTTGGGAGGCCGATTTGATTGCCAAAAAGACCGAACTGCCCGAACTCGCCAAAGACTCCAAAGCCTCTGCCGCCGACAAAAAAGCCGCCCAGCAGATCCATGCAATCCTGAAGGCCAAGGAACGCAATGCGAAGCAAAAGCAGACCCTTGAAGAATACTTCCGCAAGGGCACAAGCCTCGCCAAAGCTGAACTCGATCTGGTGGCGAAAGCGGAGCGCGAGCGCGCGGCGTTTTACAACACCCTGCCGAAGTGCCTGGTCTCCATCAGCGATGCCAACAAGCGGGTCGTGCGCATTCTGCCACGCGGCAACTGGATGAATGAGAGTGGTGAAGTGATGAAGGCCGCGCTGCCGGGTTATCTGCCAAAACCGAAAATCGAAGGGCGCGATCTCACGCGTCTTGATCTGGCCCAGTGGCTGGTTTCCAGGGATAATCCGCTCACGGCACGCACGGTGATGAACCGTCTTTGGAAGCAGTTCTTCGGCACCGGATTGAGCAAGGTTCTCGATGATCTCGGAGCGCAGGGTGAGCCGCCGCTGAATCCCGCTCTGCTCGACTGGCTGGCCTGCGAATTCATGGACAGCGGCTGGGACTATCAGCACATGATCCGCATCATCGTCACAAGCGCGACCTACAAGCAGGCGTCCACCTCCACCCCGGAACTCACCGCCGCCGATCCCTACAATCGCGAATGCGCCCGTCAGAGTGCTTTCCGTCTCGATGCCGAACTCGTGCGTGACAACGCGCTTGCCATTTCCGGTCTGCTCGTGCCGAAGATCGGCGGCCCAAGCGTCAAACCTTACCAGCCAGCCAAGTATTGGGAGAATCTGAACTTCCCCACCCGCGAATGGCAGAACGATGCAGGTGAGAGTCTCTACCGCCGTGGACTGTACACCTGGTGGCAGCGCAGCTTCCTTCATCCCTCGCTGCTTGCCTTTGATGCGCCCAACCGGGAGGAGTGCACCGCCGAGCGCAACCGTTCCAACATCCCTCAGCAGGCCCTCGTCCTGCTCAATGATCCAACGTATGTCGAAGCCGCCCGCGCCTTCGCCGCACGCATCGTTTCGGAGTGCCGTGGTGATGTGACCCAGCGCATCAACTGGGCCTGGCAGCAGGCTCTTCAGCGCAAGCCGGGTGCCGATGAGATGAAAACCATCTCCGCCTTGTTTGGGAAGCATCTCGCGGATTACCAAAAAGACAGCGCCGCCGCCGAGGCACTGCTCAAAACAGGCGCTGCTCCGCTCACTCCCGGCTTGGACAAGAGCGAGCTCGCCGCCTGGACGCACGTCGCGCGTGTCGCACTCAATCTGCACGAAACGATCACCCGTTCATGAAGCGCCGTCCGTCAGTTCACAGCCAAGCCTTCCAATTTCGCGAGCTTCTTCGCTTTGGCGTCGAAACTCCAAAACGTGTCGCAACCCAGCACCAGCGCAGAAGCAACATGCAGGATGTCGTAAGTGCGAAAGCCCCCCTTTGCGGTGTGACGGTTAGAGAGTTCGCGAAACATGGCTTCGACAGTCTCAGGGTGGATGGACGAGTGTTGATAGTGAATGCCCAGGTCAACTTCATCGAAAAAACGGAGCTCGGCTGCAGAGGCAAGCTCCGCAGTGACTCGCAACTGCTGCATCCCCTGTCTTGTCAGGTAAACGCATTGCTGGAGGGCGTTGACGACTTCCAGGCGGTGCAGCCACGTCACCGGAAGCCTGAGCGGGGACTCGATCAGCAATCCTTCCGCCTCACTCCGGTGGGACATGTCCACGAGCGTGTTCGTAAAGAAGTTCGTGTCAGCGTAAATCATGGATCATCTCCCGCGATCATCCGTGCGATGCGCTCCGAATCTTCTTTGGATGGCGGGACAAATCCCATGGAGCGTAACTTCTCGCGAAAAGCTCGCTGGCGCTCCACAAAAGCTTCAGCCTCTTGCGCACGCTTGTTGGGGGTGGTTTCCTTGGGTGCCATCACAAAGTCGCCACCATCACGGCTGCGTATGGTCACACTTCCCAGCATGCGAGCGGCTGTCAGCACAGCTTGGGGACGACGATTCATCTCACGGACAGTGAAGGTGTCGCGCACGGGCACCTTGACGGGACGCTTGGCAGATTTCTTGGCAGCAGGCTTGGTCTTCATGTCAGCCATTATGTCTGACATCAGTTTCCAGGGCAAGTTTCAAATCAAACACTCCTGCGCATGAGCATTTCTTCATCTACCCGCCGGGCATTCCTGGGTCGTGCTTCGCATGGTCTCGGTGCTGTCGCGCTGGCCTCGTTGATGAAGCCGGACTTGATGCAGGCCGCCTCGCGCGGCGTGCTCGGTGCGCTGCCTTTGCCGCAGAAGGCGAAACGCGTCATCTGGCTCACGATGGCTGGAGGTCCGTCACAGTTGGAGCTGTTCGATCACAAGCCGAAGCTCGCGGAGATGGATGGCAAGCCGATGCCGGAATCGTTCACGAAAGGTCAGCAGCTTGCACAACTTCAGGGACAGCAGCTCATCTGCCAGGGGTCGCAGTTCAAGTTCCAGCTGTTCGGCAAAAACCGGACGGAACTTTCGGAACTGCTGCCGCATCTTGGCTCTGTGGTGGATGACGTCTGCATCATCAAATCGATGGTCACCGATGCCATCAATCATGATCCGGCGCACATGTTCATGAACACCGGCACGCAAATCGCCGGAAGGCCCAGCATGGGGGCGTGGACGACTTACGGTCTCGGCAGTGAGGCGGAGGACCTGCCTGGTTTTGTTGTGCTCATGTCCACGGGCAAAGGGCGCTCGCCACAGCCCATCGCTGCGCGGCAGTGGAGCAGCGGTTTCCTGCCGTCGAAGTATCAGGGCGTGCAACTCCGCTCACTGGGGGATCCGGTTTTGTATCTCACGAATCCAAACGGCATCACCCGCGATCAGCAAGGCCGTGATGTGGCCGCGATCAATGCGCTCAACAAGCGGCACGACGCGCTGGTTCATGATCCCGAGATCGCCACCCGCATCGCTCAATATGAAATGGCCTACCAGATGCAGATCAGTGTTCCGGAGCTGATGGACATCCATGGCGAAGGGGCCAAAACACTTGAGCTCTATGGTTGTCAGCCGGGCGATGGTTCCTTTGCTTCCAACTGCCTTCTCGCGCGCCGGTTGGCCGAGCGCGGCACGCGCTTCATCCAGCTTTATCATCGTGACTGGGATCACCACAGTCTCCTGAAGGAAGAGCTGCCACTGCGGGCGAAGGAGGTGGATCGCGCCTGTGCCGCGCTGATCACGGATCTCAAGCAACGCGGCATGTTCGAAGACACGCTCATCGTCTGGGCCGGCGAGTTTGGCCGCACGCCGATGCGGCAGGGGAACAAAGGCCCCGTCGGTCGCGATCATCATAACAAAGCCATGTCCATCTGGATGGCCGGTGCCGGTATCCGGCGCGGAATGGTTCACGGCTCCACCGACGATCTTGGTTACGCCGCTCAGGAAAACATCTGCACCGTGCATGATCTGCACGCGACGATGCTTCACCAGCTGGGCATTCAACACGACGCTTTCAGTTACAAATTCCAGGGCCTCGACGCCAAACTCACCGGCGTCGAAGGCGCCAAAGTCATCAAGAAGATACTCTCATGAAACAAATTCTGTTATTCCTCGCTCTCGCCCTTCCGGGCTTCGCCTTCGACATCACCATTGCTGAAAAAAAGCACGTCGCCGTTGCCAATGACGGCAAGGTCGTCGCCAAGCTCATGATGGCGAACGACCTCAGCACGCCGGAGAAGCATCACGAGACCTACAAGCCCTACATGCACGTTTTCAGTGCTGATGGCTCCACGCGGCTCACGAAAGGCGCGGGCTTCAGTTTCACGCATCATCGCGGCATCTTCCTCGGCTTCAGCAAGATCGGCTATGGCGGCAAATCGTATGACCGCTGGCACATGAAGGGCGGCGACCAGGTGGTGACGAAGGTCACGCAGGGCGACAACACGTTCACCGCAAACATCGACTGGCAGGGCGACACCGTCGCGCCGTTTCTGACCGAGGAACGCCGTTTCAGCTTCACCACACCCGCGAAGCCCTTCTATCTCGGCATCGAAATGAACAGCGCCATCAAGCCCGTCAGCGGCGAAGCCGACATGAACGGCGATCCTGAGCACGCAGGAGCGCAGTTCCGTCCCAGTGAACTTGTGGACACGCAGAGCACCACCTACATCCTCCCCG
This sequence comes from uncultured Verrucomicrobiota bacterium, assembly GCA_903960845.1. Classification (GTDB taxonomy): domain Bacteria; phylum Verrucomicrobiota; class Verrucomicrobiia; order Verrucomicrobiales; family Verrucomicrobiaceae; genus Prosthecobacter. The sequence continues at coordinate 12,985 of CAJCCF010000667.1, read as the reverse complement.
GTGAGAAGGTCGACGCCCACAAAGTTAAAGACCTGCCCTGGGTCGCCGAGGTCTTCACCATTGAAGGCAAAACCTTCACCGTCGTGATCCTCAATCACCCCGACAACCCGAAGGGCACCGCCACCTCCGCCTACCGCGACTACGGCCGCTTCGGCATGTTCCCCAAAGGCAAGGCCAGTGCCGAATCGCCCTTCAAGCTGCGCTACCGATGGCTCATCGCCGAAGGTGACGTGCGTGGCGCCGCCGCCTTTCAAAACGCCTGGAATGCCTTCGCAGGCAAGAATGACCCCATTCCCGCTGTGACCATCAACGCCTCCGAGCGCAAAGCTGCCAAACCCACGAAATGATCTCTCGCACTCTTGCCATCCTTGGTGTGCTCAGCATTTCTGCGCTCGCTGTTCACACCAAGAACGCCGGGCCGGAAAAGGTCGAATTGAAGTTCAAGCTGCCGCCGCCGAAGCCTCTGAGCCCGGAGGAGGAGTTGAAGACCTTCGCGGTCGAAAAGGGCTTCCGTATCGAACTGGTGGCCGCCGAGCCGATGATCGAGGCTCCGGTGGCGATGAGCTTTGATGACCGGGGCAGGCTATACGTCGTCGAAATGCGCGGCTACATGCGCGACCTTCCGGGCACGGATGAAAAGCTGCCGACAGGCCGTGTTTCGCTGCTGGAGGACACCGATGGCGATGGACGCATGGACAAGGCCTCGCCGTTTCTCGACAACGTCGTCATGCCGCGTGCCGTGCTCGCCGTGAATGGAGGTGCTCTGATCGCCGTGCCGCCTAACTTGTTATTCTGCAAAGACACCGATGGTGATGGCAAGGCGGATGTGAAGGACATCGTCGCCACTGATTACGGCACGCTCGGCGGTCAGCCGGAGCACATGGCGAACACACCCGTGTGGGCTATGGACAACGCGATCTGGAGCGCGGGCTACGCCACTCGCTTCAAGCTTCGCGGTGGCGTGTGGATGAAGGACACCGGCCTCGGTCGCGGCCAGTGGGGACTTTGCCAGGACGACTTCGGCAGGCTCTACTTCAACTACAACTCCGACATGCTACGCGCCGATCTGTTGCCCACAGAGGCCTTCACGAAGAACCCGCTGCTACGCACCGCCGCCAGCATCAATGCCAAGCTCGCCGCTGATCAGGCGCTGTATCCATCGCATCCCACGCCGGGTGTGAATCGTGGCTACGATGCGAAAACGTTGAGCGCTGACGGCAAGCTGACGAGACCCACCGGCACTTGTGGTGCGCTCATTTATCGCGGCGGCGCTTTTCCATCGGCGTATCGCGGCAATGCCTTCGTTCCTGAGCCCTGCGCGAACTTGGTGAAGCGCTTCAGCATGAGCGAGACCGACGGCATCCCGAAGGCCACCAACACCGCGAAGGCAACGGAATTTCTCACCTCCACCGATGAGCGCTTCCGCCCCGTGCAGGCCGCGAACGGCCCCGATGGCGCGCTTTACCTCGTGGACATGTATCGCGGCATCATCCAGCACCAGAGCTTCCTCACGCATTACCTCATCGCGAACATCGAGGCGCGGAAGCTCCAGCAGCCCTTCAACATGGGCCGCATCTGGCGCATCGTGCCGGAAGGTGGCGCTGCCAAGCCGGTAAAAGTGAGCAAAGACGTGAAGCTGCTCACCCACGCCAACGGCTGGGTGCGCGACACCGTGCAGCGTCTCATCGTCGAGTCTGGCGATGCCTCCACCGTGCCTGCTTTGAAGGAGATGCTGCATAACGAAAACGCGCTTGCCCGCCTGCACTCGCTGTGGACGCTTGATGGCCTTGCTGCGATCACGCCGGACCTGCTGCGCCCTCTTTTGACGGACAAAGACACTCAAGTGCGTGCTGCCGCCGTGCGCATCGCCCCGCGGGACATGGCACCCGATTTGATCGCCATCACGACTGAGAAACAGCCGCTCGTGCTCGCGCATCTCGCTATCAAGCTCACCTCGCTCAATCTTCCTGATGCTGATGCCGCCGTGGCGAAGTTGCTCGCCAGCAGCGGCAAGAACACACTCGTCCGTGAAGGCGCGCTCACCGGACTCCGTGGCAAAGAGGCTGCGTTTGCGAAAGTGCTCGCCGCACAGCTCACGAAAGACAACAGCGCGCAAATCCTGCCCGTGATCGAGTCGCTGGCCGCGCTCGTCGCGCAGGCGGGCAAGGCCGGACCGTTTGAAGAACTGCTCGATCTCGCCGCGGCGCAGCCGCAGGCCGGAGCGATGCAAGTTGCCGCCATCAAAGGTCTCGCCACCAGCGGCGATCCCAAATCCAAGACGCCACCAAAACTGCTTTGGCTCGATGCCGCGCCCGCATCTCTGAAGACACTCAAGTCCGCGATGAGCGACAAGACGAGCGCAAAGCTCTTTGCCAGCGTCGAGGCCCGTCTCGCATGGCCCGGCAAACCCGGCGCACCGCCGCCGCCAGTCATCAAGCCACTCACCGAGGCACAGACAGCTTTGTTTGAGAAAGGCAGAACGATCTACGCCACCCTCTGCGCTGCCTGCCACCAGCCGCATGGCTTCGGCCTCGACGGTCTCGCGCCGCCGCTGGTCGACAGCGAATGGGTGCTTGGCAAGTCCGACATCCTCGCCCGCATCGTCATGCATGGCCTCGCTGGCCCCGTGAAGGTCAGCGGTCGAACCTACAACCTCGCCATGCCCCCGCTGCCGCAACTCACCGACGAAGACATCGCCGGCGTGCTCACCTACCTCCGCCGCGAGTGGGAGCACAACGGCTCGCCTGTCGAAACGAAAGCTGTCACCGCCATCCGCGAGCAAAACAAAGGCCGTATGATGATGTGGACCGAAGAAGAGCTGAAAAATATCGGCAAGAAACCCAGTTCCAAAAAACCATGAACACACTCACATCACTCCATCGTCGCGCTTTTCTCGGCAGAGCATCCCAGGGGCTCGGAGCTGTCGCGCTCGCTTCGTTGATGAAGCCAGCCATGGCTGCGCCGATGCGTGGCGTGCTGGGTACACTGCCGCTGCCTCAGAAAGCAAAGCGCGTCATCTGGCTGACGATGGCGGGCGGGCCATCGCATTTGGAGACGTTTGATCCGAAGCCGAAGCTCGCTGAAATGCACGGCAAGCCGATGCCTGAATCCTTCACCAAAGGCCAGCAGCTCGCGCAATTGCAGGGGCAAAAACTGATGTGCTTCGGTCCGCAGCACAAGTTTGCGAAGTTCGGGAAAAACCAGATCGAGATCTGCGAACTGTTTCCACAGATCGGTTCCGTGATCGATGACATCTGCCTGATCCGCTCCATGACCACGGACGCGATCAATCACGACCCGGCGCACATGTTCATGAACACCGGCTCGCAGATCGCCGGGCGGCCAAGCATGGGCTCGTGGATCACGTATGGACTCGGCACCGAGGCGGCGGATCTGCCGGGTTTTGTGGTGCTCACCTCCCTCGGCAAGGGCGGACAGAATCAACCCATCGCTGCGCGGCAGTGGAGCAGCGGCTTTCTGCCCTCGAAATATCAAGGGGTGCAGCTTCGCGCCAAGGGTGATCCGGTTTTGTATCTCACCAATCCGGGCGGCATCACCCGCGAACGGCAGGGCAGTGATGTGGCCGCCATCAACGCGCTGAACAAACAGCATGACACGCTTGTGGATGATCCCGAAATCGCCACCCGCATCGCGCAGTACGAAATGGCCTTTCAAATGCAGGCCAGCGTGCCTGAACTGATGGATGTGAGCGGTGAAGGCGCGAAGACGCTCGAGCTTTACGGCTGCCAGCCGGGCGATGGTTCCTTCGCCTCCAACTGCCTGCTTGCGCGCCGATTGGCCGAGCGCGGCACGCGCTTCATCCAGCTCTACCACAAGGACTGGGACCATCACGGTGGTGTGAAGGAGGGCGTGGCACTCAAGGCTCAGGAGATCGACCGCGCCTGCATGGCGCTGATCACTGATCTCAAACAGCGCGGCATGCTTGAAGAGACGCTCATTGTCTGGGCCGGCGAGTTTGGCCGCACGCCGATGTCGCAGGGCGGCAGTGGTCGTGATCATCATAACAAAGCCATGTCAGTGTGGATGGCCGGCGCGGGTATTCGGGGTGGCATTGTCCATGGAGCCTCGGATGATCTCGGCTACGCGGCCATCGACAAGATCACGACCGTTCACGACATCCACGCCACGATGCTGCATCAGCTTGGCATCAAGCACGATGCGTTCAGTTTCAAATTCCAGGGACTGGATGCGCGACTCAGTGGCGTTGAGGGCGCGAAGCTCATCAAGGACATTCTCGTTTGAACCCATTCACCCCATGATCACTTCCTCTTCCTTGAACCGCCGCCGCTTCACTCTGGGTGCGGCTTCAGCCATCGCCATGCCTTACCTCCAGGCTCAGAGCAAGACGGCGCCCGAGTTCCACGGCGAGACCGTTGGTCATGGCGCGTTTCGCTACCGGGTGGACAAGCTGTGGAGCCAGGCTGATCCGGCGAAGGCTCCGGTGAAGGATTGCCACGAGATGGTGCAGGCCGCGGATGGCCGCCTGTTTCTTCTCACCAATCACAAACAAAACAACGTGCTCATTCACGATGTGAAAGGCGCGCTGCTTGGCACGTGGACACTGGGACTCTCCGGAGCTCATGGTCTCACGCTGCACAGCGAAGCGGACGGGAAGGAGTTCCTCTACCTCACCGATCCTGGGGCCGGTCGTGTGGTGAAGGCCACGCTTGATGGTCAAATCGTTCTGGAACTGCCGCACCCATCAAAGGTGGGTGCCTACAAACCAACCGAACTCTACAGTCCGACTGAAACCGCCGTCGCTCCCAACGGGGACATTTATGTGGCGGATGGTTACGGCTCGCAGTTCGTGCTGCGTTATGACAAGGCGGGCAAATTCATCAGCAAATTCGGCGGCAAGAGCACACAACCGGTGAACCCGGGCAAGTTCATGCAGGCCCATGGCATCGCCCTCGACACACGCGGAGGCTCGCCATTGCTCGTGGTTACTGAACGCATCCGCAATGAGTTCAACTGGTTCACGCTTGAAGGCGAGCATGTGCGCGGCGTGTATCTGCCGGGAGCCTATGTCAGTCGTCCGGTCATTCACGGGAAACATCTCTATTCAGGCGTGTGCTTCGGTGCCAGACCTGATGATTACCGCATGTGGCAGGGGCGCGGCTTTGTGACGATTTTGGATGAAGCCGGCAAAGTCCTGTCCAACCCGGGCGGACTGCCACCCGTCTATGAAGAGGGACGCTTGAAAGTGATGCTTCAGCACAAGCCCGTCTTCAACAACTGCCACGACGTCTGTGTGGACAGCGCCGCCGACCTTTACGTCTGCCAGTGGAACAGCGGCGGCGTCTATCCCTATAAACTGCGGAGGGAAGGGTGAGCATCGAACATCGAACATCGAACATCGAACATCGAACATCGAACATCGAACATCGAACATCGAACATCGAACAGCGAACAGCGAACAGCGAACAGCGAACAGCGAACGATTTAAACCACAACGTCTAACAAATAACTAAAAACGAAAAAGAAGCATGAATGAGAAGTATGATCTTGAAGAGAGGCTCTTGGATTATGTGGTGAAAATTATCCGGTTTACGGAGAAGATGATCAAAACGGATGCTGGAAAGCATGTGGGAGGGCAGCTTTTGCGGTCGGGTAGTTCGCCGATGGCTCATCACGGAGAGGCGCAGTCGGCGGAATCGACGAAGGACTTCATTCACAAGATGCGCGTGGCTCTAAAGGAACTTCGCGAGGCGTCCCGCTGGTTAAAGGTCTCTCAAAGGGTGCCACTGACTAAAAGTCTCTCAGATAACCAAGCGCTTCTTCAAGAGACTGATGAACTCATTCGTATCTTTTACTCCAGCATTCGCACTGCGCAGATGCGCAAGACCAGTTCCCAATGATTCCATCCTCTGAGGCCTCCAGATTCAATGATCAGTCTTTTCGACCAGATGTTGAACGTTCAATGTTCAGCGTTGAGCGTTCGACGTTCGCTTCCAGGCGCGCATCTGTCGCCCGCCGCTATTTCCTCGGCCAGTGCACGGGCGTCTCCGTGGGTGCGATGGCGTTGCATTCGATGCTGGCGCGGGGAGCGGAAAGCGAGGTCGTCGGATTGCCGCACCTGCCGCATTTTGCGCCGAAGGCGAAGCGGGTGATCTTTCTCACGCAATCGGGCGGCCCGTCGCAGCTGGAGTTGTTTGATCACAAGCCAGGACTCATGCAGTGGGCCGGGCGGGAGCTGCCGGAATCGGTGCGCCAGGGACAGCGTCTCACGACGATGACCGCTAACCAAAAGCAACTCATCCTGCCGGGCATCACGAAATTTTCCAGGCACGGACAAAGCGGCGCGACGATCGGCGAATGGCTGCCGCATCTGGGCGGAGTGGCGGATGATCTGTGTTTCATCAAATCGATGACCACCGATCAGATCAATCATGCGCCGGCGATGACACAGTTTCTCACCGGGCATCAGCTTCCAGGCCGTCCAAGCATGGGCGCGTGGATCAGCTACGGTCTCGGCAGCATGAACCGGAATCTGCCCGACTACCTCGTGCTCATCTCCAAGATGCAGCGGCCGAGCGATCAACCGCTCTATGATCACTACTGGGGCAGCGGCTTTCTGCCATCGCGCTATCAGGGGGTGAAGCTGCGCAATTCCAAAGATCCGGTGCTGTATCTCAGTGATCCCGAGGGACTGCCGCGCCATCTCCGGCGCGGGATGCTGGACGGCCTGGCGGAGTTGAATCAACAGCACTTTGAGCAGACGCATGATCCTGAAATCACCACGCGCATCCGGCAGTATGAGATGGCGTACCGGATGCAGGCCAGTGTGCCGGAACTGACCGATCTGGGGGACGAGCCTGAGCACGTGTTCGACATTTATGGGCCGGATTCACGGCGTGCCGGCAGCTACGCGGCGAACTGCATCCTCGCGCGGCGGCTTGCGGAGCGCGGCGTGCGGTTCATTCAGCTTTTTCATCCTGACTGGGATCACCACAGCCGTCTGCCGAGCTGGTGCAGTGCGCGCTGCCGTGACACCGATCAGCCAAGCGCGGCGCTGATCAAGGATTTGAAGCAACGCGGTCTGCTCGATGAAACACTCGTCATCTGGGGCGGTGAATTCGGCCGTGGGGTGGCGGGGCAGGGGAAATGGGACAGCCCGGAGGCCGGGCGCGACCACCATCCGCGCTGCTACACCATGTGGATGGCAGGTGGTGGTGTGAAGCCGGGCATGACCTATGGAGCCACGGATGATTTCAGCTACAACGTCGCTGAAAATCCGGTTCATGTTCGTGATCTGCATGCCACGGTCATGCACCTGCTTGGCATTGATCACGAGCGTTTCACCTTCCGCTCTCAGGGGCTCGATTTCCGCCTGACCGGCGTGGAGCCGAGCCATGTGGTGAAGGCCGTGCTCGCGTGATTACTTGCCGGCCGGTGGCTGAACGATGCCCTGCTTCTGCCTGGCCTCGGCCTCCAGACGCGCCTCGGTGGCGTAGGGATTGGGCGGCATGAGTGTGGCGGAGATGGGCGCGCGCCGGTAATTTCCGGCAGGGCCCGGGCCATAGTTGGCGGCGAGGTATTTGATGATCTTCTTTTCCACCTCAGGATCGAGCTTCCACAGGCCGCCGTGTTTCTGCATCCATTCCAGCACCGAGGTCCAATTGGCCTCCGTGGCTCGCTGGCGCAGAAATGTTTGGGAGGAATGACAGATGACACAGTGATTGCGCACCAGTTCCCAGTCATTGGCGATTTTCATGCCCGTGGCAGGGTCGAGCGGGATCGGTGCTTCCGCTGCCAGGGCGGGAAGACTGATGAGAGCCAGAAAAAGTAGACGGAGAGTGGACATGGCTCAGACGGCTTGGATGGCGATGCGGTGGCAGGAGTTGTTCAGGTAGCCTTCAGGATTCCAGCCCGGAAGCACCATGGGCTGGCTGTGGCCCCGGCTGTCCAGGGCGCGCGCCCAGATCTCGTAGTAGCCTTTTTTGGTGAGCCGCAGTGTCGTGCTCCAGTGTTGCCATGCGTAGCGGTTGGCGGGCGCGCGCACCTCCGCTTTCTGCCAGGTGCTGCCGAAATCGAGTGAGACGTGCACCTCGCGGATATCGCCTTCACCCGTCCATGCGTGGCCGCGCACGGTGAGTTCTTCGCTGACCGGATGCGTGATGCCGGATTTTGGCAAGGTGATGAGGGACTTCACCGGCATGGTCTCGATGATGACCATGTCCTCTGCCGGCACCTTGGTGCCTGGAGCCACGGGATAGCGCGGCATGCGGTAGGAGTGCCCCGTCATTTTTTCGCCGTCGTGCTCGCGGTCGCGGATGACGATCTTCTTCACCCACTTGCCGCAGGTCGAGGCTGGCCAGCCGCCAAACATCAGGCGCAGCGGAGCTCCGTTCTCCATCGGGATGTCCTGGCCATTCATGGCAAAGACGAGCAGCGACTCGTTTTCCAGCGCCTTCTTGATCGGCACGCCGCGCGAGATGGAGGATTTTTTAACATCGCCGGAAAGGTGCAGATCGGCACCGTAGTAGCCGATGTAAACGGCATCCGATTTGATCCCGGCGTGCTCAAGCACATCACGCAGACGCACACCGGTCCAGGTCGGGCAGCCAACGCCTCCGGTGGTCCATTGATTGCCCGTGGCGGGCGGGTTGAATTCACTGCGGCCATTGCCCGCGCATTCCAGCACCATTTGCAGGGTGTGATGTTTGAACTTCTGCTTCAGCTCATTCAGAGTCAGCGTCACAGGCTTCTCGCAGCTTTCACCAGCGATCTCCAGCGTCCACTTGGCCGGATCAAGCAACTCCGGGGCAGGGGACAGGCCGTTGTTGCGCACGAAGAGGTATTTCGCCGGCGTGATCTCGTCATCCAGAAGGTGGGCTGGTGTTTCAGCCACCAGCGGGCGGTTGTTGAAGATGCTGAGTCCGTCTTTACCGGCGATGCTCATGGGCTCCGCGCCCTGAGCCAGTGCGGCGGGGATCAGACCGGCGGGCATTTTGTCAGCAAAAACGATCTCCGCTCCGACTGCGGCGGTGATGGAAGCCAGGCTGAGCCTGCTCAAAAAACCGCGGCGATTCAGCGGATCCTTATCTCTTTCCCCGGCCTGCCTGCTGGCTCTGGCGGCGTCCTGGACGTGAAGTTCATGGGGGCTGGTTTGCGTTTGAGAACGTTGGGATTCAGATTTCTTCATCACCTTAACAACGTGCCGGGCATCGACTTTTTCGCGGGATGATCAGCTTATCTGAAATCGTCTTGATCTGCATTCGCCGCGCATCACTTGCCGGCTTTCACTTCACGCAGCAGTTTGAGCGCGACTTCGACGAGTTTCTCGCCGCTGCCCGCTTCACCTCGGGCGCTGACGATCTCATAGTTGCCCTGCGGGTAGGCCTCGCGATTCGGGACGTAACCCATGCTGCCATTGGCGAGTTCAGCGATCAGCGTGTGCTTGAACGGGGAGGCTTTTTTGATGGCGAGACCGAGCTCGACGAAGATCTCACCCGGCAGGGAAATGATGGCGAGGTCATCGCTGAAGCAGATGCACTGCACTTCGACGACGAGTGGCACGTCTTTTTTGGTCTCGGTTTCCAGGATGCACACGGCCTCGGCCATCGGCACGGTGCCGAGACTTTGGGTCATCATGCGTGCGGCGATGTCCCTGGCCCTGGCGATTTCGGCTTCGCTGAATTTGCGGCGTTGCAGGGTGACCTGCTCGGAGCGGACTCGTGGAGCAAAACTGGTTAGCGGTTTCAGGTCCGGCCATGCCGCGGTGGCGGCGTCTGCGAGCGCGGTGCCGAGTTGCAGCGTGCTGCGGCGTTGATGGGTGATGTAGTCACCGTGATTGATGTTGCCACAGCAACCATTGGCAAACAGGGCGACCATGCCGGGGCCGTGACGCTCGCGGACAAGCCTGGTAAAGACGCCCGGGTAATCGGCGGAAATGCTCAGTCCGCCACCGACACTCGTCGGATGCATGGCGAAATTCAGGTAACTGGCGACGGGTTTGCCGTCGGCCTGAAAGACGAGCACGCCGACTTCGGGATCAATCGGCCCGGCGGGGCGCTCGGTGGCCGGATTGATTTTTTGCGGCTGCCAGATCGCCTGGGTGACGCCGTCGCGCAGCACACGGCGGTTGAAGCTGATGCCTTCCGCTTTGCCCGCCGCCGCCGAGGGTTGAACGGCGGTGAGTCTGGCCTTTGCCTCCTTCACGGATTGCGCGATCAGGCCGGGCAGGGCGTTCATGTATTCCAGACCCGGTGGCGAGTTGGCTTTCGTGAGGTCATCCATCAGCGAACCGCGCGCCAGTTGCGGCCCGGTATGGGTGTGGGTGGCTGAGATCATCACGTGATCGCCCTCGATGCCACATTGCTCCTGCACCGCCTTGCGGGCGGCCTCGACGATGGGGCGGGTGGTGCCGGCGAGATCAAGCACGACCATGGCTGCATGGCGTCCGTCCTGCTCCACCACGATGGTTTTCACAAAGATCGGATCGAGCACACCGCTGACGGCACGGAACTTGTAATAGCCGGCCATGGGCGTGCCATTCTTCGGCGTGATGTCCACCTGGGCGGCCCCAACACGGAAGTCGGCGGCGTGTACTTGGAGACTGAGAAGAGCGAGGACGAGGTAGCGCATGAACCTCATACGCGATGGGGAGTGCATCCCATGCTCGCCGTATCTTCTTTCTGCGGTGCTGACTCAGGGCGTCTGTGCTCCGATGCTGACAGAGCCGGTCTGCGCATTGCCGAGATACTGGCCGTAACCGAAGTTAGGCTTTTGCAGAAGGGCTCCGCTGAAGGTGGTGGTGAGTGTCTTGCCGCTGAGCACATGCGGGAAGCTGCCTGTGAAGGTGCCAGCGACGCTGTTGATGGTTAGGGTAAACTTGTCGAGTCCGCTGTAGGTGATGAGGTTCTTCGTGCTCCAGACGACGCTGCGCTGAGCGGGGGAGAGGGCGAGGTCTCCGCTCGCGAGGGTGATGAGGGCGGCGGGAGACCCAAGGTTCGTGTGTCAGTGGCAGGCTTGGTGTAAATGGCTCCGAGGAGGGTGAGCAGACCGCTGAAGCCGCCCGGGTAGAGCTTGTCTTTGGCGTTGGCGGGCTTCCACCAGTGGAGGGCAGTGGCGTCGAGATCGCTGATACCTGGCTCATCGCGGAAGGTGGCTTCACCACAGACGGCTCCTTTGATGAGGGTGGTGTAGAGGTTCACATAGATCGGCAGGATGGGCAGACCGCTGCGGCGGGCGACGACGCTGGCGAAGGTGGTCTTAAAGCCGTCGCCATGGGTGATGACGAGGGCGGCTTTGCCATCGGGGGTGACTGTCATCGTGCCCCAGCCGTCGCCACCGGGCAGGGGGTCGCTGGCGCTGCCGGGGAGGGCGAGGGTGTAGTAACCGGCGTTGGGGCAGGGGTCGTAGGTCTTGTCGTAGTCGTTGCGATCCAGCAGTAGCGTGGCGGAGATGCCTTTGCCTGCCTCGGTGAGGGTGCCGGTGATGCCAGTGTTCGTGAGCTGGAGGCTGATCTGGTAGTTGAGTCCAGGTTTGACGATTCCGCCGGTCCAGGTGCGGGTGGCGAGCGGGAAGCTGCCGCTGAGAGGATACTTCATACCGTCGATGGTCAGGCTGGCGGTGAAACTCCAGGTCTTGCCGAGCGTGAGAGCGAGGATGCCGCTGCTTTGCCGCTGTGGACTCGCTTCTTTCACGAGGCCAAGGTAGCTGCCCATGAGGGCTTCCTGGAGAGTGCGGACCTGGATGCGGATCATGCGGTCGGCGGAGATGCCGCTACTGTCAGTGGCCATGATCATGACGATCGCAGTGCCCGTCTTTGTGGGGGTGCCGGAGATGAGGCCGGTGGAACTGTTCACACTCAGCCCCTCGGCCAGGGGGCCGCGCACGCTGTAGGTGGGGGAGGTATCGACCGTGGCGGCGATCTGGTATTCAAAAAGCTCGCCAACGATGGCCGTCACGATGGCCGGACTGGAGATGTAGTAGCCATCCTGTCGAAGCGGGAAGATCTGAACGGGGCCGGGTTGGAAGGGGCTGTTGATGAAGGCGGGTGGATGGTAAACGCCGATACCGCGGTTCTGCTTTTGCAGCATGACGCCGTCAAACTTGAACTGATGCGCCCTGGCAGTGCGGGTGAGTTCGGCAACGGTGCCTGCGAAGGTGCCTGTCGTCAGATTGATACTGGCGGTGCATTTGTCCGCAGCGTCTACGCCAGGAGCTGAGATAGTGTTCGCTGCATTGATGGTCACGAACCTGTCCGGTATTTGGAGATGTGCATAGTCCCGGTCAAAGTAGAGCATGGCGTTTGGACCCGGACCCGTGGGCAGGGGGAATACGGTCTGGCCTGCGGCGGGCTTCTGATAACGGCTGCCGATGAGGTTATAGGTGGACTTCATGGCAACCTCATTGCTCGACTGGATGTCGCCATGGATGTCGGTCTTGGCATTGTCGGCAAAGGTGAATGTGCCATGCAGGAATTCGTCTCCCTGGGGATGATTGAACTGACGGCGCTTGTTCTGCAGCGTTATGGCCATGGTGCCGCCGAGCGCGACATAGCCACTCCAAGTGAGCTTCGTTCCATCCTCGTTGCAGACCGTCATGGTGGCCTTACCAGCAACATCAACGACAAGAGTGCCGTAGGCGTGGGCGATGGTGCTGCCAGCGAAGAAGTTGTGCGGGCGCGTTATCGCCCAGGTATAGGTGCCGGCGTTTGGGTGCTTGTTTGTAGCACTGTAGAGGTCGGCGCGGCGGGCCACGATCTGACTGTTGAAACCGGTGCCGGTTAGGCTGCCGATGATGCCCTGGACATCGAGCGCATTGATGGCGTCCAGCGTGAGTGTCATGGTGCCAAAGGGTGCGGCGGTGGCGGTGAGCGTGGAGCTGGTGCCAATGAGGCTGCCTTTGAAAATGACCTTCACTCCCTTCAGTGTGAGCGTGGCAGTGATGCTCATGTTGGTGCCGATGATGAGGGAATTGATCTCGCCAAAGACATCACCGGAAGTGTCCGGCTGCG